>NZ_SDHX01000001.1:3000000-3295555 GCF_004118375.1 Oleiharenicola lentus
CAGATAATCCCGCCCGGGGCTCGTCGCCGGCAGATTGGCCGGCCGACACACGCGGTCGAGCGAGGCGATGTCGGTCTCAAATCCCTTCTGATCCCAGACGTGGTCGCCCAGCGTAATCGCATCCACGCCGGATTCGAGCAGCGTCTTGGCAATCAGGCCCGTGATGCCCGCCCCGGCGGCGGCGTTCTCGGCGTTGGCGATGACGAAATCGATTCCCCGTTCAGCACGCAGTTTCGGCACGACCGCACCAACGATCTCCCGGCCGGGTTTGCCGACGATGTCGCCGATAAAAAGCAGGCGCATGAATCAGGGCGCGAGGTAGCTGGCGTTGCCGGCGTTGCCAAACGCGGCCGGGCTGAGGCGCGTGGCTTTGCCGGACTCGGTGTCCACGATGTAGAGCACCTTGGTATTGGCGGCGCGGTAGGTGCAGATGATGTGGCGTCCGTCCGCGAGCCAGACCGGCTCAATGGCGTCGGTCGGCGCCTTGGTGATGATCTTGCTGGTGCCGCTCTTCGTGTCGAAGACGGCCGACTGGTAACCGCGGCCCACGCCGGCGGTGAACACGATCTTGCTCGGGTCGGCGGCGCTCCAATCGGGCTCAGCGCAGTATTTGGAAATATTGGTCGCCAAGCGCGTGGCGGAACCGCCGCCTACGGGAATCGTGTAGAGCTGCGGGCCACCGGCGGCGTCGGAAACGTAGAGGATGCGGCCGCCGTCGGGCGAGAAGGTCGGCGAGGCCTCGACCGACTGGTTGTTGGTGAGGCGCTTCAACTGACGGGCGGAGGCGTTGCCGACATAGACCTCGGGATTGCCCTCACCCGATAGCACCATGGCGAGGCGGGAACCGTCGGGGCTGAAGCGCCCGCCGCTGTTCGTGCCCTTGAAGCTGGCGAGGAGAGAAATGCGGCGGCTGGCGAACTCGATCTGGTAGATGTCGGGGAAGCTGGTGCGGTAGCTGGTATAGACGATCTTCGAGCCGTCCGGCGACCAGCGGGGACCGATGACCTGTTTGCCGTCGCTGGACCACTTCACGAGTTCGCCGAAGAAGAGGTCGGAGGTGTAGATCTCGGTCTTGCCCGTTCGCTCGCCGACGAAGGCGAGCTTGCCGGCGAACCAGCCGCGCAGGCCGCTGGTCTTGGTCACGGCCACGTCGGCGGCGCGCAGGAGCGCGTTGCGCAGACTCGTGCCGGAGACCGTCTGCGTGTGCGTGGTGGAGCCGCCGCGCGCGATGGTCACGGTGACCGAGGTCGCGCCCGCGGGGGCGAAGTTGATCGAGTAGCTCGCGCCGCTGGCGTAGAGCTTGTAGCGGCCGTGGGCGTTGAAGGCCTGCATCGCGAGGTTTTGCAGCTCGGCGGACGAGGACGTCACGGTGATGCCCATGACATTGGCGTCACCTTTGACATCGACGATGCCGATGTCGCGTTGGGCGATGGCGGCGGTGGCGAGGACCAGACCGAACAGGAGGCAAAAAGCGTTACGCATGGAGGGTGGGACGATAAGTAATGAAAAAAGTTCGCGGCGGGTTTTTGTTTTACTCCCCGCTCGCACCTCACAAGGTCAAAACGGCCTTGTTTTCCAAGCACTTTTCCCATCCCGCGTGACCGCCGACTCCATCAAGGAAGCCCTGAAGCAAGTGAAGTATCCCGGTTTCAGCCGGGACATCGTGTCCTTCGGACTCGTGCGCTCGGCGGCCTTCGCCGACGGCACGGCCAAGGTCTCGGTCGCCATCACGACCTCGGATCCCAAGGTGCCGACGATGCTCAAGACCGAGATCGAGCACTGCCTGCGCGCCCAACCCGGCGTGAAGGATGTGATCGTCGAACTCGCGGTCTCCGCCGCCAAAGCCGCGCCCAAGCCCGGCACCGCCAACCTCGGCGGAGGCACCACGCCCGCCGGCCTGAAACACTCCGTCGCCATCGCCTCCGGCAAGGGCGGCGTCGGCAAATCCACCTTCGCGGTCAACCTCGCCTGCGCCCTCGCCCAGATCCTTGAAAAATCCGGCCGCCCGGGCCGCGTTGGCCTGATGGACTGCGACATCTACGGCCCCTCCGTGCCGCTCATGATGGGCCTCGGCGGCGCCCGGCCCGAGGTGGACGGCGAAAATCTCGTCCCGCTCGAACGCCACGGCGTGAAGGTCATGTCCATGGGCTTCCTCGTGGATGACAACACCCCGGTCGTCTGGCGCGGTCCGATGATCATGAAGACGATCCAGCAGTTCGTCCAAAACGTGAAATGGGGCGACCTTGACGTGCTGCTGATCGACCTCCCGCCCGGCACGGGCGACGCCCAGCTTTCCCTCGTTCAGACCCTGCCCCTCGACGGCGCCATTCTTGTGACGACCCCGCAGCCTGCGGCCACCAACGTCGCGCGCAAGGGCGGCCTGATGTTCCAGAAGGTCAACGTGCCCCTGTTGGGCGTCGCGGAGAACATGAGCTGGTTTGAGGATGCCACCGGCACGCGCCAGCACCTGTTTGGCGAAGGCGGCGGCGCGACCATCGCGGAGATGCTCGGCACGAGCCTTCTCGGCCAGGTGCCGCTCTTCCCCGAAATCCGCGCCGGCGGCGACAGCGGCCAGCCCGTGACGGTGAGCGCGGTGTCGGGCAAACCGGCCAAAGCGTTCCGCGAAATCGCCACGACGCTGCTCAATCGGCTGAAAGTGCCGCACGCGGGTTGACAGGCGCGAGACGACACCTCTAGCGTTTCGGCACATGACGCTAAAGACGGGCCAATCTCAGCCGACTGGAAGTGTCGGAGATTCCGAATATTGTTTCTGAGCGTCCCCGTATGCCCCTACCCAGTCCCCAGATTCCCGACAGCGGCGATAACCGAGACTTCGTAAAGCAATCGAGCCTCTACCAGGAGTTTCTGGCCGAACGGGAGGAGATCCTGAAGCACAAGTGGATCGAGTCCGAACGCCTGGGCTACGACATCGGATTTGAACGCGCGTTGCTCGACTGGATTCGGAAGCATCGCGACAGCTGGCGAGCCGCCCGCCGCGCCCAACTCGCCGCCGGTGGCACCAGCACGCCCCCGATGCCGGTCGAGGCCAACAAGAAGTAAGCGCCCAGCAAAAAGGCCGGTCCCGCGAGGGAGCCGGCCTTGAAAATTTTAGGTAGTGGCGGTGCTCCTAGAGCGCCGCTACAGCCAATCCGTTACTTGATCTCCTTGTGGAGCGTGTGGCGCTTGAGGAAGGGGTTATACTTCTTCTTCTCGATGCGCTCAGTGACGGTCTTCTTGTTGCGCTTCGTGAGATAGCGGGAGGCGGGTTTGCCCTCCTTACGGGCTTCGGTGCATTCCAGGGTGACGGTTTCTTGCATGGCTTTAAATGGGTTGGAAGGGTCGAGAGAAAAGCCGCGCGCTAGGCCTGTGCAACCACAATCTTCTTCCCTACAGAATTCCTGATCAAGGACCGCCCGCTCAGGCGTTTACCTTGTTTTCCGTCAAAGGCATCATCACGCCCCGCCGGAAGAGCGTCACCTGGCCGGTGCTGGATGAAACCACCAGGGCGATGCAATCGGCCGCGACCGAGATTGCCGCCGCCGCCGCATGCCGGGTGCCTAGCCCGCTGGGCAAGGCATGGTTGAAGTCCGCGGCCTGGATGAGCGCACCCGCGGCGTGGACCACGCCGTCCCCGCCGATGACAAAGGCTCCGTCGATCGAGGAAAACTCCTTGATCGTCTCATCCATGAACGGGTTAAGGATGTTGCGATCCTCCTCCTTGTAGCCGTAAAACGGATTTAGCACGAGCGGTTTGGTCAGTTTCTCAACCTTCTCGTGGTCGCCCACGACAAACAGGCAGCCAACCGGGCGGCCTTCCCTGCCCTCCACCGCCAGCTCGGTCGCCACGGCGATCACGCGCTCCAAAACCTCGGGTTTCACGTCGGCGGGCAGCAGATCCGCGTGCCCGCTCAGCAGGGTCGAAAACTCCTTCTCCACGTCAACAATGACGATGGCGTCAAACTGGTTGGAACCGGCCAGGCCGCCGATGCAGCACAGGCGGTCCTTGAACGTGATGAAACCGCGGGTCAGGCCGACGAGCACGGCGCTGCGCAGCTGGGCCAACCGTTGGCTGGAAAAGGACCGAACCTGCACGCTCTCGTCGAAGCGGCCGGGCCGCGCCTCGCCCTCGGGCAGGTTGCGCGTGACGAGGATGCTCTTGAGCGAGCCCTCGATCTTGGGCGCGCGGATGCGGCCGGTGAAAACATCGCCAAAGACCATGAGTCCCGTGCAACCGCTGCCCGTGGCAATGCGGCCGGCTTCGCGCAGGACCACACGGTTGAGCCGGGTTTGCGATGCCGGCAGGGCCTTGACGGCCACGCCACCAAAGCCGGCGAACAGGAGTTCGTAAAGCGTGTCAAGGTCCGGCGCCTTCAGCAGGCTCTCCACGAAGGCCGGATCCTTGAACAGTTGGGCCAGGGCGGCGAGCAGCTGCAGGTAATCCCGGGTTTTCTCATCGGCGAGCAGCATCACCACGAGGTGGACCGGCTCGCTCTCGATCGCGCTGTCGTAACGGATGCCGTAGTGGCTGCGCCCCACGGCTAGGAGGTAACGCCGGTTCATCTTCAGGCGCACATGCGGCATGGCCACGCCGCCGCCCAGGTAAGTCGTCATCGTGCTCTCGCGGCGCAACAGGCCCTTGAGCAGCGTATCCTTGTTCAGGTCGGGAAAGCGCTCGACCGTGAGATTCAGCAGCTCGACCAGCGCGCCCTCCAGATCGGCGCTGCCAAGGTCGGCGACACGGGCGCGGGAGATGTATTTGTCGAGCCGCATGCGTTAAAAATTCCAGTGCCCAAACGCCAAAACCCAAAGCCGACCAACGGAGCGGAGTGAGGGTTCGAACGCCATTTTTGGAATTTGGACCTTTGGCGTCTGGGATTTGCCGCGCTCGGCGCGGTCTTTACTTCTCCCACTCCAAAGCACCCTTCTTCACTTCGTAGAACAGGCCGAGGACGAGCACGCCGAGGAAGAACAGCATCGGGGCGAGAATCGAGATGTGGTTGGCGAGAAAGTCGCGATAGACGAAGGTCCAGGGGATGAGGAACACAACCTCGATGTCGAACAGGATGAACAGCATCGCGGTGACGTAGAATTTCACCGAGAAGCGCGTGTGCGTGCTGCCATCGGAGTGGATGCCGCACTCGTAGGCCGCGTCCTTGATCTTGCTGCCCCGCGCGCGCTGGCCAAGCAGGTGGCTGGCCGCGATGACGCCGACGGTGATGCCGGCGGCGAGCAGGATCTGGATGAGAAACGGCAGAAAGGCGGAGGACATCGGCCCTGAAGGTTCCCTTCCGAGGGCCCGGATTCAAGCGGAAAGTGGTGCGGCCAAAGGGCAACCGCGACCCCATCGCACCGACTTTTCCATTGCGCCGGCTCCGCTCCGTCCCTCGACTCGCCCCGTGGTTGCCGAAGCCGATTATCGCATCAAACTTCCCGTGTTCGAGGGTCCGCTGGACCTGCTGCTTTTCCTCATCCGGAAAAACGAGCTGGATATCTACGACATCCCCATCGCCACGGTGACCCGGCAATACCTGGATGCCATCTACGCGATGAAGGAGCTCCAGATCGAGCTCGCCGGCGAGTTCTTCGTGATGGCGGCCACGCTGATGGAGATCAAGAGTCGCATGCTCCTGCCCAAGCACCAGCAGGCAGTCGATCCCAATGCCGAGGAAGACGACCTCGATCCGCGCTGGGAACTGGTCCACCAGCTCATCCAATACAAGAAGTTCAAGGAGGCCGCCGGCCGGCTCGGGCTCATGTCCTTCGAGGCGCAGAATCTCCTGCCCCGCATCGCTTCGGCCTTCGCGCCGGCCACCGACCGACCCCTGCAGCATGTGGACCGCATCGAGGTCTGGAATTCCTTCAACCTCGTGCTCCGCCGCCTGGCCGAGAAGCTCGTCGTCGGCGAGATCCACGCCGAACAGGTGACCGTCGCCGACCAGATGGAATACGTGCTGGAGCACATCAAGACCACGAAGTCTTTCGTGTTCACCGCGCTCCTGCCCGAGCACACCACGCTGCGCCGGCTCGTCGCCACATTCCTCGCCGTGCTCGAGCTCACCCGCCTCAAGAAGCTGCGCATCGAGCAGAACGAGGCCTTCACCGACATCCTGTGCGTCGCCGTGGAGGAAATCCCGCTTGAAACCCCGGCCGCCCCGACCACGGTGGCACCGCAAGATGAAGAAAGCCACCCGTCGCCGTAAGCCCAAGCCCGCCCACCTGCTGGGCGTCGGCCTGGATAACAAAGACGGCCACAAGCGCCTCACCTCCGCCGAAGAGTTCACCATCGTCGGCGGCTCCGAAGAAACGCACGGCCGCATGACCGAGACCGTCATCAAGACCTTCGAGGAACTGAAGACCCGCGGCAAACACCTGCGCACCGTCGAGCCGCAGGAACTGGCCGAGATCATCCATAAAGCCACCCCTCGCTAGCCACCGGCTTGCCTTTCGGCGGTCACCCACTTAACTCAAAACCATGTCTGACAAAATCGCCCACCTCGATACGAACACCTTCTCCAGCGCCGTCGCCAGTGCGACCCCCACCCTCGTGGACTTCTGGGCCCCGTGGTGCGGCCCGTGCAAGGCGATTGCCCCGATCCTCGACGAGCTCTCCACCGAGCTCGACGGCAAGCTGAAGATCGCGAAGGTCAACGTGGACGACAACGGCGAGCTCGCCGCACAGTACGGCGTCCGCGCCATCCCGACCATGCTGCTCTTCAAGGGCGGCCAGCTCGCCGACACCTTCGTCGGCATGATGGACAAGGCCTCGCTCAAGGCGAAGCTCGCCGGCAAGATCTGAGAGCCATAGGCTCGTTTTCGTTTTAGGGCGGAGTCTCCGAACCCCGCCTTTTTCTTTGGCCGGGCCTGCTTGGACCAAGGCGCCATGTTGAGCGCTGATGTGTGAGCGATCCAGGTGAGCGCAAGGGCGTTGCGATGCGGCTGCTGAATCGGCTTCTAATTCCTACCATTCATTTCGCAAATGCCAGAATCGCATATCCGCCGACTACGCCAGCCAGCGCACCCGCCGAGACAACCGCCGCCACTGCCCGAGCGAGTCTGAATCTCTCCACCTTCCTCTTCTGGAGTATCGCCACGCAAACCCCTACTATGACCACCAGTCCATTTAGGAGCAGGCCGAGATATACACAGTAGAATGCCAAAATCCCGCCGGTGATTACTGAGTAAGTGTAGAAGAGGAAATTGATGCCAAGCATCCCGCCGAAGAATCGCGCATAAAAGTCTCTTTCCAATACAGCATTGGATGGAGTCGTGATCATTTGCCGATCAACGTTATGAGGCCTAGGAGATTTTCCGATTAATTTATTGAGGCACGACAACCCGAAGACCTCCTATGGGTAACGGTGCAACTATTGCGCGAGCATTCCGCTTTTTCTATTTCCCGATCACCACCCCAACACTCAGCAGCACACCAAACAGCGCCAAATATCCTGCCGTGCGAGCGAGCAGCGCGATCTGCTCTTTCGGATCGCACGATGCCATGAGCCGGTGCGTGAGGCGCATAGCCATCATGGTCAGCACGAGCGGCAGCAACACCGGCCAGCGATAGCCGCCGGTCACAATCAGCGCCACCGGACACAGCAGCGCCACGAGGTGCGACAACCCGTATTGCCACACGGCGAACTTTCGCCCGAAGCGCACCACGAGCGTTTTCTTGCCCACCCGGGCATCGGTCTCGGCGTCGCGATAATTGTTCGCCACGAGGATATTTGCCGCCAGCAGCCCGATGGCCGCAGCGCACGAAATCACATCGGGCGACACGTAACCGGCCTGCACGTAGAATGTGGCGCACACCGCCACCAAGCCGAAGAAGATGAACACGAATACGTCGCCCAGCCCGTTGTAGCCCAGCGGAAACGGTCCGCCGGTGTAGGCGATCGCGCACACGATGCTCACGATGCCGATGGGCAGCAGCACCCACCCGCCCTCGCGCACCAGCAGCAAGCCCACCGCAAAAGCCACACCCAACACCAGCCACGTCGCCGCCAGCATCGTGCGGGGTGCGATCAAACCGGCGGCGACTGCGCGCCGCGGCCCGACGCGCGCGGGCGTGTCGGCGCCCTGCACGAAATCGAAGTAGTCGTTGGCAAAGTTCGTGCCGATCTGCACGAGCAGCGCAAAGGCCAGACAGATGGCCGCACTGCCATAATCCGCCGCGCCATGCGCCGCCGCCAGCGCCGTGCCGACCATGACGGGGATCACCGCGGCGGGCAGGGTCTTGGGACGTGAGGCTTCGAGCCAGTGACGGACGGAGAACATGGACCTCCAGCGTTAGCGGGCCCTGACCAACGCTTCAAGTTCCCTGATGCGCTGTTCCACCACGTCGCGCCGCGCCGCCGGATCGTCCGCCGGCAGTCCTGGCAACACGCTCCTCAGCCACGCCAGCGCCTCGGCCGGACGCCCCAGTTCGCGCAACAGCTCCCCATAAATCCTGGCCGCGTGATAGGGCGCGCCCGATTGCTCGGCGGCGAGCCTGAAGAGTGCGGCCGCTCCCTCCTTGTCGCCCAGCGCCCGCAGGCGGATGTTTGCCATCTCGAGATAAAACGCCGCCTTGGCCGGATGTCGCGTCACTCCGCGCTCCAAAAACGCCAGCGCCCGCCGGGCCTCCTCCGCGGCGATCCGCTCCCGCAGCAGCATGGGCGCGTCCGCCGACCGCCATGCCGGAAAATCATACGCCATCATGCGCGCAGCGTTGAACCAGAAGTATAGCGGGCGATCATCCGACGCGACGGTCAGTTCGAGCAAGCCCAGCGTCGCCGTCTGGTCTCTCCGCTCCCAGGCAAGGTTGGCCTTGAGCCAGGCGCCTCCGGCCGCCACTGCCCGCATTCCGCCCAGCACCGCCAGCGAACCGGTGGCGCTGGCGTCGGGCGGAGGGCCCAGCCTGGCTTCCCACGGTCGCACCAGGAGCAATGTCGCCGGCAGAATAACCGCCGGCAGCCACCGCGCAAAATGTTCAGATCTCCCGGTGCCAGAAAACATAGGCAGCCAGCCCGGTGAACAATCCCATGAACAACGCCCAATACCCGGTCAGCCCCAGGAGTCCCGTCAGCCCCAGTTTGGTTCCGGCGAGCAAAGGCTCGGCGTCGAACAGACCGAGATTGGGCCACAGTCGCAGCCACGACAACCAACCCTCCGCCTGCGTGAACGGCCGCAGGTGCGCCACCACCGCCAGCATCAGTCCGGCGCAGACGGCGAACAGCTCTGAGCCGGCATAACTGCACACGAGCAGGGTCATCGCCGCGACCAGTGTCAGTTTCAGCCACACCAGCGCGCAGGCCTGCAGAAAAATCGGCAATGGCACAAATGTCGCCCCGAGCTGGGCCTCGCGCACGCCGAGCATGATACCCAGCACCAAAGCCAGAGCCGCGGTGAACAGCGCCAGCAGCGCCGCCACGCCCAGCACCTTGCCGGCGAGATACTCGCCGCGTCCGACCCGGCGCGTCAGCACGACCGCCGCCAGCCCGCCGTCGAGGTCGCGATAAGTCAGATGCGCTGTGCAGAGGGCCGCCAGCAATGTGCCCAACAGGCCCATCACACCAAGGCCGAGGTCCGCGATGAACTTCAGCTCGGCCGCACCGAAATTGAAGGTCCGCAACCAGAGCGCCATCAGCACGAGTCCAGCCCCGGCCACCGACAGCAGCACTGTGAGTCTTAGGCGCAGTGCCTCGATCAGCGTTTGCGCCGCCACCTGCCGCATTCGCCTGATTCCGGTTCCAAGACGATTTTGCTCAGGACAGTGCATGCAGTCGCTCGAGGTAAATTTTCTCCAGGCGCGAAGTCGCCACCGGCGCGCGCTCAAAGGTCCCGAGCAATTCGCCCACCGTGCCGCTGGCCAGCAGGCGTCCCTTGCCCAGCATGGCCAGCCGGTCGCAGACATCCTCGGCCTGCGCGAGCAGGTGCGAGGTGAACACGACCGTGCGCCCCTGCGCCGCCAGTTCGCGGATCAGCCGCACCACCGCCAGGCGTCCCTCGGGATCGAGGCCGCTGGTCGGCTCATCGAGCAGCACGATTTGCGGCTCATGCAGGACCGCCTGCGCCAGACCGAGCCGCTGCCGCATGCCCTTCGAGTAAGACGCAATGCGCCGCCCGGCCGCATCGCCCAGGCCGGTCCACGCCAGCACCGCCTCGATCCGCGGCTCCGCCTGCACGTCCGTCAGCGAACTCAGACCGGCACAGTAGCGCAGAAACTCGCGACCGGTCTGATGCGTCGCGAACCGGACCGACTCGGGCAGGTAGCCGATCCGCGCCCGCGCCGCATCGCTGCCCGCCGGCTCCCCGAAGATCCGGCAGGAACCGGCCGAAGGCTGCAAGAGTCCCGCCAGCGCCTTCAGCGTGGTGCTCTTGCCCGAGCCGTTCGGCCCGAGCAACCCGAGCACCTGACCGGCCGGCAGCCGTAGCGAAAGCGTCTCGACCGCGTGCACCGTGCGCCCACCCCAGCCTGCCCGATAGGTTTTGCCAAAACCGTCGAGTTCGACCGCCCAGGTTGCCCCGCTTCGCATGGCTAGCGGATGGTGAAGCCCGCAAATTGCGGCGAGCGCGTCGCACTCGTTTGCTCCACCTTGCGAATGTGGCCTTCCATGCGCTCCTGCACGGCCGCGATGAAATCCTTCACTTCCTGCGCCCGGCCCTCCGCCTCCAGTTGCACGCGCCCGTCAGGCAGATTTTGCACCACACCGGAAACCTCAAACTCCTTGGCCACCTGCAGCGTCTGGTAGCGAAAGCCCACGCCCTGCACCCGGCCGCTGAAATACACGATGGTATGATAAACCCCGCTCATGCAGGCAGAAGAACCGCGCGTCACCGGACTGACAACACCCAGTTATGACCTTATTTCAGGCTGTTCCGCGTCGGTGGTCGCGGTCGCGGCGAGGGGGAAAAGCGCGAAGCGTCAGGCGCGGACAAACGGCGGTCTTTTTATTTGCGTGAAGGCACCCGGCACACATTGTGCAGGGCAACGCCGCAAGGCGCTTCCTTACATGACCAATCCTGAATCCGACGGGCTGTTCGACAACGACTGGGACGACTGCGGAGAACTTTCCTGGACCGAGGCTGACTGGCAGAAATACCTCGCGAACCAAGAGACGGCGGTCCGCGACTACATCAAGTACTACGACCAGTTGCCCGCCTCCATGGACCGGATTGACGAGGCTGCCCGCCGCATGGGCTGGGAGTTGGCGGCTGACGAAACCCCCGAGGCGCTGGAAGAGGATGAAATCGACCTTGATGCCACCAACGAGATATTCGACGGGCCGTGGGATCCCTACACGCTGCATCGCAACCCGGTTTATATCTCCTCGCGCGCCCTTTACCTGAGTCTGATCGCCCACTGGGAGCGCGTGGCCGCACAACCCGGCCGGGTGCCGCCCGCACTCGGCATCACGCTGCAGGCCCTCCTCTACCGTGGTCACGAGCAGGCGCTCCAAGCCGTTCAGGCGCTGGAAATGGGCGACTATACGCTCGCCGTCGTGCTCTTCAAACGCGCCCTCCAGGAGCTGAACCTGACGCTGGCCCGGCTGAACGAGCCGGACGCCGGTGCCACGCCTCTGGCCCTGCGCTACAAGGAATACGCCACCCCGCGACTCTTCGACCTGCGCGAGATCTGGCTGCGCGTCATGAACGAGTGCCGCCAGAACCACGGCGGATCAATCCAGCCGGAGTGAGTCGGAGCAGCCGATCCGATCCAGGGGCGCACATCGGGTGCGCCCTTTTTGTTTTATGCCCGTCCGCGTTTCATTCTGAGCGCAGCGAAGAATCCAGTGATTCGCGACGGCGAATTTCCCTTGAATCCTTCGCTCCGCTCAGGATGACAGAATAGGTTACTTGGCCTTCTTCTTCCCTTTCCGTCCGTAAGCTGCCGGCTTGGCGCCGAGTTTCTTGTAGTCGCCGGTCTTCAGCGCGTTGATCTGGTCGCGCAGCAGGGCGGCACGTTCGAACTCCAGTTTGCCGGCGGCGACCTGCATGTCGTCTTCCAGTTCGGCGATCACGGCTTTCACGTCGTCGGCAGACTCGGCGACCGCGGCCTCGTCGTCTCGGTCCTTGCCGTCATACATGCGCAAGCTGGCCTGCACGCCGCGCTTCACGCTGCGCGGGGTGATGCCGTGCTCGCGGTTGTAGGCGAGCTGCTTCTCCCGGCGGCGGGCCACCTCGTCCATCGTGCTGCGGATGGATTCGGTGATGTTGTCGGCGTAGAAGATGACGCGTCCCTTCTCGTGGCGCGCCGCGCGCCCGGCCGTCTGCATGAGGCTGGTGGCGCTGCGGAGAAATCCCTCCTTGTCGGCGTCGAGCACGGCTACCAGCGCCACCTCGGGCAGGTCGAGGCCCTCGCGCAGGAGATTGATGCCGATCAGCACGTCAAAATTGCCCCGGCGCAGGTTGCGGAGGATCTCGACGCGCTCGAGGGCGTCGATGTCGGAATGCAGGTATTCGACGCGGATCTTCGAATCGCGCATGTAGGAGGTGAGGTCCTCGGAGAGGCGCTTGGTCAGTGTGGTCACGAGCACGCGCTCGCCGGCCTCCACGGCCTTGCGCACCTCGCCGATCAGGTCCTCGACCTGTCCCTTGGTCGGACGCAGCGTGATCTGAGGGTCCACGAGACCCGTCGGACGGATGACCTGCTCCGCGATAACGGTTGAGAGTTTCAGCTCGAACGGCGCCGGGGTGGCCGAGACGTAGAGCGTCTGACCGGTGATGGACTGGAACTCGGCGAAACTCTGCGGCCGGTTGTCGAGGGCCGAGGGCAGGCGGAAGCCGAAATTAACCAGCGTGGATTTGCGCGCCAGGTCGCCGTTATACATGCCGCCAATCTGGGGAATGGAAACGTGGCTCTCGTCCACCAGCGTAAGGAAGTCCTTGGGAAAGAAATCCACGAGGCAGAACGGCCGGTCCCCGAGCTTCCGGCCGGTGAGGTGCAGCGAGTAGTTTTCGATGCCGCTGCAAAAACCCATTTCCTGGAGCATCTCGAGATCGTAGGTCGTGCGCATGCGCACGCGCTGGGCTTCGAGATACTTCTGCTCCTTCTCGAAGAAGGCCACGCGCTCCTCCAACTCGGCCTTGATGCGCCCGATGGCGACGTCGAGCTTGCCGCGCGACGTCACGTATTGGTTGGCCGGGTAGAGCTCGAAGCGGTCGATCTTGCGGATCACCGCCCCGCTGACCGACTCAAATTCCGTGAGTGAATCGATCTCATCGCCGAAAAACTCCACGCGCAGACCGTGCTCCAGGTAAGCGGGCATCACATCCACCGTGTCGCCGCGCACGCGGAAGGCGCCACGCTTCAGGTCGTAGTCGTTGCGCTCATAGAGGTTGTCCACGAGGCGCTCCAGGAACTTGTTGCGGTTCAGCGTGGCGCCGCGTTCCAGCACGATGCGCATGGAGAAAAACTCCTCGGGCGAGCCGAGGCCGTAGATGCAGGACACGCTGGCGACCACGATCACGTCGCGCCGGCTCACGAGCGAACTGGTCGTGGCGATGCGCAGGCGCTCGATCTCCTCGTTGATGGAGGAATCCTTCTCGATGAAGGTGTCGCTCGACGGCACGTAGGCCTCGGGCTGGTAGTAGTCGTAGTAGCTGACAAAGTATTCGACCGCGTTCTCCGGGAAGAAGGCCTTGAACTCCGAGTAGAGCTGCGCCGCGAGCGTCTTGTTGTGCGAGATGATCAGCGCCGGCCGGTCCAGCTGCGCGATGACGTTGGCCATCGTGAAGGTCTTGCCCGAGCCCGTGACGCCGAGGAGCGTCTGATGGCGGTTGCCCGCGCGGAGCGAATCCACCAGCGCCTGGATGGCCTGGGGCTGGTCGCCGGTGGGCTGGTATTCCGCATGGAGTTTGAACAGGGGCATAACCGGAGAATCTGAGTCAGAATCGGGCAAAAGGCTAACACGAGCCACTGTCAGCCCTGTGTCAGGAGCCGAAGCTTTGCGCACCACCGTTCAGGCCGAAAGCAAATTGCTTATGACACTAAATCTACCAAGCTGGGCGCCTAACAAACCGGGCCCCTCCGGCCCCTACCCCAATGTCACTCGAGAGCACCGTCTATCAATCCACTGTCTTCCAACAGGCCTGCCGGCAGTTCGATATCGCCGCCGACATCCTCCAAATGGACGCCTCCGTCCGGGAGCGCACCAAGCGCCCCCGCCGCTGCGTGATCGTCTCCATGCCCGTGCGCATGGACGACGGCCGCGTCGAGATCTTCGAGGGTTACCGCGTGCAGCACAACCTCTCCACCGGCCCGGCCAAGGGCGGCATCCGCTTTCACCACGACGTCACGCTCGGCGAGGTCGCCGCGCTGGCCATGTGGATGAGCTGGAAGTGCTCGCTCGCCGGCCTGCCCTACGGCGGCGCCAAGGGCGGCGTGATCGTGGACACGCGCAAGCTGTCCACGACGGAACTCGAGCGACTCTCCCGCCGTTACATGCAGGAAATACTGCCCTTCATCGGACCCAACGTGGACATCCCCGCGCCCGACGTCGGCACCAACGAACAGGTCATGGCCTGGATGATGGACACCTATTCGAACCACAAGGGCCACTTCGACCCGGGCGTCATCACCGGCAAACCCATCGTCCTCGGCGGCTCGCTCGGCCGCCGCGAGGCCACCGGCGAAGGCGTGGCGTGGTTCGTGAAATCCTACCTCCAGGACCTCGGCATCGAACCCGAGAAGACGACCGTGGCCATCCAGGGCTTCGGCAACGTCGGCAGCGAGGCCGGCCATGCACTCTATCACTGGGGCGCCGAAGTCATCGCCATCTCCGACTACACCGGCGGCGTCTACAACGCCAAGGGCCTCGACCTGAAGGCCGCCCAAGCCTGGGTGGCGCAGCATAAGACTCTCCAAGGCTTCCCCGGCGGCGAACCGATCACGAACGAACAGCTCATGGAGCTGGAATGCACCGTGCTTATCCCGGCCGCGCTGGAGCGCGTCATCACCGAACAGAACGCCGGCAAACTGCGCTGCCGCGTGCTCGCCGAGGGCGCGAACGGCCCGACCACCAACAAAGCCGACGAGATTCTCGCCCAGCGCGGCGACATTGAGATCATCCCCGACGTGCTCTGCAACTCCGGCGGCGTGATCGTTTCCTATTTCGAGTGGCTGCAGAACCAGCAGAACTACTATTGGACGAAGAACGAAGTCTTCGACAAACTCTACCGCATGCTCGCCAAGGCGAAGGCGTCGGTCGAGGAGACGAAAAAGAAATATAACTGCTCCCGGCGCACCGCCGCCCTCCTTCTCGGCATCAGCCGCGTCGCGGAGGCGAAGTCCAAGCGAGGCCTGTTCCCGTGAGTCGGAAGCCCCCTCACAGCACCATGAAGGAGAACACTACGACCAAGGTGGGCGTGAGGGCGCCGAGGAACAAGCCGAGCGGCGACACGCCCTCCGGGAAATAGCGCTGCAGGATGGACTGGCCGGCCGGGTTCGGCGCGTTCGCGATGACCGTCAGGCCGCCGCCAGTCACGGCGCCGGCCACCACCGCATATTTCAGTTCCTCGCTGAAACCGGGCACCAACGTGGCCAGATAGGTGATGAGGGCGTTGTCGTTGAAGGCCGTGAGGATCGTCGCGCCCGCAAAGAGCGGCACTTCGCCCAGGCTGCCAAGCACGGGTGCGATCCACCAAGCCTGCAACCCACCGTGGATCACCAGACCCGCCAAAAAGAAACCGACGAGCATCGGCCCGCGGAGTTCCACCTTGCTCTGGTGGTGGGCCGTGGCCTGGGCAAAAGCCAGGTAGAACAGGAATCCGCCGATGAAAAGCACCGGCGTGTGCGCCGCCCAAACCGTGAAACCGAGGAACAGCAGATGCACAAACGTGACCCAGGCCGGCACCGGCTCCTCGGCCCGTTCGCCGGAACGATCGGGCGTCTTGAGCGCCAGCAGCTCATTCCGGAAGGCCAGGAAATAGACGACATTGGAGATCACGATCCCGGTCACCGCGTGCCAGCCGAAGTGGGTGAACATGTATTTCATGTCCCAGCCCCAAGCCGCCGCGACCATCAGCACCGGCGGCGCGGCAAAGTGCGTGAGTGTGCCGCCAATGGAGATGTTAACGAACAACAGGCCCAGCGTCGCATACATCAGCTTCGGCGAGGGCTTCAGATCGTAGAACTGTTTGCCGAGCAGCAGCGCAGCAATCGTCATGGCCGCCGGCTCGGTGATGAACGAGCCCAGCAGCGGCGCGATCGTGAGAATCGAGAACCACCACGCCACGGGCCGGCCACCGCCGAGCGAGGCGACCGCTCTGAGGCACTGCTCGGCCAGGCGCATGACCGGCCGGGTCGAAGCCAGCGCCATAATCACGACCACGAACATGGGCTCGGTGAAGTTAACCGTGTGCGCAATGTAGCCGACAGTCGTGTCCACGCCCTTGAACCACACGATGGCACCGCCCAGCACGATCACCCAGATGCCAAACACGGCCTCAACCTCACCAAAGAAATGCAGGATCTGGCCCCAGAAGCTGACTTCGTCCGGCCGACCGTCGCCGTCACGATCGGTCTGGTTGGGCCGCTGTTTCAGTCGCTCGAGGTGCCGATGCTCGACGACATGCGCCCAGTGGCGGATCTTCGCGGTGGCGAAGGTGTGCAGCACCGCCAGCACGAAGATCAGCGTCGCCACGACATTGAACGGCTCGGCTGCGGCGCGCGATTTCAGGATATCCAGCACGCCCGCACCCGCCGGATCGGCGTAGCTGGAGAGCGCGCGGGGAAAATCGCCGGACGGAGCGGCCCCGGCGGACCACAGCGCAGGCGCGAGCAGAAAGAAAAGGAGGCTGTAAACGGTTCGGCGCATCATGGGAGGACTGAGGATTCAGGCCGCGGCGAACCGCAACCGGATTTACGCCAGCAACGGAATCAGATCCGCGAGGCTCTGGATAAAGGCATGCGCCCCGGCCTTAACCTTGGCGCGCTCGGCATAACGACCGAAGCCCACAAACAGGTCAACCTCATCACGCGTTTCCAGGTCACTCACGCCGTCGCCCACGGCGACGACGCGGGCGGGCCGGAACTCGGCCTTGAGCGTGCGGACAATCTCGGGTTTGCCGCCCCTGCGGGTGGCCGGATGCGCGGCGTCGAAGCCCGTGTAATTGCCCGCCGCGTCGAAATCCAGCCGCACGGCCTCGATGCGCGCGATGCCCAGCAGTTGCGCCAACGGCTCGATGACCTGGGTGTAGCCGGCGCTGACGATGACCGGGGTCCAGCCGGCCGCCTTGAGCGTGGCCAAGGTCGCCACGGCCGTGGGCTCGATTTCGCGGATATACTGCTCGCCGATGGCCGCAGCCTCGGAGCGTCCCGGGCGGATGATTTCCAGCCGGCGAGCAAAGACCGACTCGAGCGGAATTTTCCCGTCCATCGCGTCGTTGGTCATCTGGGCAACCTGGGCCAGCACGGCCGGGCCGCGCAAGCGGGCGAGTTCATCCACGCCCTCGATGGCGCTGAGCGTTGAATCGCAGTCGAGGCAGAGCAGCTTGGTCGGTTGGGTCACCACGAAACCCACGAAATACACGAAACCCGGAGCTGCCTATTCTTTTTCGTCTGTTTTGTGGATTTCGTGGTGATCAAAAAAACAAAAGCCCTCCGCGAGGGAGGGCTTCGGAGAGCGGGACTGACGGCCGGCCTTACTTGGCCTTGGCGGCGCCGCGCTTGAACTTCGTGGTGAACTTCTCGACGCGACCGGCGGTGTCCACGAGGCGCTTCTCGCCGGTGTAGGCGGGATGCGAATCCATGGTCACGTCGCGCACCACCACGAAATAGTCCTGGCCGTCGATCTTCTCGACGCGGGCGGACTTCATCGTGGACTTGGTGAGGAATTTCTTGCCTGTTCCGATGTCGAGGAAGCAGACGTTGTTGAGGACGGGATGGCCTTCGGTCTTCACGGGAAAAGTAGGAGGTTAATCAGCCTTGGCGCGCCTTGTAACGCGGCTCGACCTTGTTGATGACGTAAATCTTGCCCTTGCGACGGACAACCTGGCACGCCGGGTGACGCAGCTTGGCGGATTTGATGGAGGAAACGACTTTCATAAAGGGACAGAAGAAGGGGACCGCGCGAAGCAGTGTCAAAGGAAAATATTTTTTCTTGGGATCAGGCGGCGTTCCCAGCCGATCGCGAACCTCCGCGCTACCTTTGAATCGAGTTTAAGCCGCCCTAGCCAAAACCATAACCTGCTGATGGGCCTAATTTACGGTCGGATCGTCGGGCGCGTCAGCCAGCACCCGCAAATCCGGATCGGCATGGGCAATCAGGTGGCGCCAGAGCGGAACCCCGTCGTGCTTCAGCAACCAATCTCCCTCAACCGGCGTGGGGATCCAGGTGTCATGCTGTAATTCGTTCTCCAGCTGGCCCTGCCCCCACCCAGAATAGCCAAGAAACGCCCGCATGGTGAGCCCGGGTTGACCGACCAACTCGGTCGCCCGCTCAACTTCGACGCCAAAGGTTAGCTGGAACGCCTGATCGGCGGGTATCCACTGCCAGGTCACGAGGATCAGGTTCTCCCGCTCCACCGGTCCTCCGGCATAGAGCGGAACCCCCGCCAGGGGACTGGTCGCGAAACTGAGGTTAAGCTCGCCCAGCTGCTTGCCCAGTGGGCGATTCAGCACCACCCCCATCGCGCCCTGCGGGTCGTGTCCGGACAAAAGCACGACGGTGCGCCGGAAATTCGGGTCACGCAGCACCGGATGCGCCAGCAGCAGCTGGCCGGCGAGGCTCGGGGTTTTCCGCGCGGTGCGGCGTTCCTTCATGGTGCAAAAGCGGCGCCGGGGCCGCTCAGAGCTTGATGATCTTCACCCCGGCATCCCGAAGGATCGGACGCACGAGCGGATCGTTGCGGTAATCCTCGTGGTATTTGATCTCGGCGATGCCGGCGGCCGCGAGAATCTTGGCGCAGTTGATGCACGGGTAATGGGTCACATAGGCCGTGCAACCGTCCACACTGGACCCGCGGCGGGCGGCGTCGGCGATGGCATTCTGCTCGGCATGCACCGTGGCCTGCTCGTGCCCGTCGCGCACCCTTGACTGGTGCGGCGTGCCGGGCAGCCAGCCGTTGTAGCCGGCGGCGATGAGGCGGTTCTTGCGCTCCCCGGCGGAGACGATCACGCAGCCGACGTTGAGCCGCTCGCAGTTGGAGCGCGATGCGATGAGTTTGGCCGTGGCCATGAAATACTCATCCCAGCTCGGGCGGTGGGGGAAGGTCTCGGTGGCCAGACCGATGAGATCGACGGGCCTCGGCTTCTTGCGGGCAGGCATGGTTACCACGGTGCAACCGCGTCCCGGCGAGGCAACCCGTAAACACCCGCTTGCGCGGCACCCGGCCGGGCTTCAGTCTCGGATCATGGCATTGCTCCAACATCTGGTGGACTACTGTGACCGGCGCACGCGCCGTCCCTCGTTCAAGGATTTCCCGGGCGCCCACAACGGCCTGCAGGTCGCCAACGACGGGCGCGTGACTCGCATCGGCGCCGCGGTGGACGCCGGCCTCGTGCCCTTCGAGCGCGCCGTTGAGCGCGGCGTGGATTTCCTGATCGTGCACCACGGGCTGTTCTGGGGCGGCGTGCAGCCCTTGACGGGGCCGGTCTATGGCCGGTTCGCCGCCCTCGTGCGGGGAAACTGTGCGGTTTACTCCAGCCACCTCCCCCTCGACGCCCACGAGGAGATCGGCAACAACGTCATCCTCGCCCGCCAACTCGGCCTAAAACCCCGCCGGCAGTTCCTCCCCCACGAGAACGAGCTCATCGGCTGGATCGCGCCCAACAAATTCAAGCGCAGCCAGCTCGTAGCCCGCCTGGAGGAGCTTTACCCGCGTGTCGTCTCGATCGAGTGCGGCACCGCTGTGCCCAAGCTCGTCGCCTTTTGCAGCGGTTCAGGCAACGGTGCCGTGCCGCACCTGCTCGCCGCGGGCGTGGACACCCTCATCACCGGCGAGCTGCGCGAGGAATGGTTCAACTACGCGCAGGAGCACCGGCTCAACCTCCTCTGCTGTGGCCACTATGCCACGGAAACCCACGGCGTGAAGGCCCTCGCCGCCGAGCTGGCCAAGAAATTCCGCCTGCCCTGGGAGTTCATCGAGACCGAGAACCCGCTCTGAACCGACCACGGAAGACACAGAAAACAGCGCATGTATACTTTTCGGATCGCCCCTTCTGTGAATTCCGTGTGTTCCGTGGTTTCCCTCCCATGAAGAAGATCGCCATCCTCCACGGCCCAAATCTGAACCGCCTCGGCAAGCGCGAGCCGGCGGTCTACGGCACCGCCACGCTCAAGGAGCTGGAGAAACTCATCCGCGCCGAGGCGCGCCGGCTGGGCGTGGGCGTCGTGTTCTTCCAGTCCAACCATGAGGGCGCACTGATCGACCGCATCCACGCCCTCGCCGACCGCGGCATCGCCGGCTACATCGTCAATTTCGGCGCCTACACCCACACCAGCATCGCCCTGCACGACGCCCTGAAAAGCGTCGCCCCGCTGCCGGCGATCGAGGTCCACATCTCCGACATCAAAAAGCGCGAGAGATTCCGCCGCCATTCCTACACCGCCGCCGCCTGCATCGGCATGATCAGCGGCAAGGGCTTCCCCGGCTACCTCGACGCGCTCCGGCAGCTGGCCGCACTCTGACCCATGGGCCAGCACCTGCCTGACTTCGCCGAACCGCGCTGGTTCGTGTGCCACACCAAGCCGCGCTGCGAAAAGAAATTCGACGACCTCGTGGCCCGGGAGCGCTTCGCGCATTATCTGCCGCTGATCCAGAGCGTCCGTCGCTACGGCACGCAAAAGAAGGTCTTCACCAAGCCGCTGTTCCCGGGCTACGTGTTTGTCCGGATCGAGCCCGAGAAGAAGACCCGCATCTACCAGCAGGACCTGCTGGTCCGCGCCATGCTGGTGGACAACGAAGCGGTCTTTCTCCGCCAGCTGGAGGACGTGAAGACCGTCTGCGCCTCCGGACTCGAGGCCATGGTCCACCCCCTGATGCGGAAAGGCACCAAGGTGAAGGTGAACGGCGGCCCGCTGAAAGGACTGGAAGGCCATGTGGACGATCCGGCGAACCCGCAGGGAATCGTCGTGTCTGTGGACGTGCTCCAGCAGGGCCTGCTGGTGCGCCTCCCCATGGAATTCCTGCAAATTCTCCACTGACCTGCCGTGCGACCACGCTCCTTTTTCACGCTTTTCACGATCCTCGTCCTGACCGCCGCGGCCCAGACCGTGCCCAGCGCGGCCAGCAGCCAAACGCCGCCAGGCGACACCTCCTTCCTCACCAAGGTGCGCGGACTGTTTGACTTCGATCTCCCCGACATCGATCCGCCCGGGACGATCAAGCTGACCCTGCATCCCCACCTCGGCGACCTCATCCGCCGCGACTACATGCGCGTGGACACCGGTTTTCGCTGGGCGTTGAAGGAAAACTTCGAAATCAACCCCGAGGCGGCCGTCTATTTCACCCACGGTTTCGGCGGCGGCAACGATGGCTACGGCATCGGCGAGCTCCGTCTCGGCAGCAAATACATCCTCCGCGGCTGGCCCGATCCGGACATGGAAACCAGCGTCTTCGTCAACGTTGAGGTGCCGGTCGGCAGCCCGCCGGTGAACCTGACCGACGGGCTCAACCACTTCGCCCCGGGTTTCCTCGTGCAGCATCACTCCACGCGCAACCGCAAGCTCACCACCTTTGCCGGCGCCGGCCTTGATCTGGTTTCCGTGAGCGACATCGCGGGCACTCCTGTGCGTAACCAGCCCTTGGATGATTCGATGAACTTCACCGCCGGCGCCATTTACGACCTCGGTCAGGTCAAGTGGACCTTTTCCGCCACTTACGCCACCACCGCCGTGCTCGGCGACGTCACCGAGCACTTTCTCTACCTGCGGCCGAGCATGCTTTGGTATGTGCCGCGGAAATACACCTTCAACTCCAAGACCCAGTGGCTGCTCGGCCTCGGTCTCCGCGCCTCGTGGGGTCCTGATGGCGACGAACTGAGCTTCAACACCCGGGTGCGGGCCGAGGTGACCTTCCGGCAGGTCGTCGAAAACATCCGCTCCCGGCGCAAAGAAACCGGCGAAAAGCCCTGAGTCAGCGCAGCGTCCAGAGCCAGGCGAGCAGGTGCAGCGACCCGCAGGCGGCGAGCGCGGCCGCAAGATCATCCGCAACAATCCCCCATCCGCCCGGCCAACGTTGCAGTCGGGCGATGCCCAGCGGCTTCAGGATGTCGAAAAGCCGGAACAGGCCGAACCCTGCCCCGATCACCGCCCACGGCGGCCAGGCGGCCAGGTTGCCGCTCTGCCAACCGAGGTAAACCAGCGGCATCACGATGAACTCGTCCAGATTCACCTCACCGGGATCGCTCCTGCCCATCCGGCGGGAGGCCTCCCCGGTCAGGCCCACCGCCAGGTAGCACAGCGCGAGCGTGACGAGCAGCGTCGGCACCCAGCCGATGCGCCCGAAAAAAACCAATGTATAAAGCACGCCGGCCAGTGAGCCCCAGGTGCCCGGCGCCGGCAGCCGCTTGCCCAGCGGACCGAGCGTGGCGAACGCGACCACAAACTTTGCCGGCAGCACCCGCGGCCACTTCGGTTCCGTCAGCCGCATGGCCTCAGTCCAGCACCACGTGGCCGTGGCGGCGGAAATAGGAATAACCGGATGTGATCGTGAGCACCGCCGAGAGCACAAACAGCCCCAGTCCGGTCCAGTGCACGATGTCGATTGCCAGCCGCTCGTGGCCGAAAAGGTCGCCGAAATCGCGGGAGAACATGCGCGCGCCCATCAGCCAGCCAATGGCGTTGAGCTGGATGAAGGTCTTCACCTTGCCGCCCTGGTCGGCCTCGATCGTGATGCCCTTGACCGCCGCCGCCATGCGCATGCCCGAGACCGCAAATTCGCGGCCGAGGATGCAGAGCAGCAGCACCATCGCCGCGACCTCGTGGCCCATGAAATAGTCGCCCACCACCAGCGCGATCATCAGGCCGATAACCATCACCTTGTCGATGATCGCATCCATGAACCGGCCGAACGACGACACTTCGCCACGCGCCCGCGCCACCATGCCGTCAAACCAGTCGGTCAGCGCCGCCGCGATGAACAGCCAGAATGCGATGGTCGCCGCCCACTGGAATTCGCGGTTCATCAGCCAGACGATGATGAACATCGCCGGCACCCGGGAGACGGTCAGCCAGTTGGCCAGGGTGAAACGCATAGGAGGCGAGTCGAGCGCGCGCCCCGCGGCTTGGCAACCGGGATTTGACGCAAAACAGCCTCGCCATCACCGGCCTGCCGCGGTTGGCTGCAACCGGTCGCATGAAGCATTGCATCTACCCCGGAACGTTCGACCCGATCACCAACGGCCACCTTGATGTGCTGGAACGCGCCGCGCGGCTGTTCGACCGCGTGACAGTCGCTGTCGCGCTCAGTTCGACCAAGACCCCGCTCTTCAACGCCACGGAACGCGTGGAACTGATCAGGGGCAACGTCGGCCATCTCAAGCATGTCGAAGTCGTCAGCTTTGATGGCCTGCTCGTGGATTTTGCGCGCCAGCAAAAAGCGCATGCGATCATCCGCGGCCTGCGCGCGTTCTCCGACTTTGAGTTCGAGTTCAACATGGCGCTGATGAACCGACACCTCGAGCCGAACGTGGAAGCCATCTTCGTGATGCCGAACGAAAATTACAGCTACACCAGCTCCACGCTGGTGAAGCAGATCGCCAAACTCGGTGGCGACGTCACGAAGTTCGTGCCCGCCAACGTCGTCGCGGCCCTCAAGGCTTCGCGCTGAGCGCTCAACGCGGCATCCCGACCTGTCTCAGTGCCTCATAGGTCGCGATGCCGGCGGCGGTCGAGAGATTGAGCGAACGCAACTCGCCGTTGGCATGCGGGATCTTGATCCGGCGTTCGTCCTGCAGCTCCTCATGCAGCCAATCGGGCGCGCCGGCCTCCTCGTTGCCGAAGACCAGACCATCGCCCTCGGCATAACGCACGTCCCAAAAACCACGCGTGGCATGGGTCGTGAAGAGCCAGAGTCGCTGCGGCGCGACCGCACTTGCCTTGAACGCCGCCCAATCCGCGTGGTGGTGCACATCCAGCGAAAACCAGTAATCCATACCGGCGCGCTTGAGGTTTTTGTCGGTGACTTCAAAGCCCAGCGGATGGATCAGATGCAGCCGCGAACGCGTCACCGCGCACATGCGGCCGATATTGCCGGTGTTTTGCGGAATCTGCGGCTGAAAGAGCACAACGTGCAGCATGCCAAGCCATCATGAGTTAATGCGCTGGACGGCAAGCCGTAATCCATTCACAAATATTCCGCCAACGGGCCGTGGCACCTCCCAAAACGTATGTCACTCTCGACGAACAAACACGCCGGCAAAATCGTCGTTCTGGTTGACGACGAGTTTTCCTACATCGATCTGCTACAGCAGCTGCTGAGCGATCACCTCGCCTGCCCGGTCCATGGTTTCACGAAACCCGCAGACGCGCTCCGCGCCATCCCCGGCCTCAATGTCGGGATGATCATTTCCGATTACCAGATGCCCGACATGAACGGGCTGCAACTCATCGCCGAGGTGCAGAAGATCAATCCCGACATCCCCGCCGTGATGATCACCGCCTACAACATGTCGTTCACGCCGCGCGAACTCGCGGCGGTGCCGTCACTGAAGGCGATTGTCCGCAAGCCTTTCAAGTGGACCGTCCTCGCTGAGGAAGTCGTGAAGCACTGGCCCGACCCGCACCCGCCGAAGGTGAAGGTCGTCACGGTGACCGGCAATCCGTTCAAGACCGCCTGACGACCCTCAGGCCGTCATTGTCGGCGTGCAGCGACCGCACGGTCGCGGAAAGCTTATGGGCGGCAAAGGCCCCGACCATCGCTCGCCCGACCTTGGCCGCGTCCTTGGGCCGCGCCACACAGAGCACGGTCGAACCGCTGCCGCTCAGCCAGCCGGTCAGCGCGCCGGCCGCCACACCGGCCTCGATCGCGGGCTTCGCGCCCGGAATCAGCGGCAGACGATACGGCTCGTGCAGGAAATCCTTAACCGCGTGGCGCAGCCGGTCGTATTCGCCGGACAAAAACGCCGCGACCACGTAGGTGGCGCTGTTCACGCTCTTCACCGCGTCGAAATACGGCAGCTCCTTCGGCAGGATGCCGCGCGCCTTCTTCGTCTCCAGTTCCTGGTCGGGCGAGGCGCAGACAAAGCAGAGTTCCTTGCCGATGGGCTTGCGCAGCACACCGAGCAATTCGCCCGTGTGCGCATCGCAGCGCGCCACGCAAAAGCCGCCGATCACCGCGGGCGTGGCGTTGTCGGGGTGGCCTTCCAGCTGGGTGACAAGCGAGCAGAGGTCGTCCTTGGAAAGTTTCGCTCCCGTGAGTTCATTGAGCGCCGCAACCACGCCGGCGCGCAGCGTCACGCTTGAGCCGAGGCCGCGCGACATCGGCACATCGCCGCGGATGGCGAGCGTGTAGCCGATCTCATCCACCCCGGCGCGCACGAAGAACAGGCCGGCGGCCTCGTCGGCCATGTCGAGGCCGTGCGTGTCGCTCGGGCCCGCCGGACGCGAGCCGCTCCAGTCGCCGCGCGTGAGGGTGATCTCGTTGTAGATGGAGAGCGCCATGCCGAGCGAGTCGAAGCCCGCGCCGCAGTTCGACGTGCTGCCGGGCACACGCACGGTGACTTCGTTCGGGAGGCGGCGGGAGCGGGAGGCGGGGGACTTCATCGGCGGGTGTGGAGGGCGCGGCGGGCTTCGAGGTTCTGTTCGCGTTTTTTGACGTCTTCGCGCTTGTCGAACTGCTTCTTGCCCGTGGCGGTGGCAATCTCAACTTTCACCAGGGCTTCTTTGAAATACATGCGCAGCGCCACGAGCTGGCGGCCGGCTGTCTCGATTTCCGACACCAGCTTGCGGATCTCGGAGGCGCGAAGCAGCAGCTTGCGTGGGCGCCGCGGCGAGTGCTGCGCGAGTCCGGCGTGCGAATACTCCTCGATGTAGGCGCCGTGCAGCCAGACCTCGCCCTTCTCGATCCGGGCAAAGGCGTCGCTGAGCTGGGCCTTGCCCCCGCGGATGGACTTCACCTCCGAGCCGGTCAGCTTCACGCCTGCCTCGAACTTGTCGTGGATGAAATAGTCCCGCAGAGCCTTCGGGTTCCGAAGCTCGGTGTAGCGGGTGGCATCATGGGACTTGGCGGCCATGGTCGTTAGAATTCATGCGCCGGAGCGGCGCGGGCGGCAAACAAAGAAGCGAGGCCGGGGCCTCGCTTCGCGGAAGTGGAATGGTGGCGGACGCTGATTTCAGCGCGTGTCGCCCGACCTCAGGCCGTGTGGAGCTCGAAGCTGATCTTGCCTTCGGCGACCTCGCGCAGAGCAATGTCCTCAGGGCTGAGCTTCTCGAGCGACTCCACCAGCGGACGGCTGCCGCGCCGCAGCTGTTTCACGCGGCGGGAAACCACGTTGATCAGGATGTTCGGGTCGTTGATGACTTTCTGGGCTTCGCGGATGTATTCGTCTCTCATGGTCTGGGAAAATGAAAGGGTCATAGGTAGGTCGAGCCCCCCGGGGGTCAAGGGCTAATTTGTCACACGCGGGCCAGGATTTTGGCTTTGCGGAAAACCCGGACCCATTGAAACTTCCGTCATGTTCGTCGCTTGGACCACCACCGCCAACCGGGCCGATGCCGACCGACTTGCCCGCGGTGCGGTTGAGGCTAGGCTGGCGGTTTGCGCCCAAGTGGACGGGCCCGTCACTTCGCACTATCACCACGAGGGCAAACTCGAGCAGGCCGAGGAATTCCGGGTCTGGTTCAAATACCTGCCGGCCAACGCGTCATCACTCGGCGCCTGGGTCCATAACCATCATCCTTACGCGATCCCGCAGTGGATTGAGGTCAGCGCCGAAAACGTGGGCGAAAAATACTTGTCATGGGCTATGGCGAACTCTACATCCCGACCCTTCACGCAGTCCAAATCACCTTAACCAGACACTTTATCATGTCCCAGCATCCCAGTCTCAAGGCCGCCGGCGGCGGCGTGGTCGTCAAACGCAATGTCCTCAAGCGCTTTGAGCGCGTGGCCCTCCTCAAGAAGCGCGGCCAGTGGAAGGAAGGCGACCGCGTCCAGGGTCTGCGCAAGACCAAGGCCGACGTCTAAGCCACCCCACCCCTTTTACCACCGGGCAGGATCGCACAACGACCTGCCCTTTTTGCTGCCCACCATGCTCGACCTCACGAAGAAGCTCATCGATTTCATCCTCCACATCGATGTCCACCTCAAGGAGCTGATCGCCGACTACGGCGCATGGACCTATGCCATCCTGTTCCTGATCATCTTCGCCGAGACCGGTCTCGTGGTCATGCCTCTGTTGCCCGGCGACTCGCTGCTTTTTGCCGCCGGTGCATTCTGCGCCTCCACTCCGGAACACCCCGTCCCGGTGCTCAACGTCCACCTGATGGCGCTTCTGCTGTTCATCGCGGCCGTGATCGGCGACACGCTCAACTACTGGATCGGCCACAAGGTCGGTCCCGCCGTTTTCAAGCGCGAGGACTCGATCTGGCTGCGCAAGAAGCACCTCGAGAAAGCGCACGCCTTCTTCGAGAAATACGGCGGCCGCGCCGTCATCCTCGCCCGTTTCGTGCCCATCGTGCGCACCTTCGTTCCCTTCGTCGCCGGGGTCGGCTCGATGACCTACTCACGTTTCATCGCCTACAACATCATCGGCGGCTTCGTCTGGATCTATTTCTTCACCTACGCCGGCTACCTGTTCGGCAACCAGCCTTTCGTGCAGAAGAACTTCAAGCTGGTGATCCTCGCCATCATCATCCTCTCCGTCCTCCCCATCGTCGTGGAGTTCGTCCGCGAGTGGCTGAAGTCCCGCAAGAAGGCCTGAGCTAGCGCGAAGTTTGGGTCAGCCGATAAGGGACCCGGGGTGCCCTCGCGCCGGTCCCTTTGAACGCCCCTACCACAGCCCTCGGCGTTTCTTGCCAAGTGCGTGCCATAAGCGGATTCCCGGTTGCCTCCGCCCGCCCGGCCGTGGCACGTTTCCCGCTCCCTTTTCCAACTATGAGCCAGACCAAGAAGAAAGTCGCCATCCTCACCGCCGGCGGTCACGCCCCCTGCCTCAGCGCCGCCACCGGACAACTCATCGTCCACTACACGCAGCAGTGCCCCGACTGGGAGATCATCTGCTACCGCTCCGGCTACAAGGGCCTGCTCCTCGGCCAGAGCTACCCCGTCACCCCCGAGGTCCGCGCCCAGGCCCACCTCCTGAAGAACTACGGCGGAAGCGCTATCGGCAACAGCCGCGTCAAACTTACCAACGTCAAGGACGCCGTGAAGCGCGGCCTCATCAAGGAAGGCCAGCACCCGCTCGAGGTCGCCGCCGCCCAACTCGAGAAGGACGGCATCGACATCCTCCACACCGTTGGCGGTGACGATACCAACACCACGGCCGCCGACCTCGCGGCCCACCTCCAGAAACACAATTACAAGCTCAACGTCATCGGTCTGCCCAAGACGATCGACAACGACATCATCCCCATCCGTCAGAGCCTCGGCGCCGACACCGCCGCCGAGCAGGGCGCGAAGTTCTTCCGCAACGTCGTCACCGAGCTCGGCGCCTCCGGCCGCATGCTCATTGTGCACGAGGTCATGGGCCGCAACTGCGGCTGGCTCACCGCCGCCACCGCGCGCGAATACCAGAAGAGCCTCGCCGCCCAGCCGTGGATTCCGGGTCTCGGCGTCACCAAGCAGCGCTACTCCGTCCACGGCCTCTACATTCCGGAAATGGCTCTCGACATCGAGGCCGAGGCGAAGCGCCTCAAGGCCCTCATGGACCAGCAGGGCAACATCAACCTCTTCATCTCCGAGGGCGCCGGCCTCGAGGAAATCATCGCCGAGCTCACCGCCAGCGGCCAGGAAGTCGCCCGCGACGCCTTCGGCCACGTGCGCCTCGACACGATCAACCCCGGCAAATGGTTCGCCGAGCAGTTCGCCAAGAAGCTCGGCGCCGAGAAGGTGCTCGTGCAGAAGAGCGGTTACTTCGCCCGCTCCGCCCCGTGCAACGAGGCCGACTTCAAGCTCATCGACGCCTGCGTGCTCAAGGCCGTCGAGTGCGCCAAGACCGGCGTCACCGGCCTCATCGGCCACGACGAGGAGCGCGGCAACGAACTCCGCGCGATCGAATTCCCCCGCATCAAGGGCGGCAAGGCCTTCGACGTCACTCAGCCCTGGTTCCAGGACCTCCTCAAGGAAATCGGCCAGCCTATGACCAAGGTCGTGCACGTTAAGCACTGAGCAGACTCACAGTTCCGAAAACACAAAGGCCGGCATGACGCCGGCCTTTTGCTTGCCCCTTGGGCTGGCCTGCCGCAGTAGCCATTCGGGGTCCGCAGCGGAAGCCCTGTGCCGTCCGTCGCCAAGCCTATGGACGGCAGCCTTCGTACTCACTTTGCTCGGCGAAAGCTGGTGCGAGCGCTGGGAATCGAACCCAGATCAATGGCTTCGGAGGCCACTACACTATCCATTGTGCTACGCTCGCAGGGAACAGGCCGCACAGCTTTCGCCGCTGCTGCGTAAGTTCAAGCTGGTTTTGTGCTCAATCCAGCCGACCCACCGGACCGTTTGGCCACAAAAAACACAAAAGGGCCTAAGTCGTAGCGCACGTTTGCGGTGCGGCTCTAGCCGCAGATTGATTGAATCCTGTAGGGTAGGTTTTGGCTCTGGGTGTTGAGCGGCCCCCTATTTTTGTGCTTTTCGTGTTTTTCGTGGCCAACCCTGCCTTGTTGATCTCCCGTCCTGACCGGTCTTTTGCGCTTTCTACGCCATTTGAGGCCCACCTCTCGCCTTGGACCCGGACAACTGGCCGCTGAGAGTATTCGTCCTCTCTCAACTGCTAAGATGCCGTCAAATCTGTCCCGGAAAACGACCGCTCAACGAGCGTGTCTGGAGTTTTACCGGTCGCTTACCCGATTCGACGCTTCCGGACTCGCGCCGCACTGAATCGGTGCCGTTATCTCCGGCATCGTGCTGCTCCGCTTTTTTCTCCTCTGCCTCCTTTCGGTCACCTCGCTCGCCGCGGAGCAATTTTGGGCGCAGCTGAAGATCGGCACTCCCGCCGAAGAAGCTCTCCAAATGTTGGGCGAACCGGTGTCCGTCCGCCACGGTCGCGGTTTTGAGACTTGGATCTATGACGACGGGGCCGAGGTGCTGGTGTATCAGGTCGTCGTCGGCTGGACCGCCCCCGCTGCCAGTGGGATTAAACACGCCAGTCACGATGTCTGGGCGGCCAAGCCGGGTGGCCATTTCCACAAGACCCTTGCCGCCGCAGTGAATAAAGCGGTCAAGGCCAACGTGCCCGTTACCGCCAAGGCCGCTCCCGTGGCCGCTCCGGCCACCGCCGGCATGGGTTACGAGGAATACCTGCGCACTCGGGTTCGTCCGAAAGTCTAGGCGGCCAATCGTCCGCCAACGCGACTGCACCCGCCAGCGCACTGCCCACGACTGAGCCGGTTTGAACGCGCCATCGCGCTCTTAGCGTTCGCATTCTGCTGACCGGGTCGCATTGTGGCGGCACTTCCCCGCCCCATGAACCGCCGCACGTTTGTCTCGTCCCTCGCGCTGGCCGGCGCCGCCGTTGCCACGTCCCGCCGCCTCCACGCCGCTGCCGCCCAGCCCCGCCTCAAGATCGGATTAATCGGCTGCGGTTGGTATGGCGGTGTCAACCTCGGGGTCTTCGCCCGCTGCTCCTCGCTGCACGTCGTGGCCATGTCCGATCCGAACCCGCAGGCTCTGGCCAACGCACTCAAACAGGTCGCCGGCATCCAGAGCGAAATCCCGCGCACTTTCGCCGATTATCGCGAAATGCTCGCCGCCGGCGGCCTTGAGGTCGTCATCGTGGCCACACCTGACCACTGGCATGCCTTGCCCGCCCTCGCCGCGATGCAGGCCGGGCTGGACGTCTATCTCGAGAAACCCATCGGCGTGGACGTGATCGAAGGCGAGGCCTTGGTCACCGCCGCCCGCAAATACCGGCGCACGGTCCAGGTAAACACCCAGCGCCGCAGTTGCCCGCTCTTCATCGAGGCCCGGGAAAAATACCTCGCCAGCGGCCGATTGGGGAAAATCGGCCTCGTCGAGGCCTACAGTTACCTACAGGCGCGCCCGACCGGTCTTATTCCCGAAGCGCCCGTGCCCGAGGGATTCGACTACGAGCTGTGGGCCGGTCCGGCCCCAAAGCTGCCCTACCGTGCGCGGTTTGCCGACCGCGGTTGGCGCGCCTTCCAGGAATACGGCAACGGCCAGATCGGCGACCTTGGCGTCCACACCATCGACAAGGTCCGCTGGCTGCTCGGCCTCGGGTGGCCGGAATCGATTGTGTCCACCGGCGGCATTCTCGCAGACAAGCCGCCCTACTCGGCCACGATCACCGACACCCAGCGCAGCGTGTTCCGTTATCCCGGCCTCGACGTGAGCTGGGAGCACCGCACCTGGGGCGTCTCGCCGGTCCCGCAACGCCACTGGAGTGACCAGTGGGGCGCGCGCCTCATCGGCGACAAGGGCACGCTCAATCTCTCAAGCTACGAATACGTCTTCACCCCGGCCGGCAAAGGTCCCGTCGAGGGGCGCAACCTCTTTTCCGCCAGCGGCGACCTCGCGAATCTCGATTTCAACGGCAACGTCTATGAGGAAACCGAGAACCGCCATGTGCAGGACTTCCTGCGCTGCCGCGGGACGGACGAACGTCCAGTCGCCGACATCGAGCAGGGCCACATCTCCAGCGCGATGTGCGAGCTCGCCAATCTCTCCCTCGAAATTCAGCGCCCGGTCACTTACGACCCCAAGACCCGCACGGTGCCCGGCGACGCCGAGGCCACGCGCCGCCTCGCGCGTCCCTACCGCGGCCCGTGGGAGCATCCTGATCCGGCCAGGGTCTGAACACGCCTTCCCCATGAGAAAAATCATCGCGCTCTTGCTTCTCTCCGCCGGTCTGGTCGTCGCCGTGCTTGGTTACCGGCGCTCCGAGTCCGTCGCCGGGGTGTCCGACGCCGTCGGCACCAAAATCGCCAACACCTGGGACGGCAAAGTCCGGCAGCCGGACCACGTCTGGTATTACGCCGCCGCCAGCGTGCTGATGCTGGCCGGCGGCGTGCTCTGGCTCCGCCGCGGCTGAGCCACGCTCGCACCATTTTCAAAACACCGGTCGGTGGAGTCCTAAGCTACCCCGTTATTGCGAGGCTGGCGACGCCAGCCGCCTCGCCTGACGCCTTGTCAAACCACCCCACCCGGACATCGTCCCCGCCAACCCCATGAAGATCCCCACCCGCTTCGCTTTCGCGCTGGCCGTCGCTTGCCTCGCCTTTCTCCGCCTCCCCGCCGCCGAAGACAGCTGGATTTCGCTCTTCAATGGCAAGGACCTCACCGGCTGGACGCCCAAGTTCGCCAAACACCCGCTCGGCGTGAACTACGCCGACACGTTCCGCGCCGAGGACGGCGTCATCAAGGTCGCCTACGACAAGTATGAGAAATTCGACAAGCAGTTCGGCCACCTCTACTCCAACCTGCCCTACTCGCGCTATATCCTGCGCCTCGAATACCGCTTCACCGGCACGCCGATGGCCGACGCACCCTCCTGGGCCGGCCGCAACAGCGGCGTCATGATCCACGCCGCCTCGCCCCTCACGATGAGTCTCGGCCAGGAGTGGCCCGTCAGCATGGAGGTGCAGTTCCTCTGCACCGACACCAAGGCCGGTCGCCAGACCGGCAACGCCTGCACGCCCGGCACGCACCTCGAACTCGACGGCAAGCTCACCACTGCGCACATCATCGACGCGAAGAACAGCACGCTCTCCCCGATGGAAGAATGGATCGCCGTCGAGGTGGAGGTGCACGGCAACGACGAGGTCGTCCACCGCATCAATGGCGTGGAAGTCCTGCGCTACCGCCACCCGCAGCTCGATCCCAAGGATGCCGATGCCCAGCGGCTGCTCGCCGCCGGTGCGCCACTGCAACTTTCCTCCGGCCACATCGCCCTCCAGGCCGAGTCCCAGCCCGTATGGTTCCGCAATATCCGGATCAAGGTGCTGCCTTGATCCACTGAGTTCACCGCAGCCGCGGCCAGGAGAACTTCTTTTCCGGGGCTTTCGTCGGCACAGGCGTTGGCGGAAACTCGCCGGCCTTTCCTGAACTTGCGGATTGAGTCGCGCGCGCGGCCGCGGCCCGCAACTTGTCCTTCTTGTTTGGGCGCTTGCCCTTGATGCCGCCGGTCGGCGGGGGCGGTGCCTCCAACTCGACTGGCTCGAAGCCGGGCACCTGCTCGCGCGGCACGCTGAGGCGGTTGCGCTTCTCGATCAGCTGGAAGTGCCGGTGCGTCTCAGCGCTGACGAAGTTCACCGCCACGCCGCGCGCGCCGGCCCGGCCGGTGCGGCCGATGCGGTGCGTGTAATCCGTTGCCGAGCGCGGCAGGTCGAAGTTAACCACCACCGGCAGTTCGACGATGTCGAGACCGCGCGCGGCGAGATCGGTCGTGAGCAGCACCTGCACCCGCGACTCCTTGAAGTCCGCCAGCACCGCCATGCGCGCGCCCTGGCTGAGTTCGCCGTGAAACGCCGCGGCGGCGATCCCGGCCTTGCGCAGTTTCTCCGCGACATGTTCGGTGGCATACTTCGTCGCCACGAAGACCAGCACGCGCGTCCATTTGTTTTCCTGCACGAGATGCCGCAGCAGCTGGGTGCGGCGCGGCACATCCACCTCGATCACGCGCTGCTCGATGTCGGGCTGCGCGGCGGCGACAGCCGCCACCTCGATCAACACCGGTTCGCGCAACAGCCCCGCGGCCAGCGCCTGCACGTCGGCCGGAAAGGTGGCGGAAAACAGCAGGTTCTGCCGCCGCGCAGGCAGGCGCGCGAGGAGGCGATTCAGCTCGTCGGCGAAACCGAGGTCGAGCAGCCGGTCGGCCTCGTCGAGCACGAGGGTCTCGACCGCGGACAACGATACCGCGTTGTGCTCCATCAGGTCGAGCAACCGGCCGGGCGTGGCCACGAGGATGTCGGCGCCGCCGCCGAGGGCCATCATCTGCGGGTTGATGGAAACGCCGCCATAAACGACCAGCGTCTTCGTCGCCACCGGCAGGTACCGGCTGAAGCGCTTGCACGCCTCGCCGGTCTGGATGGCGAGTTCGCGCGTAGGCGCGAGCACGAGCGCCCGAGCGAAACGCCCGCGCTGCTTCCGCCCCTCCGCCAGATGCTGCAGTAGCGGCAACACGAAGGCCGCGGTCTTGCCCGAACCCGTCGGCGCCTGCGCCCGCACATCCTGCCCGCGCAGGATCGCCGGGATCGCCTCCGCCTGCACCGCGGTCGGCTCGCGGAAATGCTGCTCGGTGATCGCCCGCAGCAACGGCTCGCTCAGGCCCAGTTCGGAAAATGTCATGCGGAAAACGGGTCAGCCCAGTTGCACGACCAGCGTCTGCCCGCGCGCGGTCACGCGGTCGCCGACGACGAGTTTCTTGCGCTTCTGCGTCTCGACAACGCCGTTCAGAAGCACCTCGCCCGCGCCGATCAGCTGCTTGGCCTCGCCACCGCTCTCGGTCACGCCGCCGAACTTGAGCAGCTGGCAGAGTTCGATGGGAATCTCGCGCACGCTGACGGCACGAGGAGCGGAAGACTTGGCTTGGGTCATGCCCGGAGGTTGAACCACAAAGGGACCAAGGCACAAAGCCCAATTCGCAAGGCCGGGGTCACCACTAAACCCACGAAGTAAACGAAAGGAATCCGGCGGAGTTGCCCACAGAACACACGGAATACACGGAAGGTTGAATGCAGCGTTCTCTGCGCTCGGTCTGGTAGCCGCCGTGGGCCGGTCACCGCACCGGCCGCACCCTTGACCCAATTCGTTTAAACGCGGAGATCGCGGAGGACGCGGAGCAATCAGCCTGAGGTGGAAACCGCGCTCCGTGCGGGTCTTCCGAACAGGCCCCATCAGCCTGCGCAGAGCGTCGGCTCCACCTATCGCCCCCCTCCGCGTCCTCCGCGCTCTCCGCGCCCTCCGCGCCCTCCGCGTTTCAAAGGTATTTCGGAAGATTATCCCCCTTCCGCGTATTCCGTGTGTTCCGTGGGCAAGCCTGCCTTGACTGTCGCTCACTTCTCCCCGTCCACCGTCGACAGCAAGCTGATGCCATCCGGGTCGATCATGATCTTCCGCTCCTTAAACAAGGCGCCGATGGCCTGCTTGAAGGCCTTCTTGCTCATGCCAAAGACATCACGAATTTCCTCCGGCAGGCTGTTGTCGTGGTAAGGCAGGCGTCCGCCGCGTGCGGTGAGCACTTCCAATACTTTCTCGCTCATCGGCCCGATGCGCCGGTGGCCGGCCTGACCCAGAGCCAGGTCGAGTTTCCCGTCCGGACGAATGGCGCGGATGTAGCCCGGGACCACGTCTCCGACCTTCAGGGGACCAATGATGTCGGTGTGATAGATTAGGCCGCGATGGGCGTTGTTCACGACCAGGTTGAAACCCAGCGGACTTTTGCTCGCGACCATCAGGCGGACGGACTCGCCCTCGTGGTAATGCGGCGGTTTCTGGTCCAGTCGGCGGTTGAAACGCGCGCTGGCGATCAGGCGGTCGGTGCGCTCATCGAGCACGACCATGACGACCACGCGGTCGCCAAGATTGACCGGACCATCCATCTCGCGCATCGGCAGGAGCAGGTCCTTCTCCAGGCCCCATTCCAAAAACACGCCGACGCGGGGATTGATGCCCGCGACGCGGAGATAGGCCAGTTCGCCCAGTTCGGCCAGCGGTTGCTCCGTCGTCGCCACGAGACGGTCCTCGGAGTCGCGATAGACAAAGACCTCGACCTTCCCGCCCACGACGGCCCCGGTCGGGATGAATTTTCCCGGCAAGAGGATTTCCCCCCGCGCCCCGCCATCCAGGTAAAGCCCCGGCGCCGCCGAGCGGACGACTGTCAGGAGATTGCGTTTGCCGAGTTGAGCCATACCGCAGTTTGAGCGTCCAAACCGCCCATGAGGAGGTAATTCTGGAGCAATAAAAAGCCCGCATCACCTGGATGCGGGCCTTTGAGAGTGGTGCCCCCACGGGGAATCGAACCCCGGTTTGAAGAATGAGAATCTCCTGTCCTAGCCGCTAGACGATAGGGGCGAAAAACTGAAAGAACAAAAAAGCGCACCCGGCGGCGGGCCGTCAAGCGCGCAGTCGAAAATCAGACGTTGAACAGTTCCTCGGCCTTGAAGAAGCGGGCGAGCTCGAGCTTGGCGTTCTCGTCGCTGTCGGAGGCGTGGACGACGTTCTTCATCATCTCGGTGCCGAAGTCGCCGCGGATCGTGCCCTTGGCCGCCTTGCGGGAGTCCGTGGGCCCGAGCAAGTCGCGGACCTTCTGGACGATGTTCTCGCCCTGCAACGCCATCATGATGACGGGACGGGAGCTCATGAAGGCCTCGATCTCGGGATAGAACGGCTTGCTGGCCACATGCGCGTAGTGCTCGCGGAGCTTCTCGGGGCTCAACTTGCCCATCTTGCAACCGACGATGGTGAAGCCGGCCTGCTCAAAACGGTTAAGCACGTTGCCCACATGGCGTTGTTCCATGCAGTCGGGCTTAAAGATGACGAATGTTCTCTGCATATAAGCCGCCGAACATAGGTCCGGCAGCTCGTTTGGGAAGCCCGGATTTGAGAAATTTGCAAAACCGATTGGGCCCCACGAAACACACGAAAGACACGAAAAGGGATCGATAATCAGCGGTACGGCAGGAATCCCAAACTGGCGAATGAACCAACCGCTAATCTGCGCTAATGTGCGCCAATCAAGAAATTGAGTCCGTAATCACCGGCGCAAGCCCCGGACATTTCACCGACGGAGGCAGGACGATCAGTCCTGCGACATGAGAGCCTCGCACCACTCCAAATGCAGGGCTGATGGCCCCACCTCCAACCAAACTCGAAACCACCTAATCCCGAGAATTTTTACGGACTGGTCTGCTTGAGCGACTTGAGGGCATCCAGCGCCGCCGCTCTGGCTGCTCCGTGATCGACAATTGGCTGAGGGTAATCGCGCCCCAACACCACCCCGGCTGCGGCTAGCGCGTGCAAGGGCGCTTCCCACGGGCAATGGATGAACTCCGCCGGCAGTTTTGCCAGTTCCGGCACCCAGCGCCGCACGTAGGCGCCGTCCGGATCGAACTTTGCACCCTGCAACATCGGGTTGAAGATCCGGAAATACGGCGCGGCATCGGCGCCGCAGCCCGCCGTCCACTGCCAGCCGAGCGTGTTGCTCGCGAGGTCGGCGTCCACGAGCGTGTCCCAGAACCAGTCCGCGCCGGCCTGCCATGAAATCCGCAGGTGCTTCACGAGGAACGACGCCACGATCATGCGCACGCGATTGTGCATCCAGCCGGTCATCCAGAGCTGCCGCATGCCGGCGTCCACGATCGGATAGCCGGTCTGCCCCTTTTGCCAGGCCCGCAGCTGCTTCGAATCGGTCCGCCAGGGGAAGGCGCCGAACTCCGTGCGCAAGGGAGCCTCGGGCGTGTGCGGGAAGTGGAACAGCAGGTGATGCGCGAATTCGCGCCAGCCCACTTCGCTGAGAAACACCTGCGCGCCGCGGCTCGGCGGAAAAATCCCGCTGCCTTTTGCGGAAGCCTTCACCGCCGCCCACACCTGACGCGGCCCCAGGTCGCCGAAATGCAGATACGGCGACAGCGCCGAAGTGCCGTCCACGTCGGGCCGGTTGCGCTGCTCGCCGTAGTCTTCCATCGCCGACGCGATAAACTGCTTAAGCCGCTTCTGCGCGCCAGCCTCGCCGGGCTCCCAGACCTTGGTAAAACCCGCGTCCCAGGCGATCTTGGGCAACAGCGCCAGTTCCGGCAAAACGAGCGAGCGCGGCCACGTCTCCGGTGCAGGCAGCGTGCGCAGCGACAGGCGCACCGGTTCCTCGACCTTGAGCGAGAGGCAGTGTTTCCAGAACGGCGTGAACACCTGAAAAGGCCCGCCGGCCTTGGTCTGCACGGTGTGAGGCTCGAACAGCAGCGCGGCGTTGAAGCTCTTCGCCTCCACGCCGAGCCCGGTCTTGAGGTCCTTGTCGCGCGCGATGACGGCGGGCTCGTAGCGGCGGCTCCAGTAAACCGCGTCGGCGCCGGTCGTCTTGATCAACTCGCGCAGCACCGTCCCGCTCTCCCCGCGTGCGAGCACGAGCCGCGAGCCGCGCTCGCGCAGCGATTCGTCGAGCGCCGCAAGCGAGTGATGCAGCCACCAGCGGGCCGCCCCGCCCAGCGGCCAGCGCCCCTCCGCGGCGTCATCGAGGATAAACACCGGCACCACCGCCCCGCTTCGCGCCACCGCCGCCGCAAGCGCCGGGTTGTCCTGCAGGCGCAGGTCCTGCCGGAACCAGACGATGGTGGGGCGAGATGAAACCGATGCCATTGATGATTAAACGCATGAGCAGGCGTTGCGGATGCGCCAAAGTTGTTGCGGCGGTCTATGGCCAACGCCGGAGAGCTCGCGACCTTGCGAGCCGGCCCGCCGAAACACGGGTCCTCCCAGGAAGCCTTGGACGGTCGGTGCGAAGCCCGTCCCGCCCCCTCACAGCGCGTTCGCGTAGAGTTCCTCGTAGGCGGCGACCGCCGTCTTCCACGAGAAATCCCGGCGCATGGCGCGGCGCTGGACCTCGGCGTATTTCGCCTTGTCGGCGTAGAGCACGAGCGCACGGCGCAGGCCGGAGTTGAAGGCCTCCTGCGTGGGGGGAAACATGATGCCGGTGCCGGCGGCCGGTTCGACGTCGATGTCCACCACTGTGTCCACCAGCCCGCCGACGCGCGAGACCAGCGGCACGGTCCCGTAGGCCTGGCTATACATCTGGTTCAGGCCACAGGGCTCGAAGAGCGACGGCATCAGGAAAAAGTCGGAGCCCGCCTCGACCAGGTGGCTCATGGCTTCGTCGTGCTTCACGCACACGCCAATCTTGTCGGGATGCCGCGCGGCCAGCGCGCGGAGGGCCTCCTCATATTTTTTCTCGCCGCCGCCCAGCATCACCAAGCGGCAGTTTTCCTTGGCGAAAAAATCCTCCGCGCCGAGCAGCAGGTCGAGGCCCTTGCTCGGCGTGAAGCGGCAGACCATGCCGAAGACCGGCCCGGTAAAGCCGCCGTTGGCCGCGCCGGCCACGGGCATCGGCGGGTTCGTGTTGCCGGTGCGGCGACGCGAGGGCGGCTTCGGCGCCCAGCCAAATTCCTGCAAAAGTTTTTCCCGGCAAAGCGCCTTGCCGGCCATATTTTCGACGCTGAATCGGGCGGGCAGGCTGGCGTCGGTTGCGGGGTTCCAAACGGCCGTATCGATGCCATTGATCAGGCCGTGTAGATCCGCGACGCGTGTGCCGATGATACCGTCCATGCCGTTGCCGAACTCTGGCGTCTGGATCTCCTGCGCGTAGCGCGGGCTTACGGTGGTGACGAGGTCGGCGAAGACGATGCCGCCCTTCATCATGCACATCTGGTCGTAATACTCGAGGCCGTCGATGCCCATGAGCTCGTCGGGCAGGTTGGTCAGCGGAAAGGATTTTCTCGGGAAGATGCCCTGGTAGGCGATGTTGTGGATCGTGAAGACGGTCTTGAGCGCGAGCGTGACGCCGTAGCGCTGTTCGGCGTAACGCAGGAACAGCGGCAGCAGGCCCGCCTGCCAGTCGTGGCAGTGGACGATGTCGGCCTTGAAGTCGGTCAGACGCAGCAGTTCCGCCACGGCCTTCTGGAAAAAGATGAAGCGGGCGTCGTTGTCGTCGTAATCGCGCTCGCCCGTCCAGTAGGGCAACCGGCGGTCAAAGTATTCCTCACGGCAAATCAGATGCAGCGTAAGCCCGGCACGCGGCTTGAGGGTATAAACGTCGCCGGCAAGAAACGCGTCGCCCATCTCGATCTTCAGGCGGTGCGTGAGCTCCGCACCCTTCGCGTGCGGTCCGTCAAACACCGAGCGGTAGCCGGGCATGAACACGGCGACCTCGTGACCGCGATCCACCAGCGTGCCGCCCAGCGCCGCCACCATGTCCGCCAAGCCGCCGGTTTTCAGGTACGGGAAGACTTCGCTGGCTGCATGGGCAATTCGCATGTTGCAACCCTACAACCCCATGCGCACGTTGCGACCAGAAAATCCCGACAATATCCTGCTCCCGATCCGTCATCGCGAGCCCCGCGCAGCGGGGTGTGGCGATCCATCCAGCCGGTCACGTGGTCCCGTCCCCATGAAAAATTTCTCCGAACGCTTGTTCGCCCATCTTTCCCGCAAGAACTACGTCCCGACTTCCGCCGAGGCCATCGCCAAGGAGTGGCGCCTGAACACCAAGCAGCGTCGGCCCTTCCTCGCCGAAGTCGGTCAGCTGGTGCGCGCGGGCCGGCTCGCGCTGATCAAGGGCAACCGCCTCTGCATCCCGCAGGAGGCCGATCTTGTTACCGGCACGATCAATTTTCGCCAGAAGGGTTCGGCCATGGTCACGCCCGAGCGCCGCGCCACCGAAAACCGTGAGGCCGCGATCTACATCGATGCGGCCGACACCGGCACCGCCCTCCAGGGCGACAAGGTCGTTGTGCGGCTGCGTTCGCCGCGGGAGCGCGATTTCCCGTTTTTCCTGAAACCCGGCGAGCAGGCCGGCCGCGTCATCGAGATCCTCGAACGCGGCGCCGCCACCGTCACCGGCACGCTGCACCGTGGCCGCACCTATTTCTACGTCACGCCCGACGACCCGCGCATCCCGCACGACATCATCGTGCCCGACCCGACGCGCCCCGGCCAGAACGTGAAGCCGCCCGCGATGGTCGGCGACAAGGTCGTCGTGCAGCTCAATGAGTGGAAGGAGCGCCACCTCAACCCCGACGGCACGATCACGCAGCGCCTCGGCCGCGCCTTCGAACCGCGCGCCGAACTCGCCGCCATCTACCACAAATACAACCTCGCGACCTCATTCCCCGACCCCGTCCAGCGCGAGGCCGCCGCCATCCCTCCGGAGGTCAAGCCCGCCGACCTCGTCGGGCGGCAGGATTTCCGTGACATCCCGACGTTCACGATCGACCCGGATGACGCCAAGGACTTCGACGACGCGCTCTCCATCGAGTATCTCGACCACGGCGACATCCGCGTCGGCGTCCATATCGCCGACGTGAGCCACTACGTGAAGCCCGGCACCGCGCTCGACCGCGAGGCCCAGCGCCGCGGCAACTCCACCTACCTGGTCGGCACCGTCGTGCCCATGCTGCCGGAGAAACTTTCCAACGGCCTCTGCTCCCTCGTCGAGGCGCAGGACCGGCTGACCAAGGCCGCGATCTTCACGTTCAACCGCCACGGCGCGCTCAAGCACACCGAGTTCGCCAACACCGTCATCTGCAGCCGCAAGCGTCTCACTTACAAACAGGCCTACGCGCTGATGTTCGAGGACAGCCACGACGCCATCCGCCGGCTGCCCCTCCCCGCCGCGCACCAGACCGGCTCGACCGGCCGGGCGCTGAACAGCCTGTCGTTCGAGGAGCTGACCGAGCTCCAGAAATGGGTGCGCCAGCTCTGGAGCATCGCCGCCAAACTCCGCCGCGAGCGCATGGCCGGCGGTTCGCTCGACCTCGACATGCCCGAGAACAAAATCTTTGTGGATGCCGAGGGCTACGCCGACCGCATCGAGCGCATCGAGAATGACGAGAGCCACCAACTGATCGAGGAGTTCATGCTCCTCGCCAACGAGGCCGTCGCCAAACTCACGCGCACGCAGCGCCTGCCCTCGCTCTACCGCGTCCACGACGACCCCGACGAGGCGCGCCTCGCCGAACTCCGGCAGTTTCTCGCCACCTTCAGCATCAAGGTCAGCGATCTCACCGAGCGCGACGAGCTGGTGCGTCTGCTCGGCGTTTTGAAGAACCACCCGCAGGGCTACGTCCTCCGCACCCAGGTGCTCCGGTCCATGCGCAAGGCCTGCTACCGGCCGAGCCACGACGGCCACTTCGGCCTCAACAAGAAGGACTACACCCACTTCACCTCGCCGATCCGCCGCTACGCCGATCTCGTCGTCCATCGCGTGCTCGCCGCCTGGCTCGCGAAGCAGCCCGGCTACCGCGCCGCGCACACAGACCAGCTCGCCGAGCACCTCAGCCTCACCGAAATCAACAGCACCGAGGCCGAGCGCGATTCGCAGAAGGTGAAGCTGATGGAGTATTTCGACCGCGAGACGGAGCGGAAGAAGAAGACCGTCTTCAAGGCCATCATCACCGACGTCCGCAACCACGGCTTCTTCATCGAGGTGCCCGACGCCGGTGCCTTCGGCATGGTGCCCATCTCCTCGTTGCGCGATGATTTCTATGTGCTCAACGGCCCCGGCACCGCGTTCATCGGCCGCAAGTCCAAGCGCAAGTTCGAGCTCGGTCACCCGATCGAGGTCGTCGTGATGAAAGTGGACCGCCAGAAGCGCCTCATCGACTTCACCGTGCCTTGAGTGAGCGGGATCTGCTTTTGCAAGGGTTTCGTCGGCATGTGCAGAATTTCGGTCAAACCTGGCCTGGAAGTTTCGGGCCAAATTTTATTGTGTCGGCTACCGCATTTAAATCGTCGGATACTTTTACACCCAAGGGACTTGATTATGCGTATGAAACGTGAGCTTCGTAAATAGATTATTCACATGCAATTTATTATCAGCTAATAACAAATTCGCAATTTCGATGCATTAACTCTGGCCTATGGGTTGCTACAATAGAACTAAGATGAAAAACTTCAAACTCCTGAGCCTCGCATTAGCCCTTGCTACAGGTACCTCTCTGTCCGCCGCCACCATACTCACCAGCGGCAGTTGGGATGGAGCGAACAAGAACCTCAACCACTACTTCGCGGCTTGGGGCGTCGGTCTCGACGTCAACGCCGACCAGATGGCGGGCGACGAGTATTGGCACAGCATTCTGTCCTCCGGCGACAACGCCGTGATGCTGCTGGAAGTCGCCGGCCACGCGCCGCTGAACACCTTCGGCATTTTCCAAACCGGCCAGAGCGGTATCACGCACACGCAGATTTTCAACGGCGCCGCTGGTTCGGGCGCCAGCGCCTTGCTCACGGTTCCCACGGGCGCGTTCGGCTTTTACCTCGAATACAAGGGCAAATATTTCTATTCCGATCCCAACCTGAACGGGCCCATCGGCGGCTACGACCAGCTGGCTTCCTATCAAGGCCCTTTTGGCGGAGTAACCACCGTCGGCGGAGTACTCTGGGACCAGAGCAGCTACCTGCTCGCCTGGGAGGATCTGCCCTATGCCAGCTCCGACAAGGACTATAACGATATGGTCCTGATGATCCGTGTGCAGGAACACCAGGTGCCGGACTCGGGCGCCACCGCGTTGATGATCCTCGGCGGTCTGGCCACCCTGATCGGTCTGCGCCGCAAGCTGCGCTGACTTTAGTACGAATATATCCAACCGGCAGCACTTCGCGTGCTGCCGGTTTTTGTTTGGTCGAGTGCGCTGACTTGCGGGGAATACCATCCGGTTTGCTTTTGCAGCGGCTGCGCCTTTTCTGGCGTCTCTCCCGCCATCATGAAACATTACGACTTCGCCGACCAATTCCGCACCCTCTACGACAAGGCCGCCAAGCTCTACGCTGCGGGCAACTCTGACCAGGCGTCCTACTTCACCGCCGCCGAAAAGGCCTTCCTCGCCGCCAACGGCATCACGGTCCAGAACATGTTCGACTACGCTGAGGACCACACCAACTACGGGGAACCCGGCTACGACCGCGCCCTCGCCATAGAGACCGTCCGCCGCGACTACTTCCTGAACGTGCAGGGCGGCAAACCTTCCTCCCACGTCATCGACGTCGCGAAAATGCCCGCCAAGACCGATGCCGTGCGCGGCATCGAGTGGCTCCCGCGCCTCATCCCCAAGACCAAGGCCAAACTACGCGGCGAACTGCCCTCCAGCCTGATGTATTCCTGCGGCGGCGACCGGAATTTTTTGCGCACGCACGACATCCATCCCGCCGAGTTCCTGAGCCTCGTCTGGCGCAATGGCGACAACGACGAAGCCACGATCGACTGGGTGGCGAAGCGCATCTCGAAGTAACGCTCCTGTCTGTAGGGCGGTGTCTCCGAACCCCGCCTTTTGCGTTTCCCCGTGGCGCGACACGCAAATCCGGCATTGCCGCGTCGAGGACAATGCTGCTCTTTCAGCGCACGGGCCACCAACCAAGGCCGGGCAGTTCGCCCGGCTATAACTTCATCATCCCATGAAAGCCATGTTCTGGATCGTAGTCGTGCTGGTGGTTGTCGCCGCCATTGCCGTGCCCTTGCTGGCCAAGGACAAACCCGCGCCCGTTGAGGTCAGAAAAATTACGCCCGAGGACAGCGAGGTTGCCGAGGAATGGGAACGCGTGACGGCAGAACCGGACGTCCTTGGGGTCAACGCCGCCCGGTTGAAGGCCGCCAAGTGGAACTGGCAGATTTTCATCAACGCCGCGGAGTTCGTCCGACGCGACCCCCTCGCCTCCTGTCTCGATGCCGATATCACGGCAGCCCTGAAAAAAGTGAAGGGCGTCAGTGCCGTGTCTCATGATGACAGGGAAGTGTGGGTGGTGCAGGCCGAGGCCGGCGGCGAGGATCTGGTTCGCGCCTGCGCTGGGGCGCTCGATGCTTTGGCTCCTGAAATCCGCAAACAACTCGAGAATCCATGAAAACCCTCTGCCTCCTGTTGATCGCGCTGGTTGGGTGGGTTGCACGGGCCGAGACCACCAAGCTCACGATCAGCGTTTCCGATCCCTCTGGCCGCCAGCTCGTGGCCAACGTCGTATTCGACGGAGACCGGGTCCTTGAGTTCGGACCGGAAATCTCCAACGCGCCGCTGGCCATTTTTGATCTGTCCGCCCCCGCGTGGACCGACACAGCAACCGGGAAACGGATCACCCTCGCGGAAGCCCGCGCCTGGGCCGGCAACACCAAGGCCGGCGCCGAATCCTCCCTGGCCCGCGTGACCGACCCCGACCAACGCGCCTTTGTGCAGTCGCTCCTCACCCCGGATTTTGTGGTGAGCAAGTCAGGCGACGGCGTAACCCTGAAATCAAGGTTTCTGAACTATATCGCCTCCGCACCTTTGACGCTCAACGGGGACCTGAAAAAGCGCCTTCTCGTTTACGACACGCTGAACGCCTACCGGAAAGCCATGGCGCCACGCCAGCTGCCCCCCCTTCACCCAGCTCGAAGTCTGCCGCTTGCTGGCCGATAACGAAATCTATCCGGGTCAGCTCGTCATGGAACTCACCACTCCAAACGGCACCGTGCGCGTCAGCACGAGCTATGAGGTGAGTGTGCTCTCGGAGAAGGAGAGCGCATTGCTTCCGCAATGAGCTGCTATATCCGTTCCCATGTCTCTACCCAAAGACCAAGCTTGGTTTCCCGCGAAAACGTACGGTTGGGGCTGGGGCGTCCCCACTCGCTGGCAGGGCTGGGTGGTGACCTTCGGCTTCCTGGGCGCGATGACCTTGGGCGGCATCTTCATCGCCCCGCGAAGCGTCCCCGCCTACATCGGCTACGTGCTCGTGCTGGCCGCTATTCTCACCGGCATCTGCTACGCCAAGGGGGAAACCCCGCGCTGGCGCTGGGGTGAGGACGAGGCGGATCATAAGCGCTAACATATCCGGCGCAGACTTGCACCGCGCACGGCGGGCGTGTCATATCAGGCGCATGTCCGACTACAAAGCTCCCGTCTTCCTCACCGAACTGCTGCGCGCCAAGTCCCCCTCCGGCGCCGAGGCGCAGGCTCAGGCCGTCTTCGACGCGCATGTGAAGCCGCACGCCGATGCCTACGCCGACGACGCGCTCGGCAACCGCATCGCCACGCTCAACGCCAAGGGTGCCCCCACCCTCATGCTCGCCGGGCACATGGACGAGCTCGGCCTCATCATCACCTACGTCAACAAGGACGGCTACCTCTACTTCGACACCATCGGTGGCCACGACCGCAGCATCATCTCCGGCCGCCGCGTGATCATCCAGACCGCCAACGGCCTCGTGAAGGGCGTCACCGGGAAACGCGCCATCCACCTGATGGACGAGTCCGACCGCAAGAAGGTCCCCGAAATCCACGAGATCTGGATCGACATCGGTGCGAAGACCAAGGCCGAGGCCCTCACCCGCATCGCCATCGGTGATGTCGCCACCTACGACCACGAGTTTGAGCTGATCAACGGCAGCATCGGCACGGCCCGCGCCTTCGACAACAAGGTCGGCGCCTACATCGTCGGCGAGGCCCTCGTGCGCCTCGCCAAGGAGAAGGCCAAGCTCAATGCCCGCCTCGTTTCCGTCGCCACCACCCAGGAAGAGATCGGCACCCGCGGCGCCCAGACCTCGGCCTTTGCCGTGGACCCGCATGTCGCCCTGATCGTGGATGTCGGCCATGCGACCGACCACCCCGACTGCGACCAGCGCAAGTTTGGCGAGACCAAGCTGGGCGGCGGCCCCATCATCTGCCGCGGTCCGAACATCAACCCGAAGGTCTTCGACCGCCTCGTCGCCGTCGCCAAGAAGCTCAAGATTCCCTACCAGCTCGAAGCCGACCCCCGACCCACCGGCACCGACGCCCGCGCCATCCAAATGGCCCGCGGCGGCGTGGCCTGCGGCCTGGTATCCATCCCGCTCCGCTACATGCACACGCCGAGCGAGGTCGTGGATCTGCAGGACGTCGAGGACTGCGTTAAGCTTTTCGCCGCCTTCGCCAAGTCGCTCGGCAAGGGCGAAAGCTTCAACTGGTAAGGACGCGCGCCCGGTGTCGCCGTGCCCCGCGCGGCCACACCGCCCCATCAACTGCATCCTTCGCCCGCGAGCAGTTTCTGGAAATTCACATCGGCCCCGAGCACGCCAAGGGTCAGACCCTTGGCGTCACGCACGACGACCGAGACGGTGAAGCAATAGTCACCGGTCGCCGCGGAGCGGTAAATATCGGAGATCGCGACCTCGTCCGGCCGATGCAGTGCGTCCGTGAACCACGGTCGGTCGCGCCAGTTTTTGCCCCGGGCCGAGCCATTCGCTTCAACCCGTTGATCCTTCCAGCCGAAGTTGCCGCTGACCTGGCGTCCGGCCGTGTCGGTCGCATAGAGCAGTTCGAACTCCGCATGCCCCTCCAGCCAGAGAACCAATGTCTGCTCCAAATGTCCTAAATCGTGAAATACCGGCGCGAGCCGCGGCAACAGGGCGCGAATTTCCTGCGCGGCTCGACGGTGGGCGGTCAGCCGGAAGGTGCCGACGGCCAGCAGAAGTTCCTCGGTCAGCCGGTTCGCCGCGTCGCCGAGCGAGCGCAGCGACTTGGCGCCGTCGCGCTGTTTCTCGGCCGTGCCCGCCATCACCTGCACCTGGGTGTTGACCGACTGCACGGTTACGATTGGTCCGGCTTCTTCGCCTGAGGTGACCGAGGCCGCCACCTCGCTCGCACTTCCCCGAATCGCCTGCACCCGCTCCTCAATCAGCTGCGTGGAGCCGCGGGTCTGGTCGGCCAGCTGCTGCACTTCGCGGGCCACGACGTTGAAGGCGCGCCCATGCTCACCGGCGCGGGCGGCCTCGATGCTGGCGTTGATGGAAAGGATGCGCGTCTGGTCCGCGATGCGGGCGATCTCGCCCATCACCTCGTGCACATTGCCCGTGGCCGTCTGCAAACGTCCCACCACCGCACCGAGCCGCTCGGTCAGCTCCCGCGTCGCGCTGGCGATCCGCTCAGCCTGCCGGGCCTGCGCGTCGGCCTGCTCCTCCATGCGACCCGCGAGGCCGGCGAGTTGCGGCCCCAAGGCGGCCAGGCGCACAGCAGACAGCGCCATGCGTTCGATCTGCTGCGGCGGCCGATCGGATTCCGCTCCCGGTGCGCTGACGGGCATCCGGCGCGGCTGCGCGTTCATGCGGCCGGATGATGGCGGCGCGGCGTTGAGAATCGGCGTTGCGGTGCTGGTCGTTGGCTTGGCCATGGCACGCTCCCGCAAGCAGATAGCGTGCAAGCGCTTCGCTCCCGGCAAAAATATCCCGGCTTTTTCCGCTCAAGCCTGACCGCGTCGTGCCGACGCGCGCAGGTTTGTTCTTGCGAGGCGCTCCGGGGCCGGGCTTGTTGGCGGATTCATGAGCACCATCCCTCCTCAAGCCGAAGTCGCCGTGCTGACCACCAGCTACGGTGACATGACGATCACGTTCTGGCCCGATGTGGCCCCGAAGACCGTGGAAAATTTCAAGAAACTCGCCCGCGAAGGCTTTTACGATGGCACGGCGTTTCACCGCATCATCAAGGATTTCATGATCCAGGGCGGCTGCCCCAACACCAAGGTCGGCGAGTCCGGCATGCCCGGCACTGGCAGCCCTGGCTACAAGATCAAGGCCGAGTTCAACGCCAAGTCGCACGTGCGCGGCGTCATCTCGATGGCCCGCTCGGCCCACCCCGACTCCGCCGGTTCGCAGTTCTTCATCTGCCACGGCGACGCGAAGTTCCTCGACCGCCAATATACGGCCTTCGGCCAGCTGAGCGCCGGCGACGACGTCCTCGAGCGCATCGCGAACGTCCCGACCAAGAACGGCGGCGGCGGCGAAAAGAGCACACCCATCGAGCGCGTCGAGCTGAAGAGCGTGAAGATCGTGCCGCAGACTTAATTGCGGCCACTGCATTTTTGCATTCCAGCCCGCGCTCAACCGGCGCGGGCTTTTTGTTGGGCAGGAGGGCCGGTCTCCGCCGTCCGGTTTGGACGCACAGGGACCCTTGGCCTCACGGCACCCTTCCCGGAGGCCAGTCGAAGACTCGCCCTACGCCACCGCCACAGACCGGCCCGCGATTTCCGCGGTTACGCTCTGGCAAAGGCCGACGAACGTTTCCTCGCCCAGCGAGAGGCGGCGGCCGCGCAGGTAGCCGACGCCCCATTTGCGGCGCAGTTTTTTCCGGCCAAGCGGCAACGAGACGAGCGCGCCGGACTCCAGTTCATGGCGCGCCACCCACGGCGCGAGCACGCCGACGCCGAGCCCGATCTTCACCAGTTCCTTGATCGCCTCCATGCTGCCGAGTTCGAGGATGTTCGTGAGCGGCAGCTCTTCCGTGCGGAAATACTCCTTCACGAGCCGGAACGTGTAACTCGTATGATTATAGACGATCAGCGTCTCGTCCTCAAATCCCTCGCGCAGCACGCGGCCCTCGCGCGCCCAGGGGTGGCCGGGCGAAACGAGAAAGCGCATCTCGTCCTCAAACAGCGGCACGAAGGCCAGTTCCTTCATGCCCTCGGGCTCGAGCATGATGGCAAGATCGATGCTGCCGCCGAGCAGTTGGTCCACTTGCCGCCCGTGGTCGCCGGGATCGATCGAGATCACGCACTTGGGAAAGCTCTGCTTAAATTCACGCAGCACCGTCGGTAAAATATACTGGCACGCGGTGGTGCTCGCCCCGAGACGCAGGCGACCGTGGCCCCAGCGCGTCAGCTCGTCCAGCCCCCGGCGCGCGGTTTTCATCTCGGCCATGATCTTGTCCACGTGGCGCAGAAACTGTTCGCCCGACTGCGTGAGCGCCACGCGCCGGCCGGCACGCTCAAAGAGCCGGCAACCGGCCTGCTCCTCCAACGCCTTGATGGCGTGACTGACAGCACCTTGCGTCAAATAGAGCTCCTGCGCAGCACGCGTAAAGCTGCCCAGCCTCGCCAGGGTGGAAAAGGCCAGCAGCTGCCGCGTGTCGAATACGTTGTTCTTCATGCTTGGGACTTTGGGGCGGGAATGAACGGAGTTCATGCCACCCATGAATTCTTTGCTGAGCAGTAATCGGGCCAACTGGCACGGCTGGCATGTCACGCGCTGATACGGAGGCATGCAGATTGCCAATCCTCCGTCTTTCAACCCGCGCCCTCTGCGCCTAGGCTTTCTGGCCCTGACGGATGCCGCCCCGCTCATCGCGGCCCAGGAATTGGGCTGTTTTTCGCGTCGTGGGCTGACGGTCGAACTCTGCCGTGAGGTCGGCTGGGCCACGATCCGCGACAAGATCGCCTATGGCGAACTCGACGCCGCCCATGCCCCCGCCCCGATGCTCTGGTCCACCAAGCTCGGTCTCGGCAGCGCTCCAGCCGATGTCTGCACGGCCTTCCTCTTCAATTTGCATGGCAACGCGCTCACTTTGTCCGTCCGTCTCTGGGAGGCCGGCGTGCGCGACGCGGCCACTCTCCGCGAGGACGCCCTCCGCCGCCGCGGCGAGAACAAGCTGATGTTCGGCATCGTGTTTCCGCATTCGATGCACCACGTGCTGCTGCGCCAGTGGCTGCGCGACGCCCGGCTCGATCCGGAGCGCGACGTGCGCATCGCGGTCGTGCCGCCGGCCCAGATGTTCCGCAACCTCGTCGCCGGCACCCTCGACGGCTACTGCGCGGGCGAGCCGTGGAACACCCTCGCCGTCCAGCAGAACCAGGGCTGGTGCCCCGCGTGGAGCGCGGCGCTGGCCCCCGGCCACGTCGAGAAGGTTCTCATGGTGCGCAGCGTCTTCGTCGAGCGCCGCGCCGCCGAACACGCCGCGCTCGTGGCCGCGCTCACCGAGGCCGCCGCTTGGTGCGATGAACCGGCCAACCGCCCGGCCCTCGCGCAGATGCTCTCGGCCCCCGCCTACCTGAACCTTTCCGCCACCGCCATCGAACCCGCCCTGCTCGGCCGCTTTGCCACCGGCACCGGCGTCACCGAATCCGTGCCGGACTTCCTGGTTTTTCACCGGGGCAAGGCCAACGCCCCGACCACCGATCGCGCCGCCACGCTCCAGAACGAGCTGGTCACCTCCGGCCTCATCCCGCGCTCGCTGCTCAACGCCAGCCTGCCCCACCGACTTTTTCGCGAAGACCTTTATCGCGAAGCCACCGCCAACCTCGACCCTCATGCACACCAGCAACTCAAGCTCCCCGGCGGAGCGTTCGTCTCCGCTTAACCGCCGTCAGTTCCTCGCCGGCAGCGCCAAGCTCACCGGCGCCGCCGCCCTCTTCGCCGCGCTCGGCTCCAAGAGCTGGGCGTCCACCGCCGGCTCCGCCTCCGACGCCCCGGAGACGCCCGACCTCAACTTCGGCATGATCGCGCTGACCGACTGCTCGCCCATCGTCATCGCACACGAGAAGGGCTTCTTCAAAAAATACGGCATCAACTCCAAGGTCACGAAGGGCGCCAACTGGGCCGCCATCCGCGACAACCTCTCCACCGGCTCCATCCAGGCCACGCACATGCTCATCGGCATGCCGCTCGCCTCGACCATGGGCCTCGCCGGCTCGCCCAAGAAGCCGATGGTCATCCCGTGGCTGCTCAACCGCAACGGCCAGGCCATCACCCTCAAGGCCGAATGGAAGGGCAAGGTCGGCGCCGATCCGAAGGCCATCAAGCCCTTCGCCGACCAGGCCGCCAAGCTCGGCGAACCGCTCACGTTCGCCCAGACCTTCCCGCCGGGCACCCATGCCATGTGGATGCGCTACTACCTTGCCGCGGGCGGCATCAATCCCGACAAGGACGTCTCACTCATCACCATCCCGCCCCCGCAGATGGTCGCCAACATGAAGATCGGCAAGATGGACGGCTTCTGCGTCGGCGAACCTTGGAACGCACGCGCCATCGCCGACGGCATCGGCTTCACCTCGATCACCACGCAGGATCTGTGGAAGGACCACCCGGAAAAGGTCTGCGCCTTCACCGAGGAGTTCACCGAGAAGAACCCGAAGACCGTGAAGGCCGTCCTCAAGGCCCTGCACGAGGCCAGCGTCTGGCTCGACGAGATGGGCAACCGTCCCGAGCAGTGTGACATCGTTTCCAAGCCCACCTATATCAACTGCCAGAAGGAGATCATACTCGGCCGCCTCCAGGGCAAACTCGACTACGGCGACGGCCGCACCGTGCAGGACGAGTTCCCCATGCACTTCAGCCGGCGCAACTGCAACTACCCGCAGCCGAAGTTCGCCAAGTGGTTCCTCTCGCAATACCGCCGCTGGGGCATGGTCACCGGCACGCCCGACTACGAGGGCGTCGCCAAGCGCGTCATGCGCACCGACCTCTACGAGGAGGCCATGAAGGAGATCGGCTACGCCCACGGCGGCCTCGATAACTCGCCCGAGACGCTCTTCGACGGCATTCCCTTCGACCCGGCCAACCCGGAAGCCTACGCCACGAGCGCCGCGGTCAAGAACCTCAAGGGCTGAACCCGCTTCGTGTCATGAGCAGCACCCCCACGAGCCCGCGTCCGGCGTTCTGGCAGGCCTGCCGCCTCCCGGCGGTCTGGGTCCGCGCCGCCCGGCTCGGGCTCGTGGTCGGGCTCATCCAGGTCTCGCTCAACCAGGGCGATCACTGGCTCAGCGGCCACATCACCACCGGCGTCATCCTCAAATCCATCCTCTCCCCGCTCCTCTCCTTCGGCATCGCCTTCGCCTCCGCCGCGGCCACCCACGCCGAGAACCTCTCCCGCTCCGCACCATGAAATCCTTCAAATTCGACTGGCTCGTGCTCCCGCTCATCGGCTTCGCCGCCGTGCTCGCGCTCTGGTCCTTCTCCAGCCGCACCTGGGCGACCAACCTGCCCTCGCCCACCCAAACGTGGATCGCGAGCCGCGACTATGTGCTCGAGCCCTTCGCCAAGCGCGGCGAGATGGACCAGGGCATCCTGCGCTTCACGTGGTATTCGCTGATCCTTGTCGCGCAGGGCTACGCCATCGCGCTGATCGTCGGCACGCCCCTCGGCTTCTGCCTCGGCCTGTCCAAGACCTTCACGAAGATCATGGATCCGATCATCCAGATTCTGCGCCCGGTCTCGCCGCTCGCGTGGCTGCCGCTCGGTCTCGTGCTCTTCATGAACGCCGGCAAGGAGGCCGGCACCTACGGCGCGCTCTTCACCATCGCCGTCTGCGCGATGTGGCCGACCGTGCTCAACACCGCCGTCGGCGTCCGCGCCGTGCCGCAGGACTTCCTCAACGTCGGCAAAGTCCTGAAGCTCTCGCGCTTCAAGACGCTCACCAAGATCCTCATCCCGGCGACGCTGCCCTACATGTTCACGGGCTTCCGCCTCTCCCTCGGCATCGCGTGGCTCGCCATCGTCGCCGCCGAGATGCTCACCGGCCGCCCCGGCGCCGGCGGCTTCCTCTGGCAGGAATACAACGCGCTCATCTACGAGCACATCATCCTCTCGATCATCACCATCGGCTTCGTCGGCTTCATCCTCGACCGCCTGATGAGCCTGCTGGAAAGGCGCTTCAAGTCCGTTTGATCCAGGTCAAGGCGCTCCTTCCCCGTCCAACCTACACTCCTCCCATGGCTTTTCTCGAACTTAGTGGCGTCACCAAGGCCTTCGGTGGGCCGCCGGTGCTGAGCGACGTCAACCTCAGCATCAACAAGGGCGAATTCGTCGCCATCGTCGGCTACTCCGGCTCCGGCAAGACCACGCTCATCTCGCTCATCGCCGGTCTCATCCGGCCCAACTCCGGCACCGTCAAGCTCAACGACCTCGAGATCACCGCGCCCGGTCCCGACCGCGGCATCGTGTTCCAGAACTACTCGCTGCTGCCCTGGCTCACCGTGTTTGAAAACATCGCCCTCGCCGTGGACCAGGTCTTCCCGAACCACTCGGCCGAGAAACGCGCGCAGCTCGTCACCACCGCCATCGCCACCGTCAACCTCACCCCGGCGCGCGACAAGTTCCCGCGCGAACTCTCCGGCGGCATGCGCCAACGCGTGTCCGTCGCCCGTGCCCTCGCGATGGACCCGCAGATCCTGCTCCTCGACGAACCGCTCTCCGCCCTCGACGCCCTCACCCGCGCCACGCTGCAGGACGAGTTCGAGCGCATCTGGGAAAAGGACAAGAAGACCGTCGTCCTCATCACCAACGACGTGGACGAGGCCCTGCTCCTCGCCGACCGCATCATCCCGCTCACCCTCGGGCCGGGCGCGACGCTCGGGCCTTCCTTCCAGGTCAACCTCGCCCGTCCGCGCGACCGCAAGTCCCTCAACCACGACCCGGAGTTCAAGCGCCTCCGCGCCCTCATCACCAACGAACTCCTCGGCTACGGCGAACGCCGCAAGGCCACCATCAAGCAGAAGCTCATCCTGCCCGACATCCTCCCCGAGAACCTCGACCTCCCGCGCGTCAACCGCCGTCCGCTCCGCCCTAGCGAGATGAAGGAAGAGGAAGTCTCCCTCAACTCCTGAGCCCGCCACGCCATGTCCTCTTTCATCGAAATCTCCCAGCTCGGCAAAGTTTACGAAACCCCCAAGGGTCCGGCCGTCATCGTCGAGAACTTCGACCTCAAGATCCGCAAGGGCGAGTTCATCACCCTCATAGGCCACTCGGGCTGCGGCAAATCGACCGTCCTCTCCATGCTCGCGGGTCTCACCGACGTGACCAACGGCGGCATCATCCTCGCCGGTAAGGAAGTCACCGGCGCCGGCCCCGACCGCGGCGTGGTCTTCCAGGCCCCGTGCCTGCTGCCATGGCTCACCGCCTTCGAGAACGTGATGCTTGGCGTGAACCAGGTCTATTACACTGCCTCGGCGGAGGAGCGCCGCCAGATCGTCGAGTATTACCTCACCGTCGTCGGCCTGGGTGACGCGATGCACAAGAAGCCCGCCGAGCTCTCGCAGGGCATGCGCCAGCGCTGCGGCATCGCCCGCGCCTTCGCGCTCTCGCCCAAGATGCTCCTGCTCGACGAGCCCTTCGGCATGCTCGACTCGCTCACGCGCGTCGAACTCCAGCAGGTGCTCATCGACCTCTGGCAGAAGGACCGCAAGACCGCCCTCATGGTCACCCACGACGTGGACGAGGCCATCTTCCTCTCCGACCGCGTCGTCATGATGACCAGCGGTCCCGCCGCCACCGTCGGCGAGATCCTCGAGGTGAAGTTCCCCCGCCCGCGCAACCGCAAGCAGCTGCTCGAAGACCCCGAGTATTACCGCCTGCGCGAGGAGCTCATCGGCTTCCTCAACGAGCGCTCGCACCACCGTCCCGCGCCCCACTCCTCCTCGGCCACTCCGCCGCCTCCCGCCGGCGGCAAGCCGGCCAACCGTTCCAATTTCCAGCGCCTGATCAGCGCCCTCACACCCGCCTGATTCGTTTCCGTCCTCTGACCCACCGCACCATGAACTCCTCCGTTCCCTCCTGTCCGCGATTCGCGAAGCGCCTCATCGCGCTTCTGGCTCTCGCGAGCGTCGTCCTCCCGACGCTCCGCGCCCAATACACGCCGCCGCCGCCCGCGCGTCCGTTCCCCGGCTTCGTCAACGAGCAGCTCCGCTCCGACAACGTCTATGCCAGCGCATGGGACATCGCCGTCAACGTCCGCTACCGCTTCGAGGCCAAGGATGACGCCGGTTTCACAGACGCCGGCTCGAACTGGGACTTCTCCCTGCGTCCGCAGGACGACAACAACAATGCTTACCACCTGCTGCGCGTGATGCCGCGCGTTGGCTACACCTCCAAATGGTGGAACTTCCTCGTCGAGGGCCGCTCCAGCTACACCTACGGCGACGAGCGCTTCGTGCCCACCGGCGCCGGCCAGGGCCTCGCCGAGCGCGACGGCCCGATCGACCTGCACCAGGCCTACGTTTTCATCGGCAACCACAAGGAGTTTCCCCTCTCGCTGAAGATCGGGCGCCAGGAGCTCGTGTATGGCGACCAGCGCCTGCTCGGCCACCTGCGCTGGAACAATAACGCCCGCACCTTCGATGCCGTGAAGGTCCGCTGGCAGAACAAGTTCTTCGGGGTGGACGCCTTCACCGGTGGCCTCGTCTATAACGACCACAACAACTTCAACCAGGCCAACTCGCAGGACGTGTTCTCCGGCCTCTACTTCAACTTTCCCACGGTCGCCAAGAACGAGATCGTCGAGGCCTACCTCTACAACCGCTACGTCGCCCGCGGCATCGCCACCGACAGCTGGTCGGGCATTCCCGCGCCCTTCCGTTTCCCGGGTGACCAAAACCTCTACACGGCCGCCCTCCGCATCCGCTCCAAGCCGCTCGCCTACGGCAACTGGGACTACGGCATCGAGCTGATGCACCAGTTCGGCGACCGCACCGCCGTCGCCCCCGCCGCCACCGTCGCCGCCGCGCTCGCCGCCCCGAATCTCGATCAGGACGCCTGGGCCACGGTGCTCCAGGGCGGCTACACCTGGACCGAACACTCCTGGCAGCCGCGCATCGGCGTGCTCTACAGCTACGCCTCCGGTGACAAGAGCTCCGCCGACCTTTCCAGCCAGACCTTCCAGAATCTGTTTGCGACGACCCACCTGCACTATGGCTACATGGATCTGAGCAGTCTGCAGAACATCCATGACCTGCGCCTCGTGCTCTCGGCCAAACCGCGCAGCAACATCAGTCTCGCCGCGGAGATCCACTTCCAGCAACTGGCCCGCACCTCCGACTTCTGGTATAACGTCGCCGGCGTGCCCCGCAATTTTGCCGGCGCCGCCGTCGGCAGCGGTGGCGGTTACCGCATCAACCCGGACTACAGCAAAAATCTCGGCACCGAGGTCGACCTGATCGCCGCCTGGACCTTCAAGCCCTACGCCCAGGTCGAGGCCGCCGTTTCGCGCTACTTCCGCGGCGACTACATCAAGCAGTCGCTCAAGACCGCCGGCTCCAAGGACGCGAATTACTTCTACCTGCAGCTCACGCTTAATCTCTGATTTCGTAAGGCTTACACGAAGCCGCCGGGAAACCGGCGGCTTTTTCATGCGTGAATGAAATTCATGCCAGCCAAGAATTCTTTTTATCGGGTTAATTGGTCAGGGTCCGGGCGATGGCACCTCCCGTGCTAATTTCTGGCATGGCTTTGTCACCTCCAGAAACCACGAATCCCGGCAGCTTTTCCAACGACCAGAAGGAATACCTGCAGGGCTTCATGGCCGGCGTGATCGCCAGCGGCCAGTATGCCTACGTCGGCACCAACGCCGCCGGCCAGCTCACGGGAGCGCCCGGTGCCGCCGTCACCGGCAACCTCGCGGCGCCCTCGGAGGAAAACGTGTTCGGCACCCCGCTCGGCGACCTCTCCAAGCCCGAGCGCTGGAAACACGAGCAGAACGGCCTCGATGTCTGGGAAAAACTGGTCGCCCACGCGAACGCCGACAAGTTTCCCGACGAGGCCGACACCTTTCGCTTCAAGTTTCACGGCCTCTTCTACGTCGCCCCGGCGCAGGACAGCTTCATGATGCGCCTGCGCATCCCGGCCGGCGAAATCAGCTCCCACCAGCTCCGCGGGATCGCCGGCCTGGTGGACGAAATCGGCAACGGCGGCGCCGACATCACCACGCGCGCCAATCTCCAGATGCGTGAGATGAAGCCGCGCTCGATCGTGCGCGCGCTCACCCGCGTGCAGGAACTCGGCCTCACCGCCCGCGGCTCCGGTGCCGACAACATCCGCAACGTCACCGCCACCCCGACGAGCGGCTTTGACCGCGACGAGCTGATCGACGTCCGCCCCTACGCGCACGGCCTACACCACTACATCCTCAACCACCGCGACCTCTACGGCCTGCCGCGCAAGTTCAACATCGCCTTCGACTCGGGCGGCTCCATCTCCGCCGCGGTTGACACCAACGACATCGGCTTCTTCGCCGTCCGGGTGACCGAGCAGACTCTGGCCCAGACCCCAGCGCCCGGACCCCAGACCCTATCCCCTGGGATTTACTTCCGCTGCGAGGTCGGCGGCATCACCGGCCACAAGGATTTCGCCCGCGACACCGGACTCCTCCTCAAGCCGTCCGAACTCGTGCCCGTCGCCGCGGCGATGGTCCGCGTCTTCCGCGAACACGGCGACCGCACCGACCGCAAGAAAGCCCGCCTCAAGTATCTGCTCGAGAAGTGGGGCGGCTTCCCGAAGTTCCTCGAGGAAACCCAGAAGAAGCTCGCCTTCCCGCTGGTTTACGCGCCCCGCGGCTGCGCCGAGCCGCGCAAGCCGGTGCTGAAGCACGGCCACCTCGGAGTCTTCAAGCAGAGCCAGGCGGGCCTAAACTACGTCGGCATCGGCGTGCCCGTCGGCCGCATGAACGCGAAGCAGATGCGCCGTCTCGCCGACCTCGCCGATCATTACGGCACCGGCGAAATCCGCCTCACGGTCTGGCAGAGCCTCATCATCCCAAACGTCTCCGACGCTTTCGCCGCGACTCTGGCCCGCGCCGCCAACTCACTGGGCTTCTTCACCGAGGCCCACACCTCCGCCGGCTGCGTCATCGCCTGCACGGGCAGCAAGGGCTGCAAATACGCCGCCGCCGACACCAAGGGCCACGCCCGGGCGACCATGGCGCACCTGCGCAAGCGTGATCCCTTCCTCGACCAGGCCGTCAACATCCACTTCACCGGCTGCAATCATTCGTGCGCCCAGCACTACTGCGGCGACATTGGCGCCATCGCCACCAAGCTCACCGACGGTCGCGAGGGCTACCACGTCGTCCTTGGCGGTGGCATGGACCAGGAACAGGGCATCGCCCGCGAAATCTTTCGCGGCGTCGCCGCCGACGAGATGCCCGCCCTCATCGAGAAGGTTCTCGTCACCTACCGCAGCCGGTGCACCGCCGGCGAAACCTTCGTGCAGTGGACCCGCCGCCACAGCGTTAAGGAAATCCAAGAAATGCTCTCCTCATGAACGCACCCGTTCCGCTCATTCCGGACAACGCCCCCTTCTCACCGGAGCAACGCGCCTGGCTCAACGGCTTTCTCGCCGGCGTCTTCTCCCGCTCGGTCGGCGCTCCTGCTGCCGCCACCCCGGCCCAGGCGCTCGCCCCGCTGACGATCCTCTTCGGTTCCCAGACCGGTACCGCCGAGGGCCTCGCCAAGAAGGTCGCCAAGGAGGCCGGCAAGCGCGGCTTCGCGCCCACCGTGCTCGACATGGCGCAGACCGATCTCGCGAAGCTCGCCCACGAGAAGAACCTGCTGGTCATCACCAGCACCTACGGCGACGGGGAGCCGCCCGACAACGCGAAGGCCCTGCACACCGCCCTGAAGGAAGCCGCCGGCACACCGCTCACGGCCGTCCGTTTCTCCGTCTGCGCGCTGGGCGATACCAACTACGCCCAGTTCTGTCAGTGCGGCAAAGACCTCGACGCCTGGCTCGAAAAACTCGGCGCCACCCGCACCACGCCGCGCACCGACTGTGATCTCGATTACGACGGCCCGTTCACGAAGTGGCTCGACGCCGCGCTCGCCTCGCTCGCCGGTGGCACTGCCCCTGCCACCGCGCCAGCCGAAGCGAAGCCAACTGACTCATCCGAGGAAGGCTACTCCAAGAAGAAGCCCTTCCCCGCCTCCGTCCTTGCCGTCCGCAACCTCAACGGCCCCGGCTCCGCCAAAGAGGTCAACCACGTCGAGTTCTCGCTCGAAGGCTCCGGTCTCGTGTATGAAGCGGGTGACGCCCTCGGAGTCGTGCCACAGAACTGCCCGGCGCTGGTGAACGACGTTCTAGCCACCCTTGGCTGCGACGGCGAGGAAGCCGTGCCCACCCCCGCCGGCGAACTCCCGCTGCGCCGCGCCCTCACCGAGTGCTTCGACCTCGGCAAACCCTCGCCCGAACTGCTGGCAATGGTCGCTCCGGCTGTAGCCGGGGTCGCTGCCCCCGGTCCGGGCTCAACGAACCCGCCTGCAACTTTCCACCACGTCATCGACGTGCTGCTCGCCGCGCCGACGAAGCCTTCACCCGCTGATTTTGTCGCCAAGCTGAAGAAGCTCCAGCCGCGCCTCTACTCGATCTCCTCCTCGCCCAAGGCCCACCCCGGCCAGGTCCATCTCACCGTCGGCGCCGTGCGCTACGACAAGGACGGGCGCTCCCGCAAGGGCGTCTGTTCCACCTTCCTCGCCGAGCGCGGTCTTGCCGCCGGCAAGGTCGGCGTGTTCGTCCACGCCAACAAGGCCTTCCGTCCGCCTGCCGACGGCAACGTGCCCATGATCATGGTTGGCCCCGGCACCGGCATCGCCCCGTTCCGCGCCTTCCTCGAGGAACGTCGTGCTTCCGGCGCACGCGGCAAGAACTGGCTGTTTTTCGGCGACCAAAAGGCCGCGAGCGACTTCCTCTACCGCAACGAACTCACCGCCATGCAGACCTCCGGCGTGTTGCACCGGCTCGACCTCGCGTTCTCCCGCGACCAGGCGGAGAAGATCTACGTCCAGACCCGCATGCTGGAAAACGCCGCCGAGCTCTGGACCTGGCTCGAAGCCGGCGCGCACTTCTATGTCTGCGGCGACGCCTCGCGCATGGCGAAGGATGTGGACCTCGCCCTCCACCAGGTGATCGAGAAGGCCGGGGGCAAATCCCCCGAGCAGGCCGCCGCCTACGTGAACGCCCTCAAGGCCGCCAAGCGCTACGCCCGCGACGTGTATTGATCGTCCATGGTCGCCCCGCGCAATCAGCCCCCGCTGCTCGCCCTCGTCGAGGAACTCCTCGCCGAGCAGGGCCGGCTGCAGACGCCCGTGGCCCGGGCAAGTGTGGCTCACGACCAATACACCTCCGGCACTCCGCGCTCCGCCCTCAGCGCCCAGCTCATCCCCCTCACCGCCCCCGGTCCCGGCGAACAATACGCCTTCGAGGTGGACCTCGACTCCTGCACCGGCTGCAAGGCCTGTGTGACGGCCTGCCACTCGCTCAACGGTCTCGATGAAACCGAGGCATGGCGCGATGTCGGCCTGATCTCCGGCGGCTCGCGGGCCGCCCCCTACCAGCAGACGATCACGACCGCCTGCCACCACTGCGCCGATCCCGGCTGCCTGAACGGTTGTCCGGTGCTCGCCTACGAAAAGGATCCCGTCACCGGCATCGTCCGTCACCTCGACGACCAGTGCATCGGCTGCCAGTATTGCATCCTGAAGTGCCCCTACGACGTGCCGAAATACAACGATCGCCTCGGCATCGTGCGGAAGTGTGACATGTGCCACCAGCGCCTCGCCGAGGGCGAAGCCCCCGCCTGCGTCCAGGCCTGCCCCACGCACGCGATCAAGATCACGAAGGTTCCGGTTTCCCCGGATCCCAGATCCCAAACCCCAAACCCCAGTTTTCTCTCCGTCGCGCCCGACCCATCCTACACGCTGCCGACCACGCGCTATGTTTCGAAGCGCGCCTTGCCCGCCGGGGTGCAGGCCTCCGATGCCGCCGTGCTCCGCCCGCAGCCGCCGCACTTGCCGCTGGTCGCGTTGCTCACCCTCATGCCGATGGCCGTGGGCTGTTGGATGGCCGAAGTGGCCCACGACTTTTCCAGCCCGGCGGTTGCCATCGTCGGCTGGATGGCCGGCGCCCTCGGTCTCGCGCTGGCCGGCCTGCACCTGGGCCAGCCGCTACGGGCTTGGCGCATTTTCCTCGGCCTGAAAAAATCCTGGTTCAGCCGCGAGGCCGTGCTGTTCGGCGCCTGGTTCCCACTCGCCACGGCCGCGCTGGCCGGACGCCTCGGCTGGCTGCCACTGCCCCCCTCCGGGCAAGCCGCCCTTACCGGCGGCACCGCCGCACTCGGTGTCATCGCCCTGTTCTGCTCCGTGATGATCTACGTGGACACCCATCGCGTGTTCTGGCGGCTCGCCAACACCGGTCCGCGTTTCTTTGGCACCGCGGCCATCCTCGGCCTGGCCGTGGCGCTGACCAGCCCGGAAGCCCCGGCGACCATCGGCTTCGCCCTGCTCGCAGCCACCTTGCTCAAGCTCGGCTTCGAGGCCCGCTCACTGGTACCGCTGCAGGAGGAAGATGACGGACTCCATTCCCCGTCCCGCCAGACGGCGCGCCTGCTCACGGGACCGCTGCAACCGGCCAACGCCCTGCGCCTCACCCTCGCTCTGTTCGGCGGCATACTGCTGCCGCTGGCGATCGCACTCAAAGCCGCGCCACCCGCCGCGGCCTGGCTCGCGCTGGCGCTTTGTCTCGCCGGTGAACTGGCCGAGCGTTATTTGTTCTTCCGCGCCGTGGACGCCCCCAAGATGCCCGGCCAGCCCGACCCCACCAAGGGAAGCCACCCATGAGCGCTCTCGACGAACTTCTGTTGGCCCGCAGCGGCCCGATGACCACCGAGCTGGTGCAGCACCCCGGCGACTTCGGCCTCGGCAAAGTGCCTGCCCGGCTCGCCCCCGCCGGCACCGCCAAGGCCATCTGCGGCTTCTGCAGCACGGGCTGCTCGCTCAAGATCCATCTCAACGCGGAAGGCCAGGCCATCAACCTCACGCCCGACCCCGATTACCCCGTCAACCTCGGCATGGCCTGCCCCAAGGGCTGGGAGGCACTCACGCCGCTTGCCGCGCCCGACCGCGCGACCACGCCATTGCTGCGCGATGCGCACGGGAAAATGCAACCCGTGGACTGGACTCAGGCGCTCACGGTTTTCACCAACCGCCTGCAATCCATCCAGGCCGAGCACGGCAAGGGCGCCGTCGCCGTGCTTAGCACCGGCCAGATCATGATGGAGGAAATGGCCCTGCTCGGCGCGCTCGCCAAGTTTGGCCTCGGCATCGCCGACCTCGACAGCAACACGCGGCAGTGCATGGCCACCTCGCACGTCGCCTACAAGCAGTCGTTCGGCTTCGACGCCCCGCCGTTCACCTACGCCGACTTCGAGGTGAGCGACGTGCTGGTGTTCGTCGGCGCCAACCCCTGCATCGCCCACCCGATCATGTGGCAGCGCGTCATGCGCAACCGCCGCAATCCCGCGATCATCGTCGTGGACCCGCGCCGCACCGAGACCGCGATGGCCGCCACGCTGCACCTCCCCGCCCGGCCCAAGACCGACATCACCCTGCTCTACGGCCTCGCCCGCGAGGTGATCCGGCGCGACGCCGTTGATGCGGCCTTCGTGACGGAGAACACGAACGGCTTCGCCGAGTTCGCCAGCTTCGTGAACGCGTTCACGCCCGAGCGCGTCTGCGCCGAGACCGGCCTCAGCCGCGCGGACTTTGACCGCACTGCCGAGCTCGTCACACGGCCCGGCGCCCGCGTCTCCTACTGGTGGACGATGGGCGTCAACCAGAGCCACCAGGCCACGCGCACGGCCCAGGCGATCATCAATCTCGCGCTGATGACCGGCCAGATCGGCCAGCCCGGCACGGGCGCCAACTCCATCACCGGCCAGTGCAACGCGATGGGCTCGCGTCTGTTTGGCAATGCGACCTCGCTCATCGGCGGCTACGACTTCGGCAAGCCTGAACACCGCGCCCACGTCGGCGGCATCCTCGGCGTCGATCCCGCCGTGATCCCCGAAAAGGCCAGTCGCGCTTACGACAAAATCCTCGACGCCGTCGAGGCGGGCGAGATCCGCGCGCTCTGGGTGATTGCCACCAACACGGCCCACTCCTGGGTCAACTCGGGCAAGTTCGCCCGCCTGCGCGACAAACTCGATTTCCTTGTCGTGCAGGACATGTATGCGACGACCGAAACCGCGCAGCAGGCCGACCTCGTGCTCCCTGCTGCCGGCTGGGGTGAGAAGGAGGGCGTGTTTATCAACAGCGAACGCCGGCTCGGTTACGCCCGCAAAGTTGCCCGCGCCCCGGGCGTCGCGTTGAGCGACTTCTCGATCTTCAAGCTCGTCGCCGAGGCCTGGGGCTGCGGCCCGATGTTTGCCAAGTGGACGTCGCCCGGCGCCGCTTTCCAGCTGCTCAAGCAACTCTCCCGTGGCCAGCCCTGCGACTTCACCGGCATCCGCGACCATGCCCACCTCGAAGCCGAAGGTGGCATCCAGTGGCCGTATCCGGAGTCGCCCGCTGTGCCGCAGCCCGCCGCGCCCGGCCGCGAGCGCCGCCTCTTTGCCGACGGAAAATTCTTCACGCCCGACGGCCGGGCGAAACTTCTCTTCGACGAGCCTGTGCCGCTGCCGGAGCCGCCGGACGCCGCCTACCCTTTCCTGCTCAACACCGGCCGCGGCTCCTCCGCCCAGTGGCACACGGGTTCGCGCACCGACAAGAGCGCCGTGCTCCGCAAGCTCGCCCCGACTGTGCCGTGGATTGAGATCAACCCCGCCGACGCCGCCCCGCTCGGCCTTATCACCGGACAGGAAGTGGCCGTGCGTTCGCGGCGCGGTGAAACCAAGGCGCTGGCCGTCGTCACCGCCATCGTGCAACCGGGACAGGTCTTCATGCCCATGCATTTTCCCGAAGTGAACTGCCTCACCTTCCCCGCCTACGACCCCCACTCACGCCAGCCCGCCTACAAGGCCTGCGCCGTGGCCCTCGACGTGTTGCCGGAGACCTGAACGCGCATAAACTAGACTTGGTCTGGTCGTCATCCGTGTCCATTAAGTGATTGTTAGTGGTTTCCCCTCCATGTCCCCACCCGTCGCCACCGCCCTGAACCTGCACCGGATCTTCGTGTCGGAGGGGCACAGCTATTTCGGGCGACACGGCAAGGGCTCGCTGAAACTTCCCGTCCACGAGGTCGGCGCGGTCGAGTGTGTCGCCGGACGCGGCCTGCGCGGCGACCGATTCTTTGATCACCAGGAAAATTACAAGGGCCAGGTCACGCTCTTCTCCGCCGAGGTGTTCGCCGAACTCTGTCAGGCCCTCAGCCTCCCGTCCGCGAGTCCGGCCGCCCTGCGCCGCAACCTGCTCGTCAGGGGCGCGGACCTGAACGAACTGATCGGCCACGAGTTCGAGGTGCAGGGCGTGCGCTTGTTCGGCACCGAGGAATGCCGCCCCTGCTACTGGATGGACGAAGCCCTCGCGCCCGGCGCCGAAGCCTGGCTCAAAGGCCGTGGCGGCCTGCGCTGCCGCATCCTCTCCAACGGCTGGCTGCGGACTTGAATAGTCTGGCTCCCACCCGCGTGTCATTCTGATCGAAGCGAAGTTGCCGAGCCGCAGGCGACAGGGCTCAAATCCAGGAATCTGCGCGCCCGTGCCGCTTCGAGAACAAGCACTGGACTCTTCGCTGCGCTCAGAGTGACATGATGCGGAAAGTGACCCCAACCTTGAATCATACCAGGCAATGATTCCCTCCGGCCAACTCACCGGCGCCGTCCTCGCCGGCGGACAATCCCGCCGCATGGGTCGGGACAAGGCCACGCTCGCCTTCGAGGGCCGTCCGCTGTGGGAACATCAGGTGCGGGTGCTCCGCGAGGCTGAAGCCGACCCGGTCGCCATCGTGCGGGCCCCGGGCCAGGCACCACTAGGGCTGCCCGACGACCTGCGGCTCTGGCACGACACCTTCACCGACGCCGGCCCGCTGGCGGGCCTGCAAACGGCGCTGAGCCAGTCGCGCACGCTGCTCGTCGCCGTGCTCGCCGTGGACATGCCGCGCATTGATGCGTGGTGGCTCCAATGGCTCGGCACCTACTGCGGCAGCAACATCGGCGCGATTGCCACGCGACCGGACGGTATTCACGAACCGCTCGCCGCCATCTACCCACGTTCCGCGCTCCCGGAGATCAGCCGCCGGCTCGAAACTGGCAATGATCACTCCCTGCAAACCCTCGCCCGGGCCCTCATGGCCCAACATCTCCTCCGCAGCGTGCCCCTGCCCGCGTGCGATCTCTGGCGCGTCACCAACTGGAACTCGCCCGCGGACACACTGCTCAGTGAGGAAGGTTGATCCCGGGCAAGGTGATCCGGATGCCCGGTCCGGTAACGTTGGGCAAACGGTTCGGATCGACCGGTCGGTTCTCCAAACGAGCACGCGTCAGCTCCGCGCAGTAGCGAACCCAGTCATTGGGTTTAAGTTTATCCAAGTGATTGAGCAGCTCCATCGCCGCCGCTTTGTCTCCGAGACGCATCCGCACGATCACCAGCGCCAGCAGCGTGCGGGCCCGGTCGTTGAGCGAGGCGAACTTACCCTGGATTTGGTTGAGGCTGGCGATGTCGGGCTTGTCGGACATCGCCTCAACCCACGCCAGCATCTCATAGGCCTGGCTTTGGGCGGGGGCGAACTCCAGAGATTTGTTGAGCAGGTGACGCAGGTCAGCCGCCCGCTTCTCCGGCATCCGGTAGTCGAGGTCGAAGTGACCGAAGACTGCATTTGCCTCCAGCCGGCCGAGTTCACGGAAGATCGCGGCGTTGGTCGTGCCAAGTTCGATGGCCGCGCGCCAGTGTTCCCGGGCCCGGTCGGTGTCGTCCTCTTGGATGGCCACTGCGCCCAGCAGCTCGCGTAGACGGGCGTTGGGGGCCTGCTCCAGCTGCGCCCGCACAAACAGGTTGCCATAAGGACTGTCGGTCATGCGCACGGCCAGCTCGGCCAAGGCCAGTTGCATCTCATCCCGCGCGGCCGCCCGCACCGTGTAGCCCTGCCGGGGCGGAATTGTCGGACGCTTCGCCTTCCGCCCCATGAAACGGCCGACGGTGACGTATTTTTCCATTTCCCTCAGCAATTGCGGATAGTCCATCCCCAGCAGCTCGCGGCAGACCGCACGAAATTCCTCGGGCCGATCCTGCGTCTCGGACGACCCAGCTGCGCGGAGGAACAGCGACATCTTCTCCGGAGGGATTTTGTTCACACCGAAATGGCAGTAGTGAAGGAAGGCCCAGGATTGGGCGTAGAACATGCCGGTGTGACCGGAATCCTTGAACAGCGGAGAATCGTAGCGCACGGCAAACAGCTGCTCGAAAGGCATCATCCGGCCACGCTGGAGTTCGAAAACGCGGCCTTCGACCGGCTGGCCCAGTTGCAGCCACTCCTTGTCTTCCTGCATCGTGGAGAACAGCTCCGCCACGCCTTCGTTGAACCACGGGGCGGGGTTCTGCTCGGCGAGCCGGAACAAGTAATGGATGTATTCGTGGTAAATGACCTCCGTGGTCGTGTCCCGGTCGCGGGCCGGTGCGATGGTGATCACGGTGCGATCCGGGAAGTTGTTGCAGAAGCCCATGTATTTCGCGTCGCCACCCCGGACGTGCGGCGGCCGGTAGCCGTCGAAATCCGCCTGCCGGTCGAAATAGTAGATCGTCACCGGCTGAGGCAGCCGGGGCTTCAGCTGGAAGGTGTCCATGAACAGCGCCCGCAAGAGCTCCATCCGTTCGAGCACATCGCGGGAGTCGCGGTCATTGTTGGCGCTGTAGAGCTCGAAGTTGGGCGACTGGTAATACTGCCACTTGCGGGACAGCCCGGGGTAAAGCTCGGGCGGCTTGGCGGCGAAGAGGGCAACCGGCAGGAGGACCGGAGCAAGAAGGAGGAGCAACCGTCGTGAATGCACGGAAGTAAGTAGGTAGGCGGCCCGTGCCGGCGACGCTGGCCGAGCCGGTACCGCGGGCAATAAAAAATCCCTGACGACGTCCAGACCGGTGAGACCGGTCGGCCCACCTTCCCATTCACCCAAGGGCACGCCCCCCCGCCAATGTTCGTATTACGAACATTGGCGGGATGGGCCGCCGAGCGGAAACCGGGGCGAATGTTCGTAATACGAACATTGGGTGCGTCGGTGCCCACAGGAGGAGCGGGAGATTTTTGGTGTCTCTTCCGCGGCTTTGTGGCCTGATAGCGGACGTGATCCTCGTGTTTATTCATGGTGCACCCGCCACCGGCAAATACACCATCGGCCGCGAACTCGCGGCGCTGACGGGGTTCGAGCTCTATCACAACCACCTCGTCGTAGACGACGTCTTGCAGCGCCACGCCTTCGGCACGCCTGGCTTTGTCGCCGAACGGGATCACGCCTGGCGGCACCACCTCGGTGCCGCGGCCACCGAATCCGCCTGGCGCGTAATTTTCACCTTCAACCCGGAAAATACCGTCCCGCAGGCCTTCATCGACTGGCTGTTTCGCGAGGTGCCGGCCCACGGCGGACAGCTCTATTCGATCGCACTGAAGCTGAGCGAAGAGTCCATCGAGGCCCGGCTGGCCAGCGAACAGCGGCGCGGCTTCCGCAAGCTCACCGATCACACGCTTTACCGGCAACTGCGCGACGCAGGCGCGTTCAACAAGCCCGTCATCCCGCGCAGCAACCTCGTGCTTGATTGCGAAAATCTCTCCGCGCGCGACGCCGCGACGCGGATCGCCCGGCACTTCAAGCTCTGATGTCCTTCAGCGGAGATGCGGTGGCGGAACGCCCAGAATCGATGCACCGCCGGAACTTATGACCTACGTGGAAATGCGCAGACTGGTCTAATTCTGTTGCACAAATAGGCGTGAATCATGGCCTCGGCTGTGCTGTAAATTGCGCTTTAGAAGGTTCCCTGCCCATGCCCCCTCCCACCGACCAATGCCTGCAGACCCTGGCCCAACTGGTTGTGCGCGTGGGGTTGAATCTGCAGCCCGGTCAGCCGCTGCTCATCACCGATCCCTACGATCTGCAGGGTGCCCACCGGGGCAACGCTCCGCTGATTGAGGCCATCCGCGCCGCTGCGCCCGGCCACCCAGTCGAGGTCATCGCGGCCGATGTCGACCGGTTGCGCTATCTCGTCACAACGGACCACCTGCGCGGGTTCGAAAAGCTGGTCGAAACCAACGCCCGCAGGATGAAGGAACACCTCGCCGCCGGTGGCGCCTTTCTTTTTCTGCCCGGCACCCACCCGCGCCTGCTGGCCGACCAACCGGCCGAGCGGCTCACGCAGTTCGACAGCCTGAAGTGGCGGCACCTCGCGCCACTCATCCGCAAGTTGATCCGCGGTGCCACCCAATGGACTCTGCTGCCTGCGCCCACCCAGGACTGGGCCGACCTGGCCAGCCCCGAACTGCCGGCCACGGAAAGACTGCCGGCCCTCTGGGCCACGGTGTTCCAGGCCCTGCGCATTACGACCGGCAACAACGGCAGTACCGAGTGCCGGCCGACTGAAGCCGTCATCGCTGACTGGCAGTCGCACCTGGCCGCCCTCACCCGTCGGCGCGACGAACTCAACGCCGCCCGCCATCGCCGCATCCGTTACATCGGCATGGGGACGGAGCTCACCCTCAAGCTCCCCCGCTCCCACGCGTGGTGCACGGCCCGGCTCGTGAGCAAGCGTGGCGTGCCCTTTGTCGTGAACCTGCCCACCGAAGAGGTCTTCACCGCGCCCAACCGCTACTCCGCCACCGGCCGCATCCGTCTCGCCCGCCCCATCGCTTATGGCGGCGCGGTCATCGAGGGAGTCGAGCTGGAGTTCCGCCGCGGCCGCGTGACCCTGGCCACGGCCCGGGCCAATTCCGATCTGCTCCAGCGCCTGCTCTCCACCGACGACGGCGCCGACCGCATCGGCGAGGTGGCGCTTGTGCCCGGACGAACGGGTTTGGTCTGGGGAAACCGTTTTCACCACCACATCCTGCTCGATGAGAACACCACTCCGCACATCGCGCTGGGTGACGCCTACTGTTTCTGCACCCGCTCCTGGGTTCCGCCCTGTTTCAACCTCTGCGTGAACTCCAGCCAGCTCCACATCGACCTGCCTCTCGACGCCACGGTCAGCCTAGACTGAGCGCAGCGGTGGGTGGAGTCGGGGTGTCTGACGTTCTCAGGCCTGGCAGTAGAGGCCTCGCAGCCTGTGGGATGGAGAACATCCGTCCGCATGCAGCAGCAGGCAACAACGCAGGTCCGCCGCCTGAAACCACGCACCGCTTCCCTTGATAATGAAATTGGAGCAAAAAACAGGGGGCGATCGCCTTTCCACAAACGGTGGACCTTGAGCTCCACGATGGGGCTTACCCCGGCTTGAACCAAACACCACGCGGCGTGCTCCTGACATTTTCAGAGGAGAAATCGCGCCCGAGCCCCGCACATTTTTTCGCAACACCAAAGTGACGAATTTTATCCACCCATCGGGTGTGAACAAGATGTCGGAAAGTTGAACTTGAAGGTCATTTTTTGATTCACGTTATTCGCAAAGTCTCTTTTAACCGTTCTCCCTTTCGATTGTTCATTGCCAGCTCCGCAGCGCACCAAGTGCCCGGAACACCCAAGGTTCCCCCAGACAAAGGCCATCGGGCCTGATCCAGCCACATCCCCACAGGCTGGCAGCCCCGGCCTCCAGACCCATTTTCCCTTGAGTGAGACCGACCCACGACGCGGCAGCCAGCAACCAGTCCCGAGGTGTGAATAAACCCGTCACCTGCGTCCAGTCCATGTCCCACCCCACCCACCAGACCAACCTCTGGGAAACCGTAAAATGTGACCTCAAAGGGCTCTTTCCCGATGATGTTTTCCAGATGTGGTTCGAGCCGATGCGCTGCATCGAGAGCTCCGAGGACTCCGTGACCCTGGGCGTGCCCAACGACTTCGCGGCCATCTGGATTCACGACAACTACCTCGATCTGATCTCCCAGCGCCTGCGCATGACCGCCGGCCGCATGGTGTCGGTCAACCTCCGCAAGGTGGATGCCAACGGCACCACCGCCCGCGCCACCGTTGTCGAGCCCAAGGCCAAGCCGGCCCCCAAGCGCACCCTCCGTTACGACGAGCGCTCCACCGCCGGTTCGCTCAACCCGCGCAATACCTTCGAGAACTTCGTCGTCGGCCCCAACAACCAGTTGGCCCACGCCGCCGCGCTCGCCGTCTCGCAGGCCCCCGCGCAGGCCTACAACCCGCTTTTCATCCACGGCTCGACCGGTCTCGGCAAAACCCACCTGATGCACGCCATCGGGCACAGCATCCTCCAGCGCAACCCTGAGGCCAAGATCGCCTACCTCTCGACCGAGAAGTTCACCAACGAATACATCCACGCCATCCAGGAGAACGCGCTGACCAAGTTCCGCCAGCGCTACCGCAGTGTGGACGTGCTCCTGATTGACGACATCCAGTTCCTGTCCGGCAAGGAGCGCATCCAGGAGGAGTTCTTCCACACCTTCAACGACCTCTTCGAGTCGCAGAAACAGATCGTGCTCTCCAGCGACCGCCCCGTCACAGAGATCGCCACCCTCGAGGCCCGCCTCGTGTCGCGCTTTCAGTGGGGCCTCTCCGCCGACATCCAGTCGCCGGACTTCGAGACCCGTGTCGCCATCCTCCGCACCAAGGCCGCCACCCTGAAGATCGACCTGCCCAAGCCGGTCATCGACTTCATGGCGCAGCACATCTCGAAGAACATCCGCCGTCTCGAGGGCGCCCTGATCAAGATCTCCAGCTACGCCGCCCTCACCGGCAAGCCCCTCGACCTCGCCACCGCCGAGCACCTGCTCAAGGACGTGCTCATGGAGGAAGCCCAGAACCGCCTCAACATCGAGGGCATCCAGAAGCGCGTGGCCGACCATTACCAGATCCGGCACTCGGACATGACGAGCAAGCGCCGGCCCAACGCCATCGCCTTCCCCCGCCAGATCGCCATGTATCTCTGCCGCCAGCTCACCCGCCACTCCCTGCAGGAGATCGGCGAGGCCTTCGGCGGCCGCGACCACGGCACCGTCATCCACGCCGTGAAGACCGTGGAAAACATGATGGAACAGGACGATTCCGTCCGCGGCAGCGTCGATTTCCTCAAGACGCAGCTGGCGAAGTGACCCGCCCCAGCGGGTCATCCTGAGCGAAGCGAAGGATCCAGCCAAACGACAAGCCCGGCCACAAGCCGGGCTTGTCGTTTGCCGGGCCATGCCTCTAATCCGTAGCCATTCGTGCAATCTGTGGCTATATTTCTCCCTTCATGAACCTTTCCCCCGAACAAAAGCAGGCCGTCTCCTCCTGGGTCGCAGCAGGCGACAACCTCTCCGTCGTCCAGAAGAAGCTCTCAGAGCAGTTCAAGCTCTCGCTGACCTACCGTGATGTGCGTTTCCTCGTGGATGATCTCGGCCTCGAATTGAAGAACGCCACGCCGAAGGCCGACGTGTCCGACGTCACCAAGGCCCAAGTGGCCAAGCCAGCCCCTGCTCCCGCCGAAAAGAAGGGCTTCGTGGACAAGCTGAAGGAGAAAGTCGGCCTCGGCGGTGGCACTGATGACGCTGCCGACGACCTTCCGCCGGAGGAAGCCATCCCCGAGGACGAAGGCATACCCGCCAACGCCCCCGTCGGCAGCCTGACCCTCGAGGTGGACCGCATCATGCGCCCCGGCACGGTCGTCAGCGGCACGGTGACCTTCAGCGATGGCGTCAGTGGCAAGTGGGGTCTCGACCAATACGGCCGCCTGATGCTCGACACCGGCCAGAAGGGCTACCAGCCCAGCGCCGCCGACGTACAGACCTTCCAGCGCGAACTGCAGATGCACCTGCAGCGTCAGGGTTATTGATCCTTGCGGTAGGAAGCCTCAACCGGGCAGCCCGCCCTTGTCGCGGGCTGATGCAGATGGATCTCCACTTACCGAGCGATTCCATGAAGTTTGGAGCTGGCTGCAAACGCCCTTTGAATATCGGCGCGACCACCCGAAACCCGCCGAGGAGGCACTTTCGCAATAAAGTGTCAGCGGCGCTTACGTTTTGATCGAAGGTGCTGTTAAGGCTCTTGGGCACATAAACCGCACATAGTGCCGATTGACAGATGGATACGCCAAATATCCAATGAATGGCACCGGCATTGCTTGATGGAAACGTCGCCTCGTTACCCAAAATTCTTACATCCCCATGAAACTCCGTTCTATTGCCAGTATGCTCGCCTTAGCCGCCGTCTCCGCGTCAGCGACTCCGATCGGCAGCACGGTTACAGCCATATCAGTGCTGACGCCGGGTTCAACCGTCTCGAACACCGATTCATGGTCTGGCACGCCCCAGCAAATCTCTGCTTTCGCGTACAACTCCTCTGGGCAGAGCAGCCTTTGGTCTTTCGTAGATAGCTACAATTGGGCGGCTAATGGCAACTCAGGCACGATTATGATGCAGGCAAACTGGGTGTTAGCCAATGGAGACGTCAACTACGCGGCTGCTGAGGGCAGCAAATGGCAATACACATTCACTGCCGATGATACGGGATTTTTCGAGCTTAACTATAGCCTCACTCCCTGGGGAGCCGACACGTTCGGCCTTAACGGAATTTATCTCGGGGGTGATCTGGGCAACGGCTACTTCTCCAATGGCGACAGCGGCCAATATATCGCCAATGTAATTGCCGGCAATACCTACACGGTGAACCTAAGCATGAACGTTAACCTCTCGAATTCTGAAGTGGGTTTGTTTGGGTACGATGCCTCTATGGTGGGCCTGTTTAATTTCAATCTGACAGGCGCTTCCTCTGTTCCCGACACAGCCTGCACCCTTAGCCTACTGACCCTAGCCTTTGCTGCACTCGCTAGCCTGCGCCGCAAACTGGCCTAATCGCCCTTGTCGCCCACTTTGCAGCCGCCTCCTCAAACGGAGGCGGCTTCTTTATGTCCGGACCCCAGCGCCGTGCAGCACAACCGCGATAACGCCGGGGCGCGCCTCCCTCTCTTGTTCCGCCTCCGGGTAAGGGCGCGATTGACCCGTGGCCGTCCGCGCGTATCCTTCCGCCATCCGGCGGACGTGCCACTGCCGCCGGCACACCCCAAATCCCCAAACCTGGAGGCTGTTCCCATGAACAAGCTGACTCAATGGATCGAATGGGCGGAAGCCCACCCCAAGGTCTGGCTCGACTGCATTCGCATGTATCTCGGGCTGGGCCTTTTCATTCGCGGTGTCTTCATTATCACCAACACCAAGGCCGAATTCGTGCAGGTGCTGCTTGAACGCCAGCAATACCCGTGGGTCGTTATGGGCTTTCTGCTGCACTACATCGCCCTCGCCCACCTCGTCGGCGGGCTGATGCTCACGGTCGGCCTGCTCACGCGCATCGCCGCCTGGGTCCAGATCCCGATTGTTGTCGGCGCGTTGTTCATGCACCGGGGCGAAGGCCTGATGAGCGGCGGCCAGTCGCTGGAGTTCTCCGCCCTCGTGCTGTTCCTCCTGACAACCTTCGCCGTCAGCGGCGCCGGTCCGGTCTCGGTGGACAACGGCATGCCCAAGCTCCGCCCGGCTATCACACCGTGACCGGTTACCACTTCCATCACTGCCGCCCAGACTGGTAGCCACAAGCAATCCAAGCCCGCGTCCAGGCGCTGAACGCGAGCCGATCGTCACGGCACGCCCGGCCCGAGGTGCTTCTCCAAGAAACCGACCATCGCCCGGTAAATCTGGAGCCGCTCTTTCGGGTCGCCGTAATTGTGGCCCACGTCGGCCAGAAACAGGCTTTCCGGCGGCCGTCCCGCCTTTTCCAGCGCCGCAATCATCCGCTTCGCCTGATCCTGCGGCACGCGGCGGTCTTTCTTTCCCTGGATGATCAGAACCGGCGCGGTGATCTTGTCCGCAAAGTTCGCCGGTGAAGCGTTGCGCAGGCGCTCGAGATCTTTTTCCGGATCGCCGATCTGCTCGCGCCAGTAACGGCGCGCGTCCTTGTTTTCCGACACATCGCTGTCCTCGTAGATCGCCGGCCAGTCGGTCACTCCCGCGAACGAAATTCCGCAGCGATAAAGGCCCGGGCTGCGACCAAGCCCGAACAGCGCGGAATAGCCGCCATAACTCATGCCCATGATCGCGATGCGCTGCGGGTCCGCCACGCCGGCGGCGATGGCCCATTTCGTGGCGTCCTCGATGTCGTTCTGGATCTTGCCGCCAATCTCCTTCCTCGCCTGCTGAAACAGGTCGTCGCCATAGCCGGGTGAGCCGCGATAGTTCATCTGGAGCACCGCGTAACCCCGGTTGGCGAGGAGTTGGGTCAGCGAATTGAAGCCCCACGTGTCGCGCGCCCAGGGGCCACCATGCGGCATGACCACGAGCGGCAGCCCCTTGGGTGGGTGCCCGTTCGGCACGGTGAGGTAGCCGTGGACGACCAGCCCGTCGCGGGCGGTGTATTTGATCGAATGCATCGGGGCCATCTGCGCGGGCTTGATCCAGCCCATGCGCGGCGCCAGCGGCTTGAACGACTTCTGCGCCGTGTCCAACAGGTGGTAGTCGCCCGGATGCTGGTCGGAGAACGCATACCAAAGCTGACGCCGGCCGTCGTGCGACTCGTCCACGAGGATGTTCACGGTGTTGGGCAGGGCCTTGTCCACCGCCGCCTGCCGCGTGGCATAGTCGCGATCAAACCACTTCACGCGCGGCGACTCGGTGTAATAGCGGATCCCGGCCAGCGCCTGTTTGTGCCGGGAGAAAATCACCCCCGCCAGCGTGACGCCGGCTGCGCCGCTGAGACCGCGGTCCGGCACAATGTCGTATTCCGGATCGGAGAGCAGCGCTTCGCCAAATTCGCCTGTTTCAGGGTCCAATGGATAGACCGCCCAGCGCCGTTGGTCATTGAGCTTGGTGACGAGCAGCCGGTTGCTGGCCCGGTCGTAACCTGAGAGCCGGAACTGGCCCCGTCGGTTTTGCAGCGGCAGGATTGTCCTCCATTCTTCCTTTTCCGAGGCCCGGTAGATCGCGCCCGAAAGGTCGCCGTGGGTCAGGATGCCGAAGCGTGCCACGCCATCGAAATCCAAGCCCCAGTGGGCCACTTCGCCGGGATTCTTCACCACAGTCTTGCTCAGGCCATCAAGGGTGTTCATCCGCACGATCTCCGGCCGGTTGGGATGCCGCGGCCGGTTGAGCAACAGGATGCTCTGGTCCTTGTCCCCAAAGGCATGGACGATTTCGCGCATGAACGGGGCCGTGAGCGTCGCCTCGATCCGATCGCGTTCGTATCCCGCGATGCCCTTGGCCTTCCCTCCGTCACGATTGACGGCAATCAGGCCAAAAATCGCATCGTCCAGGGTCGTGGTGATCACCAGTCGCGTGGGACTGATCCACCGGTAGTCATAGACTTCCTTCCGCCCGGTGAAACCGCCGATGCCCTCGCCCAGATCGAGACGAGTGACTTGGTTGGTCTCCAGATCAGCCACATGCAGCATGGACAGGCCGTTATGCGGCCGGACAAAAGCGAATGCTTTCCCATCGGGCGCAAGGCGGGCTTGGGTCGTGTCCGGCTCGCGGGTGAAATCCTCAATCGGCAGGCGCTCGATCGCGGCCAGCCTGACCATGGTAAGCGATATCAAGGCGAGGCTATGGGGTGATAGCTTCATGCGACACGTTTAGGAAGAACTTCGCGGCAGGAGAATGCACCGGCCTTTCGGTCAGTCCGGCAGCTTGGCTGCACGCATCCGGGAGAGCATTTCCTGAGCCGCCGCGAAGTCCGGCTGAAGTTTCAAGGCCGACTCAAAAGCCTCCCGCGCTTCGCGCCAACGGCGCAATTCCAGCAGGGCGTTGCCGAGGTTGTAATAGGCATTCGCGTAGTCGGGTCGCAGCCGGATGGCTTCCCGGTAGCTCGTCACCGCCGCCTCAAATTCCCGGGACTCGGCCAACGCAATGGCCAGGTTGGCGTGTGCCTCGGCGGTGGCCGGCGCTTCCGCCACCACCTGCCGCAAAATGGTCACCGCATCGGTCAATCTCCCCTGGCGGGTGAAGGTCACTCCGAGCTGCAGGCGGGCCTCAAGCAACGCGGGAGCAAGCTCCGCGGCTCGCGAGAAAGCCGTCGCTGCCTCGGCGAAACGCTCGCGCTGCAGCAGGATCAAGCCGAATCCGAGATGCACTTCGGGCAAGTTGGAGCGCAAGGCCAAGGCCGCCTGGAGGTGCGCGGAGGCCTCGATGACCTGCCCTTCCTTGGCCAACAGCACACCCAGCAGCGCCCGGGCCTGGGCAAAGTTCGGCAGGAGACGCACGGCTTCGGCGTAGGACTGGATCGCCTCCGCCGGGCGGCCGGCATCCTGCAGCGCGAGGCCAAGGTTGAAATGCACCTGCGCCACTTCCGGCTCCAGTCGCACGGCCTGTCCATAGTGCCGAATCGCCGCATCAAATTCGCCGCGGTGATAGTAGGCATGAGCCAGGTTGTTGTGGGCCTTGGCACTGGTCGGGCGTTTCTGGACATTGTCGCTCCATAGCCGGAACGGATCCTGATAATCCCGGTTGCGGTCCGCCGTTGCCAGGCCGGCGGCGATCGCCACCGCGAAACACAGCGCCAATCCCCTCCGCCCCACCCAGGCGGTCGTAGCCGCGACCAGCACGCCGATCAGGGCCGCCAAGGGCAGATACATCCGATGCTCCACGATGATCTGCGCCCCCGGCATCACCGTGGTCGGCGCGAGCAAGAGGAAGAATGCCCCCAAGCCGAGCGACTCCGGACGCCGTCGCCACCACAGCCAGGCCGTCAATCCGAGCAACAGCGCGATCATCAAAGAACAGCCGATCAGCACCGCCCGGCGTGGATCGCCCACGATGCCGTATTCAAAAATCAGGGGATGCGGCCAGACGGTGAGACCGAGATAGCGCGTCAGCGCTTCGGGTTGCGTCAGCCAATATTGCAGAAACGCTTCCCCACTCCACCGGTAGGTGCCACCCCGGTCCCCCCCGGTGCCCAGGACCAACCATGCCAACGGCACCCAGGTGGCCCCGAGTGCGAGGTAGTAAAACGGACGCCTCCGCAAGGCGGCCAATACACTGTCGCAATAAAAAACCCGGTCGGCCATCAGCACAAAAATGGGCGCCGTCACCGCCACCTCCTTGGTGCCCACCCCCAGCAGACAGGCAAACACCGAGATCGCACCCCACTTCCAACCGCCACCCGCCCCGGCCATCCGCACGAAGGCATAGACCGTGAGCAGGTAGAAAAAACCCATCAGCGACTCGGCGCGCTGAACCACGTAGGTCACCGCCTGGGTCTGCAGCGGGTGCAGCACCCACAGCAGCGCGATGGCGCAGGCCGCCGGGGTGGCGAAGACTTTTAGGTGATACGGCGGCACCACGCGGTCCGGGTGCTTGGGCTCGACCGGGGCCGACGCGAAGCCGCGACCGCCTGCCACGCGCGGCAACACCCGGCGAGAGAGGCCGAACAGCAGCAATCCGGCCGCGATGTGGATGAGCAGATTCACGACATGGTAACTCCATGGCTGCACGCCACTGAGCGCGTAGTTCACCGCCAGCGACAGGTTCAACACCGGCCGCCCGCTCACGGTGTAGCCGAACTCCCGCGGTGGATTCAGCGGCCCCGAGAGCGGCCAGAGCTGGCGGATACTCGGATTGTCCAGAATGGACGGGATGTCGTCGAAGATGAATGGCGCGCTGAACGAATTCCAGTAAGCCGCCACACCTGCCGCGGCGATGAGCCCGCCGGAAAGCAGAATCGTGCGACGGTTGCTCATGTCGGCTTTCAATCTGAGGGACGTGGCCCACCAGAGCGACAATTGTCTGTGTCAGTAAGTGTCCAAAGTGCAGCCGCGCTCCGCCCGGGCTGGGAGCGTCGCCTTAACCGCCACCCCAAAGCCGGAGAAACTCCACCTCGTCGATCACGGGCACGCCGAGCTGCTGTGCTTTCTCCAGTTTTGACCCGGCTTCGGCGCCGGCCAGCACATAGCTGGTCTTCTTGCTCACGCTGCCGCTCACCTTGCCGCCGGCCGCGAGGATCTTCTGCTCGGCCTCCTCCCGATTCAACGTCGGCAACGTGCCGGTCAGCACGAAGGTTTTGCCCGTAAACACGCCTGCCGCGACCACCGAGCCCTGCGGGTTGATGCCAAGCTTGGCCAACTTCGCCAGCAGGCGGCGCCCCGGCTCGCTGGCGAAAAATTCCACGACGCTCGCTGCTACGGCCGGCCCGATCTCGGAAGGCACCCCAGCCAGAACGCCGGCATCAAGCGCGGTGATTGCCGCATCCAGCTGCGCGCAGAGTTCCTTGCGCCGGGCCTTGTCTGCCTCGTCCTTTGGCGGGTTCTTGCGCGAGTTGGGTGCCTGTTGCTCCCGCTCGGCGAGCAATTCGGCCTTCTTCAGGACCGCCCGAAGCAGCGGCGAATCCGTCAGCTCGGCAAAACTCCGGTGCCGACGCCCCAGTTCGCGGGCAGTGGACTCTCCCACATCGGGCACGCTCAGTGCATAGAGCCACTTTTCGAGCGGAAGCGCCATCGCGGCCTCGCGCGCAGCGACAACCTTGGCGGCGTTCTTCTCGCCAAACATGCGCGGCTCCTCCGCCGTGCCGAGATTTAGCGTGCCGAGCGTCTCCTGCGGGACGTGGTAGAGGTCCGGCGGGTCCTGCACGTGTCCGAGTTCGACGAGTTTCGCGGCGACCACGCCGCCCACGCCGTCGATCGCCAGCGCGCGCCGGCTGCAGAAGAAACCCAGCCGGCCCGCGCGCTGCGCAGAGCAATCGTAGTTCTGGCACTTCCACGCCACGCCCTGCGCCTCCTCGGCCGCCACCTCGAGCTTGGCGATCCGGCCACCACAAACGGGACACTTGTGCTCGACCGCCGCGGGGAGGTCGAACTCCTTGGCGCCTGCCGGACGCTCCTCCGGAAACGAACGCAGCACCGCCGGGATGACTTCGCCAGCCTTCTCGATCTCCACGAGGTCGCCAATGCGAATGTCCTTCCGGCGAATCTCCTCCTCGTTGTGGAGCGTGGCGCGCGCGATGGTGCTGCCGGCGAGGAACACCGGCTCCAGTTCGGCCACAGGACTGAGGATGCCGGTTTTGCCGACCTGGATGGTGATGGCCTTGAGGCGCGTGCGCGCGGTGTCGGGCTTGTATTTGTAGGCGATGGCCCAGCTCGGTGCTTTGGCCGTCGAGCCCGCCTCGCGCTGCAGCGCCAGGTCGTCGAGCTTCACGACGGCGCCGTCGGTGCCATAGGCGAAACTGCGGCGCAGCTGGTCAAGTTCCCCGATGGCGGCCCAGGCCGCATCAATGCCCTTGACGTGCCAGATGCGCTCGACGCCGGGGAGTCCCCAGGCCTTCAGCCGTGCGTGCAGCTCCGCCTGCGTTTGCACGACCGACGGCTCACAGTGGCCGAGGCTGTAGAGTACGATGGAGAGTTTGCGCTTCGCCACCTCGTTCGGGTCGAGCTGCTTGATCGCGCCGGCGGCGGTGTTGCGCGGGTTGGCGTAAAGTTCCTCCCCCGCAGCGGCGCGCTCGGCGTTGAGGCGCTGAAATTCGGCCGCCGTCAGGTAAATCTCGCCGCGAATTTCCACGAAGTCGGGCATGGTCGTGCCGGGCACGGCCTTTAGCTCGCGCGGAACCGTGGCAATCGTGAGCACGTTCGCGGTCACATCGTCGCCCTTTTCGCCTGTGCCGCGCGTGACTGCCCGCACGAAGCGGCCCTGCTCGTAGGTCAGGCTGATGGCGAGGCCGTCGATCTTCGGCTCGACCGTATAATGCAGTTCCCCGGAGCCGAGCAGCTTCGCCAGCCGGGTATGAAACGCCCGCACCTCCTCCTCGCTATAGGTGTTGTCGAGGCTGAGCATCTTCTGCCGGTGCGCGACTTCCTTGAAGCCCTGCGCGCGGTCATCACCGACCTGTTGCGTGGGTGAGTCGGCGCTGGCAAACTCGGGATAGCGCGCCTCCAGTTCGGCCAGCTCACGCTTCAGCCCATCGTATGCGAAATCCGTGATCTCCGGTCGGGCCTGCCGGTAATAGCGCTCGTCATGACGCGAAACTTCGGCGCGGAGCTGGGCGATGCGTTTCTGGGCCTCGGCGGGGGTCATGGAATACGTTGCAGATCAGGTTTCCGTCTCGGCTCTCCCGGGGCAACACCGATTCCACCCGGGCGGTTCAATCGAGCGCAGACAGCCGCCAATCAACGGAGGCCGTCCGCAAAATGAGCTGATGGCCGGAGGGCCCGGGGCTTTTCCGTGCTTGCCTGCTTCCCGCGGATTGTTGTCTCTGCAAAGACTCATGCGATTCCACAAGTATCACGCCCTCGGCAACGACTACATCGTGATGGATCCGGCCGATTTTCCCGGCTGGTCCGCCCCGACGACAGAACAGACCCGTGTTATCTGTCATCGCAATTTCGGCGCCGGCTCCGACGGCATCCTTTGGGGTCCGTTGCCGACGCAGCGCGCCCAGTTCGGCCTGCGCATCTTCAATCCCGACGGCTCGGAAGCAGAAAAGTCCGGCAACGGGCTCCGCATCTTTTCCCGCTACCTCTACGACCAGAAGAAGGTCACGACCGCGCCCTTCACCGTGGACACGCCCGGCGGCGTGGTGAACGTCGTCATCGCACCCGGCGGCCAGTTGCTCACGATCGACATGGGGCACGTCAGCTTCGACAGCGCCAAAATACCCGTCGTCGGCGCTCCGCGCGAGGTCTTGCAGGAGAAAATCCAGATCCTCGACCGCGAGTTCATCTTCACCGCCGCAACGATTGGTAACCCGCACTGCGTGATCCCGCTGCCGACCGTCTCACCCGAGCTGGCGCACCGCTACGGCCCTCACCTCGAAACCCACGCCAACTTCCCGCGCAAGACCAACGTCCAGTTCCTGCAGGTGCTCGACCGAGCCAACATCCGGATCGAAATCTGGGAACGGGGCGCGGGCTATACACTCGCCTCCGGCAGCAGCTCCAGCGCGTCAGCGGCCGTGGCGCACAAGCTCGGCCTCGTGGACCGTAAAGTCACCGTGCACATGCCCGGCGGACAGATCGGCATCGAGATCGGCGACAACTTCTCCATCCGCATGACCGGTCCGGTCACCCGCGTGGCCGAGGGCACACTCCACCCTGAGCTGTTCACCACCAAGGTCTGAGCGCTGACCAAGTAGTCCGGATTGTTCCGTGAGCAGGCAGCTGGCGGGCAATTTCCGCCAGGCATGCCACCTATGAAAAGACGGAAGCGAGCCCGCGCCCCGGCCCAACGCCTCTGCTGCCGACGAGCAATTAGCTGATCAGAAGAAGCCAGCCGGTGATTAAACGGGCTGGCTATGGGTTCAGAGTGTGAATCCTGACGGGATGACAGCTCCCTTGCAGACGCAGAGGATGCCGTCGCGGATGACCACGCCGTGCGGGTAGTCCCCGTCGGCCTTGCCTTCCGGGGAAAGCGAAACGTTGTCACCGATGCGCGCATTCTTGTCGATGATCGCGCGCTGAATGCGGCAGTTGCGACCGACCCCGATGGGCGGCCGGCCGTTGTCGCGATCCGTCTGCACCTCGGCCTTCGTTTGATAGTAGTCGGCGCCCATCATGACCACATCCTCGAGATGGGAATTCTCGCCCAGAATGGAGCGGATGCCGATGACGCTGTGCTTGAGCGTGGAGTCGGTCACCAGACAGCCATCGCCAATGACGACGTGGTCGATGTTGCAACGGTTGACCTTGGACGCAGGCAGGTAGCGCGCGTGAGTGAAGATCGGGGCGCTGCGGTCGAAGAAGTTGAAGGGCGGCAGCGGCTGCGCGAGCGCGAGGTTCGCCTCGAAGAAGGCGCGCACGGTGCCGATATCCTCCCAGTAGCCCTCGAAGATATGGCTGAAGAGCTTGGCCTTGCCGAGCAGCGCCGGGATGACCTCCTTGCCGAAATCCTTCATGTCATTGGCGAGGGCCTGCTGCAGGACCTTGCGGCTGAACACGTAGATGCCCATCGAGGCGAGGCAGCGCTTTTCGGAGCAAGGCTCCAGCTTCGCCTCGAGCGCGGGGCTGATCGTAAGACCGTTGATGATCGCGGGGTCCTTGGGTTTCTCGACGAACTCGGAGATCGAGAGATCATCCTTCACGCGCATGAGGCCCAGGCCCTCGACCTTGGAGACAGGGAATGGAATCGCCGCGATCGTGACATCGGCGCCGGTAGCCACGTGCTGGTCGATGATCTTCCGGAAATCCATCCGGTAAAGCTGGTCGCCTGAGAGGATCAGGATGAAATCGTGCTGGTGGCCGTTGAAATGCTCGAGGTTGCGGCGCACGGCGTCGGCCGTGCCCTCATACCAAGAGGTGCTGAGGTTGGTCTGCTCAGCCGAGAGCAGATCGATGAACCCGGCGCCGAAGGGATCGAAGTGAAAACTTTTGTTGATGTGCCGGTGCAGCGACGCAGTGAGAAACTGGGTGAGCAGGAAGATCCGGTTGTAACCCGAGTTGATGCAGTTGCTGATCGGGATGTCCACCAGGCGGTATTTGCCGGCAAGAGGAACGGCAGGTTTGCAGCGCTCCTTGGTAAGGGGATAAAGGCGGGTGCCGCGACCGCCACCCATGATGACCGACAAAACACGTTTTGAGTCTGACATAAATAGGGGTGTTCTAATTCCTTGCGGTATGATTTGTATGAGACCAAAAATCGCCAGCCAAAACCAATCGCTCCACCAAAACTAATCCCAATACCATGTGCGGAATCGTAGGCTACATCGGCAAACAAAAGGCGTCGGCCATCATCCTCGAAGGACTCAAGCGCCTCGAATATCGCGGGTATGACTCCACCGGCATTGCGGTCCAACAGGACAGACGCTTCGAAGTGGCCAAGAAAATCGGACGGGTGGACGGCCTGATCAAGGCCACGTCAGCCCAAAAGATACCCGGCTTTTCCGGCATCGGCCACACCCGTTGGGCCACCCACGGCGGCGTGACCGACGCCAACGCCCATCCGCACGTGAGCAGTGATGGCAAAATCGCGCTCATCCATAACGGTGTGATTGAAAACTACGCCAGCATCAAAAAGTTCCTGCTCACCAAGGGCTACACCTTCCAGTCGGAAACCGATACCGAGGTGCTCTGCAACCTCATCGCCTACCACTATCAGAAGGAACCCGTGCCGGCCGAGGGCAGCCGCTTCCTTGAATCCGTCCGCAAGACCCTGCGCCATGTGCAGGGCACCTACGGCATTGCGGTGATGTGTGGCGACTGTGCCGCGGAAATTGTCGCGGCCCGGAAGGGCTCCCCGCTCATCCTGGGCGTGGGCGATGGTGAATACATGCTGGCGAGCGACGTCTCCGCCATCATCAGCCGCACCCAGAATGTGGTCTATCTTAAGGACGGAGAGCTCGTGCACATCACCGCCCAGGGCTTCGGCATCACGACCCTCGAGGCCGAGGATGTCTCGCCCGTGGTGGACAAGATCACCTGGAACATCGCCGATGCCGAACTGGGTGGCTACGCCCACTTCATGGAGAAGGAAATTTTCGAGCAGCCCACTGCGCTCGAAAACACCATGCGCGGCCGCTTCTCGGAGGACGGGAGCACCGCCCAGTTTGGCGGACTCAACATCTCCGCCGTGGACCTGCGCCAAGTGGACCGTGTGCATCTGCTCGCTTGCGGCAGCGCGTGGCACGCCTGCCTGGTGACCGAACACCTCATCGAGCGCTTCGCCCGATTGCCGGTCGAGGTGGATTACGCCTCGGAGTTCCGTTACCGGAACATGCCCCTGGGCAGCAACACACTGTTCTTCACCATCAGCCAGTCCGGCGAGACCATCGACACCCTGGCCGGCATGCGCGAAGCCAAGCGCAAGGGCTACAAGGTCCTCGCGGTCAGCAATGTGGTCGGCTCGACCATCGCCCGCGAGGCCGACGGCGGCGTCTATCAGCATGTTGGGCCCGAGATCGGCGTGGCCTCGACCAAGGCCTTCACTTCCCAAATCCTCATCGGGGCCATGCTGTCGCTCTACCTGGGTCGCATGCGCGACATGAGCTTCAGCGAAGGCGTGGAAGTGGTCAACGCCCTCAAGGGCACCCCCGATCTCGTCCGCAAGGTGCTGGAGCAGGCCCCGCGTATCCGGGAAATCGCCAAACGTTTCGCCCACTACCACGACTTCCTGTTCCTCGGACGACTCTCCCTCTTCCCGGTTGCCCTGGAAGGAGCGCTCAAACTCAAGGAGATCTCCTACATTCACGCCGAGGGCTACCCCGCGGCCGAGATGAAGCACGGCCCCATCGCCCTGATCAGCGAAAACTGCCCCTCGGTGTTCTTCGTGCCCTCCGGCGAGATGTTCAACAAGGTCGTCTCCTCGATGCAGGAAATCAAGGCCCGCAAGGGTAAGATCATCGCCATCGCCACCGCGAATTGCGACCTCCCTGCCGGTCTGGCCGATGAGGTCATCACCATCCCCGAGTGTCACGAGTCCGTGCTTCCGGTCGTCGCGACTGTGCCGGTCCAGCTTCTCAGCTATTATATCGCCGTGGAGTTGAATCGGGACGTGGACAAGCCGCGCAATCTGGCAAAGTCGGTGACGGTCGAATAACGCATGCAAGTCACTCCCACCCGCGACACTTTCCTGGAACTCAGCCGGCAGGGCAACGTCATCCCGGTCTGCGCGGATCTCCTCGCCGACCTTGAGACGCCCGTCTCGGCCTATGCCAAACTACGTGGCGCAGGCCCGGCCTTCCTGCTGGAATCGGTCGAAGGGGGCGAAAATGTCTCCCGCTACAGTTTTATCGGCTGCAACCCGCGAAAAATCCTCTCCGCCCGAGCCGGGGAGGGTGATCCGCTGAAGCTGCTCGAGGCTGAACTCGCCGGCTACAAGCCTGTCGCCGTGCCCGGCCTCCCGCCCTTCACCGGGGGTGCCGTGGGTTATCTGGGCTATGAGTTCATTCACGGCGTCGAGAAAACCGTCCCCTTGGCCGCAAAGGATGAACTGGGCGTGCCCGCGATGTGGTTCATGCTGTGCGACTCGGTCCTGGCCTTCGACCGTGCGCATCAGACGATGCGGCTGATCGTCAATGCCCATGTCCGCGGCGATGCCGGGGCCGCGTACGATGCCGCCTGTGCCGAGCTGGAACGCATGCGCGCGGCCCTCGCCCGCCCCACTCCGCTCGCTCCGGCCATTTTGGGCACCACCGGCCCGGTGCAGGTGCCCGCCGGCAACTTCTCGAAGGACGCCTTCGAGAAAATGGTCGATGACTCCAAGGAGTTCATCCGCTCCGGCGACATCTTCCAGATCGTGCTCTCGCAGCGCTTTAGCCGGGAGTTCAACCGGACCCCGCTCGACCTCTACCGCGCCCTGCGCACGGTCAACCCGTCGCCCTACATGTTCATTCTGGAGACGGAAGGCTTCGCGCTCGTCGGTGCTTCGCCCGAAGTTCATGTGCGCCTGACCGGCCGGAAGGTCGAGATCCGCCCCATCGCCGGCACCCGCCCGCGCGGCAAGACGCAGGCCGAGGATGTCGCTCTTGAGCAGGAATTACTGGCCGACGAAAAGGAAAAGGCCGAGCACCTCATGCTCGTGGATCTCGCCCGCAACGACATCGGCCGGGTCAGCACCTACGGCACAGTGAAGGTGCCCGAATTCATGATCATCGAGCGCTACTCCCATGTGATGCACATTGTGTCACAGGTGGAGGGACAACTTGCGCCAGAACGCACCGCTTTTGACCTGATGCGCGCTACTTTTCCGGCCGGCACGGTCAGCGGTGCTCCAAAAATTCGCGCGATGCAGCTGATTGCCGAAAAAGAAGGCACGCAAAGGGGCAGCTATGCCGGCGCGCTCGGTTATTTCAGCTACGACGGCAACCTAGACTCCTGCATAACTCTTCGCACGGCATTGGTTAAGGACGGGCTGGTGCATATTCAGGCAGGTGCTGGTGTGGTCGCCGATTCAGTGCCCTCCGCCGAATACCAAGAGACCATCAACAAGGCCTCAGCGCTCTTCAAAGCCATCGCTTTGGCGGACCAGATGTCATAATTAGGCATCTGTTGGGCACATTTTTGCGTAACATAGGTCGTTAGAGAACGTCTGGGAATGCGATGCCTGTTTCAGGCATCCTATCTGCAAGGTATTCGGGCAAACCACCAAACTGGGACACGCAAAATGCCACATCGTAAAAACACCCGCCACAGCAAACCGGAAGCTGCCACGAACGAGCGAGTCAACTCTGCCAGCCTCACGATTCCCTCCCCTGATATGGGACTGACGCTGCGCCCGGAGATCACGCCCGCAGCCCCTGCTCCGGTTTCCGAATTTGACCAGGCCTCTCCGGTGGACCGCCGTGACGAACGCTCGAATCTTCAGCTTTATCTCAATGAAATCCGCCAGACTCCCCTGCTGACCGTGGAGGAGGAGATCAAGCTCGCCGCTCGCATCAAGCGGGGCGACAAGGCGGCCCGCGACCACATGATCAAGGCCAACCTGCGCCTCGTCGTGAAGATCGCCTACGATTACAATCAGATGGGCCTCCCGCTCATGGACCTGATCAGCGAGGGCAACCTCGGCCTCATCAAGGCCGTCGAGCGCTTCGATCCCGCCAAGGGCGGTAAGCTCTCCACCTACGCCGCCTGGTGGATCAAGCAGTCCATGAAGCGCGCCTTGGCCAACCAGTCCAAGACCATCCGCCTTCCCGTCCACCTCGTGGACAAGATCTCCCGCATGCGGAAGATGATCGCCAAACTCACCGAAGAACTCGGTCGCGAGCCCGAAAACGAGGAGATCGCCGCCGAATTGCAGATCCCGACCGCGAAGGTCGCGCTCCTGAAGACCGTGAGTGTCCGCCCGGCCTCGCTCGACGCCCCCGTCGGAGAGGATGACGGCTCCGCCACGCTCGGGGACCTCGTTGGTGACGATGCCGCCGTCAGTCCCTTCGAAGGTCTGGGCGAAAAGAGCCTCAAGGAAGACCTCAAGGCCATGGTCAACTCCCTCGACCCGCGCGAAGCCAGCATCATCCGCCTGCGCTTCGGTCTCGATGGCGAGAAGGAGCTGACCCTCGAGGAAGTCGGCAAGAAATTCAAAGTCACCCGCGAACGCATCCGCCAGCTCGAGTATCTCGCTCTCGCCAAGATCCGCCGGCAGATGCAGAAGCACGACAAGATTCGCACGACCGACGAGATCGAAGAGGAGCGCTTCGCCGAAGAGCGCGCCGCTGCGATTCGCGGTCTCGTGGCCAAGCAAACCGAAGAATTTGCCTGATCTCCACCTTTCCCAAAGCAAAGGGCGCAACCTTTCGGTTGCGCCCTTTTTATTGGGTTAGGGGAAAGTTCACTTCTTCAACGGCTTCAACCGCAGAAAGGCCACGTCGTGGGAAGCGAGATGCTTCTTGAAGACCTTGGCCGTGGTGCCGACGTCCTGTTTGTCCCAGATATCCCTAACTGTGCACTCGCCGCCGATGAACCACCAGCCGTGTCCGAAATCGATTTCCAGGTCGGCGGCTTCGTCACCGGAATTGAGCAGAGCCACCGCCCATTCGCCGCCCGCGAGTTCGCGCACCCAGATTTCCCGGCCCTTCTCGGCCCGGAACCGCCAACCCTGTTTGCCCAGCGAATCCTGATTAACCGCCAGGGCTTCGCGGTCGATGAGCAGGGCGTTGATCTCGGGCGTCATCTTGCGCACATCGTTGCCGGCCATCAGCGGCGCGGCGAGGATGCACCAAAGGCTGAAGTGCGCGCGTGACTCGGCAAAGCTCAGTCCCTCGTTGCCGGCCTCCAGCATGTCGGGGTCGTTCCAGTGATCCGGACCGGCAAAGGCACCGATGCCATTGTTCTGCCCGTCGGCCGGCTGCACCAGCGAGTGCTGGAGATCGAGAATCACCTTCCAGCCGCGCTCCCAGCGCTGCGTGCAGTCGTAGCAATCGGTGATATCGCCCGTGGTGCGCCAGAGGTGCCCCACGTCCTTGGCCCATTCCCAAGGCTTCGAATTACCCCACTCGCAGATGCTGAAAACAATGGGCCGGCCGGCCGCGTAAATCGCATCGCGCATGCGGGTGTAGGCATCCTTGGCATTGGCGTCGCCCGACTGGCACCAATCGTATTTCAGGTAATCCACGCCCCATTCCGCGAACTTCTTGGCGTCCTGAAATTCGTGTCCCCAACTGCCCGGATAACCGGCGCAGGTCTTTTTGCCCGCACACCCGTAGATGCCGAACTTGAAACCCCGCGCATGGAGATAGTCACCGAGCGCCTTCATTCCGCTCGGGAACTTCACGGGGTGGGCCTGGAGGTTGCCATCCTTGTCGCGCTCCATCGCCGACCATGTGTCATCAAGCACGATATAAACATATCCCGCATCGCGCATGCCATTTTTGATCATGGCGTCGGCGGTCTCCTTGATCATGAACTCGTCGATGTTGCTCGCGAACGTGTTCCAAGTATTGAAACCCATCGGCGGAGTCTTCACGAGCCCCTCAAACTTCTGGGCAAAGGCCGACGTGACGAGGCAGAGGGCAACGAGCAGGTTTCTCATGATGATCCGGGGTTAGGGGTGATCCGCCAGTAGGTCACCGTGCTCGCGGCCTGAACTCAAGCCAAGGCGCCGTCGCCAGGGTAAGATCGGTTATCCGGTTCTTAAGCTATTTTCCGCCGGCTGATGCTTGATTGGGCGGCCCTGACTTCATTCGCCATCGGCTGGATTCTTCGCTGCGCTCAGAATGCGCGCTACGCAGGAGATGTCCCTGACCTGTTATTCTGAGCGCAGCGTAGAATCCAGCGGGAAGGTCCGGCCGCCCCAGAGGTCCGCGCAAAGCCTATCCGCGTGTCGGCCAAAAAAAGGCGTCCCGCTTGCGCGGGACGCCTTGGAAGTCTTCCAATGGCTCGGAGGCTTATTCCTTCTTCGCGGCCTCGTCGAAGATGTCGCCGAGGTTGGTGAGGTCGGTGGCGCCGGAGCTCTTGGAGAACTGCTCGTAGGTCGCAGTTTCCTGCGCGAGCTGCTCCGCCGAGTAGTTGGCGGCCTTGATCGAGAGGCCGATGCGGCGCGCCTCGCGGTCGATCTTGATGACGCGGGCGGACACCTGCTGGCCGGGCTTGAGCACGTCCTTCACCTTGTCCACGCGGTCTTCCTGGATCTGCGAGATGTGCACGAGGCCGTCGATGCCGTCCTTCAGCTCCACGAAGGCGCCAAAGGTGGTCACCTTGGAGATGGTGCCCTGCACGACGTCGCCGATGCGGAAGAACGAGTCGATGTCGGTCCACGGATCGGTGGCGAGCTGCTTCATGCCGAGGCTGATGCGCTGCTGGCCGGCGTCCACGTCGAGCACGATCGCGTCCACTTCGTCGCCCTTCTTGAGCATCTCGGACGGGTGGTTGATCTTGCGGGTCCAGGACATGTCGGAGACGTGCACCATGCCGTCGATGCCTTCCTCGAGTTCGATGAAGGCGCCGTAGGTGGTCATGTTGCGCACCTTGCCGCGGACGCGGGCGCCCACCGGGTAGTTGTGGCGGACCATGTCCCACGGATTCGGCTCCAGCTGACGGAGACCGAGCGAGATCTTCTGCTCGTCCTTCTGGATGCCAAGGACGACCGCATCGAGCTCCTGACCGACCTTGAGCAGCTCGGAGGGCTTGGTGATGCGCTTGGTCCAGGACATCTCGGTGATGTGCACGAGGCCCTCGACGCCGGGCTCGAGCTCGATGAAGGCGCCGTAGGGCACGAGGTTGACCACCTTGCCGTGGATCTTGGAACCAACCGGGAACTTGTGGTCGATGTTGTCCCAGGGATTGTTCTTGGTCTGCTTGAGGCCAAGGGAGACACGCTCCTTCTCGCGGTTGATGTCGATGATCATCACCTCGATCTCCTCGCCCTGCTTCAGCAGCTCGGACGGGTGGCCGATGCGGCCCCAGCTCATGTCGGTGATGTGCAGCAGGCCGTCCATGCCGTCGAGGTCGATGAACGCGCCGAAGTCGGTGATGTTCTTGACCACGCCCTTGCGGACCTGGCCGGGCTGGAGCTTCTCGAGCAGGTCGCGGCGCTTCGTGACGCGTTGCTCCTCGATGAGCTCGCGGCGGGAGAGCACGATGTTCTTCCGCTCGTGGTTGATCTTGAGAACCTTGAAGTCGTAGGTCTGGCCGACGTATTGATCCAGGTTCTTCGGAGGCTGGATGTCGATGTGCGAGGCCGGGAGGAAGGAATCGACACCGATCGAGACGATCAGGCCGCCCTTGACCTTGGTCTTCACGCGGCCGGGGACGATGGCGCCCTCCTGGCACTTCGAGAGGATGTTCTCCCAGTTCTTCTTCTGCTGGGCCTGCTCGTAGGAGAGGACGGGGTTGCCCTCCTTGTCCTCGAGCTTCTCGAGGATGACCTCGATGGTGGAACCGATCTGGAGTTCACCGAGATCGGAAAACTCGTTGGCGGGGATGACGCCTTCCGCTTTGCCGCCAATATCGACGACGACTTCGTTGGCGCGGATTTCAGTGATGACACCGGGGACAATCGTGCCGGTCTTCAGTTTGTCGAACGTGCTCTGCGCGAGCAGTTCCTGCATTAGCGAACTCATGTTGGACTGTTTCGGAAATTTCGGCCGTGGCTCCGGCACATCCGTCGTTTCCGGGTGGGCTCTTGCGAGCCCGTGGGTTGAGGGTTGGACTGACTGACAGGCCGGTCGGAGCACCGCGGCAGTAACCGGCCTGACCTAAGAACGCCGCGAAAGGGGTCAAAAATTCCCTGAACGCCTTCCGTCCGGCAAGAGCAAACTTACTTTTTCTCCACGGCCTTCTCGGCGGCCAGTTCTGCCCAAACCTGCTGGAGGGTAGCGAAATAGGTCTGGAAGAAGCTGTGCTCCCGCAAAGCCTCCTGCCGGGTTCCGCCTAAGGAGGCACTCCCGACCTCCTGAGTCAGGCTCAACTCCACTTCAGATTTGCCAGGTTCGAGCTGGATGATCCTCACCCGAGCGACAGTCTGCCGCGAGTCACCGAAGGTCTCGCTGGTCTTGATCGAGCTGGCCGCCTCGATCCGGCCCATGGTCGAGCGAACCAGCACGAAATCGAGGCGCTTGAAGGCTTTTTGCGCGGCAAAATAGACCCCCTCGACATCGCCGTCCACCACTTGGGTCTGCGGCGGCACCGCGGTGAGCCGATCGGAAAACGAAGTGGACTCGCAGCCGGCGAACATAAAGGCAGCAAGAACAAGAAAGAAGCGAAGAGGCAGATTCATTTTTTGAAGCGTCATCCTGATCGCAGCGAAGGATCCAGTTCGATCGTGCTTCTGGATTCTTCGCTGCGCTCAGAATGGCCGGTGGTGTGAATTTGAAATGGTTCGGTTCGCCGGTTCAGGCGGGTTGCTGTTGGGAAATGCAGTGCAGGGTGCCGAGACCCCAGATCAGGTGATAGCAGTCAATGGGCACGACCTCGCGGCCGGGGAAACAGTTCCCGATGATTTCGCAGGCGGCGGCATCGCGCTTCGGCTGGCGAAACTGCGGCACGAGCACCGCGCCGTTGATGATGAGAAAATTCGCGTAGCTCGCGGGCACCTGCTGGCCGTGGAAGCCAAACGGCTTTGGCATCGGCAGCTCCACGATGTCGAATTTCTTTCCGACCGGCGTGCGGAAACCGCGCAGGCGCTCGAGATTTTCCGCGAGCAGCCGGTGGTTGGGATCGCGCCGGTTCGGCTCCACGCACGTAATAAATCCGTCGGCCTTGTAGAAACGTGTGATGTCGTCGATGTGGCCGTCGGTGTCGTCACCCACGATCCCCTCGCCCACCCACAGAATCTGTTCGACGCCAAGGTAGTCGCGCAGGTTCTGCTCGATGTCGCTGCGGAAAAGCCGCGGATTGCGGTTCTTGTTCAAAAGACACTGTTCACTGGTGAGCAAAAGGCCCGCGCCATTCACATCAATCGAACCGCCCTCGAGCACCATGTCGTTCTCGAAGCGGCGCAGCTTGAGGGCGAGTGCGATGCTCGGAGGGATCTTGTTGTCGAGGTCGTAGGGCGGATATTTGCCGCCCCAGGCATTGTGCACCCAATCGGTCACCGCCACCTCGCCCGTGCGCCGGTGCTTCACGAAGATCGGTCCGTGGTCGCGACACCAAGTGTCGTTGGTCGGGTGGTTGTGGAATTTCACGCGTGACATGTCCGCCCCGGCCTTCGCGCAGAGACGTTTCGCGCGCGGCTGCAGCTTGGCGGCGCAGTTGATGCGCACCGGCTGGAAACGGCTGATCTGTTTCACGATCTCCGCAAACACGTAGGGAATCGGGCGAAACTGACTTGGCCAGGTCGCGCGGTTGTGCGGCCACGAAAGCCAGACGGCCGCCTGCGGCTCCCACTCGGCGGGCATCTGAAACCCCAGCTGCGCCGGGGTTTTGACTTTCGATTTTTGATTCTCGATTTTCGATTGGATCATCGGTGGGGTGCGGCCTCAGGACACGCTGGCTAGTGCAAAAGCCCGCGCGGTGCGCGGGCTCCAGCTTCAGTCAATGTAGCGTTTCGTGATGTCGCCGTAGGCGTCGATGCGCCGGTCGCGCAGGAACGGCCAGTGCGTGCGCGTGGTGTCCACACTGCCGAGGTCCACGGGCACAAGCAGGATTTCCTCTTTGTCCGTGGATGCCTTGGCGAGGATCTCCCCGCTGGTGCCGGCCACGAAACTCTGTCCCCAGAACTGGATGCCGTCGCCGCCGACCGGCGTCTCCGTGCCAATGCGGTTGGTCACCGCGACGAAACAGCCGTTGGCCACGCCGTGCGCGCGTTGGATGGTTTCCCACGCGCCGTGCTGGTTGGCGCCGTATTTGGCTTTTTCTTTCGGGTGCCAGCCGATCGCGGTTGGGTAAAAAAGGATCTCGGCGCCCTGCAGCGCCGTGAGACGCGCGCCCTCGGGATACCACTGGTCCCAGCAGATGAGCACGCCGATCTTGCCGTATTTCGTCTGCCACGCGCGGAAGCCCGTGTCGCCGGGCGTGAAGTAGAACTTCTCGTAGTAGAGCGGGTCGTCGGGGATGTGCATCTTCCGGTAGATGCCGAGCAACTTGCCGTCCGCATCGATGATCACGGCGGTGTTGTGGTAGAGCCCACCGGCGCGTTTCTCGAACAACGAGGCCACGATCACCACCTTGTGCTTCTTCGCGAGCTTCTGGAAAGCCGCCGTGCTGGGCCCGGGAATCGCCTCGGCCAGCAGGAAGTTCGCGTGGTCCTCGCTCTGACAGAAGTATTGGGAGCGGAACAACTCCTGCGTGCAGATGATCTTGGCGCCTCGCTTCGCCGCCTGTTCAGCCAGGGCCAGGGTTTTCTTCAAATTTTGCGCCGGATCACGCGTGCAGGCGTGCTGGAGCAGTCCGATGGTCGTCTTCATGCGCGGAGCGAAGGTCCGCCAGCCGGGGAAGACAAGATTTCTCAGGTTAAGGCAGGGTGTAAGTTGGCTTTGACAAGGGGCCTGTGAATTGTAAAAACAGCTTAGTCCCTCCCCTTAGCCCCCCACACCTATGTGCGCTGAACCCCGCCCCCTGATCGTCGTGGTCGAAGATGAACTGGAACTCGCCCAACTGATCGCGCAACACTTGGAGGAGGCGGGCATGAACGTGCAGACCTACCAGCGCGTCGCGCCGGCCCTGCGTTTTCTGCAGAACAATTTCGCGAACCTCATTCTACTCGACGTCAATCTGCCCGACGGCAACGGCTTCGAACTCATCAAGGAACTCAAGGCGCAGGACATCAACACGCCGGTTATTTTCGTCACCGCGAACACGCACGACGAAGCCAAGATCCAGGGCCTGAACCTCGGCGGCGACGACTACATCACGAAACCGTTCAGCTACACGGAACTGGTCGCGCGCATCCGCGCCGTGCTGCGCCGCACCGAGGGCCACACGGATTTCAACGTCACCAAGAATCTCCGCACCATTGACGGTCCCTTCGAATTTCTTGGCGCCAAGGTCCATCCCGAGCGGCTGGAAATTGAGTTTCCCAACGGCACCACCTTCAAGACCGGCCGCAAGGAACTGGGCATCATCGCCTATCTTCACTTGCACCGGAACATCGTGATCACGCGCAAGGAGCTGATCCACTCCGTCTGGGGTATCCACGCCGACATCCGCAGCCGCTCGCTCGACCAATACATCGTCAAGGTGCGCGCCGCCTTCGACAAGAACGGCGTCTCCCTCGACTGCTTCAAGACCGTCCACGGCATCGGCTACATCTTCGAGCCACCGGCTTCCGCCTCCTGAGCGGGAAGCCGTCCCGGCTCAGAACAGCTCCGCCTGCCCGGAGTAGCGCTTTTGCGCCTCGGTGAGCGTGGATTTCATTTCCATCGCTTCGAGCAACTGAAGCAGCTTCGCCACCTGCGGCTCTCCCTGGTTCACCTGCGGCAGCACCGGCTTATCGCTCAGCGTGGTCAGCTTGAGGTTCACGCGGAGCCGCTCCGCGTCCCGGATCACAACTTCGCGGAAACGCTCAGGCTTAAGTGAGCCGGCCGCGGCGATGATGCCCTCGAGGGTCTTGAACTCGGCGAACCACTTCGCCGCCGTCTTCGGCCCCACCCCGTCGATGCCGGGAATATTGTCGGAAGTGTCCCCGATGAGCGCGAGGTATTCGGCGATCTGCGCGGGGGGCACGCCAAACTTCTCGACCACGGCAGCCGCGTCCATCAGGCGCCAGCCGAGCTTCGGGTTGGCCGTCGGTGGCGGAGACAGGATTTTGATGCGGTCGTTCACGCACTGGGCGAAATCCTTGTCGGCGCTCACGATCAGCACGTCATGCCCGGCGGCGGCGAGTACGCGCGCCTGGGCGGCCAGCAGATCATCCGACTCCACGCCGTCCAACTCCACGCCCACCAGTCCCATCGCCCGCGTCAGTTCCTTGATGACGGGAATCTGCTTCTCCAGCGGCTCGGGCGTTTCCTTGCGCTGGGCCTTGTATTCCGGATGCAGGGCCAGCCGGTCCTGTGAGCCGCCGAGGTCGAAAAAGACCAGCATGGCGTCGGGCTTTTCCTGGTCCTGCAGCTTCCACATGGTCTTAACCCAGCCATGCAGGGCACCGGTCGGGAACCCATCCGCGCGAGTCAGTTCGGGCATCCCGTAGAACGCCCGGAACGCCATGTTGTATCCGTCAACCAGCAGCCATTTCGCCATGCGCCGAAGGAAACCGGGAACGGGGCGGGCACAAACCCAAATCACCGCGCGCGACTCACGGCAACCAGGGGAACTGCTCGGCCTTGGGTTTGCGCTTCTCGCGCTGCGCGGTGCTGAACTCCTTCGCTTCCTCGGTCATGTAGTAGAGCATGGTGGCGTTGCCGGAAAGTTCCTGCACGCCGGTCAAGCCGTCGAGTTCCGCGTTGAAGGCCGACTTCAGGCAACGGATGGCGAGCGGGCTGCGCTCTAGAATTTCCTTCGCCCAGGTGACGCCCTCGTTTTCGAGTTCGGCCACCGGCACAACCTTGTTCACGAGGCCCATCGCCATTGCCTCGGCGGCGTTGTATTGGCGGCAGAGGAACCAGATCTCGCGGGCCTTTTTCTGGCCGACGAGCCGGGCGAGGTAGCTGGAGCCGTATCCGCCGTCAAAGCTGCCCATCTTGGGCCCGACCTGGCCGAAGATCGCGTTGTCCGCGGCGATCGTGAGGTCGCAGATCACGTGCAGCACATGGCCGCCACCGATCGAATAGCCGGCCACGAGCGCAATGACGACCTTGGGCATCGAGCGGATGAGCTTCTGGACATCGAGGATGTTGAGCCGCGGCACGCCAGCGTCGTCGATGTAGCCGCCATGGCCCCGCACCGACTGGTCCCCGCCCGCGCAGAAGGCATATTTGCCATCCTTGGCCGGACCCGCGCCAGTCAGAAGCACCACGCCGATCTTGGGGTCCTCGCGGGCGTCCAGCAGGGCCTCATGCATTTCCACGACGGTCAGCGGGCGGAACGCGTTGCGCTTCTCCGGCCGATTTATCGTGATGCGGGCGATGCCGCCGGCTTTGTGATAAAGGATGTCGGTGTAGGTTTTGACGGATTTCCAAGCAATGGCCATGTGCACAGGGTTGCCCGAAAAGCCTTGAGCGGCAACCGTTTTCACCGGCACGGCCTGATTTTACCAAGCAGCGTCAAGCAACATTTGGGTCTGCCCGTAAAACTGCTTGGAGTTGCGGACGCTGGCCCGACAATCGCCCCTTCACATGAGCAACCCAGCTTCAGCCACCGGCACAGCCGCCAAAGCGGGACTCACCATGGGAGCGCTGGGCGTGGTTTTCGGCGACATCGGCACCAGTCCGCTCTACGCGTTGCGCGAGTGTTTGCAGGCCCTGCCGGCCGATGAACGCAGTGCGAGCATCCTCGGCGCGTTGTCGCTGGTGTTCTGGGCGCTGCTCTTCGAGGTCACTTTCAAGTATCTCGGATTCGTGATGCGTGCGGACAACCGCGGCGAAGGCGGCATCTTCGCCCTGCTGGCCCTGAGTCATGGGGAGCACCAGCGTCCCCGCAAGGGCGGCAGCTGGCTCATCATCCTCATCCTGTTTGGCGCGGCGCTGCTCTATGGTGATGGCGTGATCACCCCGGCCATCTCGGTGTTGGGTGCGGCGGAAGGCTTGGAGAGCTTCAACCCCAACTTGGCGCAGTATGTGCCGCTCATTGCCTGCGTGATTCTCGGCGGTCTGTTCCTCGTCCAATACAAGGGCACCAAGGCCATCGGCCGTATTTTCGGACCGGCCATGGTGGTGTGGTTCCTGGTGCTCGGCAGCCTTGGTCTCTGGCACATCGTGGAGACCCCCGCGGTGCTGGCGGCCGTCAATCCCGTGCACGGCTTTCGCCTGCTGGCCGAGCACCCCACCAACGCCGCGGCCATCCTCGGCGCGGTGGTGCTGGTGATCACCGGCGCCGAGGCGCTTTACGCGGACATGGGCCACTTCGGACGCAAATACATCGCCCGCGCCTGGTATTTTGGGGCTTTTCCTGGACTGGTCTTGAACTACTTCGGTCAAGGCGCGTGGGCCCTCTCCCACCCCGGTGATCCGACCAGCCCCTTTTTCGCCCTCGTGCCCGAGGGCCCGGCGCGCCTCGTGCTCACGGGCTTGTCCATCGTAGCCGCCATCATCGCCAGCCAGGCCATGATTTCCGGCACGTTTTCGCTCACCCGCCAGGCCATCCAGCTCGGCTATTTCCCGCGCCTGCAGGTCAACTACACCAATCCCGACCAGTCCGGGCAAATCTACCTGCCCTTGGTCAACGGCGCCCTTGCGCTCGGTTCCATCTGGACCGTGATCACCTTCAAGTCGTCGAACAACCTCGCCGCCGCCTACGGCATCGCCGTCACCGGCACCATGGTCGTAACCACCATCGCCTTCTACAGCGTGATGCGCCGGCGCTGGCGGTGGCCGCTGCTCGGTGCCGCGGCATTGGCGGCCGTCTTCCTGCTCTTCGACGGTGCCCTGTTCTACTCAAACCTCCACAAACTGGTCCACGGTGGCTGGTTCCCCGTGCTGGTCGCCCTCGGGATGCTGGCGATCATGCACACCTGGAAAAAGGGCAAGGAGGAGATCTTCCGCCGCATCTACGCCAACGAGATCACCGAGGACGAACTGTGCAATGTCGCCGCCTCCGACCGCATCGTGCGGGTGCGCGGCACCGCGGTGTTCATGGCCGGACTGGCGCGCGGCACTCCGCTCGTGCTGCTGCATCATGTGAAGGCCAACAAGGTCCTGCATGAGACCGTCGTCTTGCTGAGCGTCGTCACCGAGGAGGTGCCGGCCGTGCCCGATGCCGAGCGGGTGGAAGTGCGCGAGATTGGCCAGGGCCTGGGGGTGTGGCGCGTGGTGGCCCGCTACGGCTACATGGAGTCACCCGACGTCACCGCCCTCATGGAGCGCGTGCGCGACACCGGGGTGCCGGTGAAACTCACCGAGACCACCTACTACTTTAACCGCGAAATGATCATCACCGGCGGCGACACCCGCCTGTGGCATTGGCAAAAGCGGCTTTACTCGCTCCTCAGCCGCAACGCCCGTCCGGTGCGCGACTACTACCGCCTGCCACCGATGCAGATCATCGAGGTGGGCTTGCCGATCCAGCTCTAGCGGCTGAACCGGCCCCGGCAGGAAATCGCTCTTCACGTTTCCTTGATAATACTTCGCGTCGAGGCGGCTTGCGCGGGGTGCGGCTCCTGCGCAAGAGTGTCCGTGATGCGCTCTCTGATCCGCTCCCACCGGTTTCTCAGCCACTTTCCGGCCGCCCAGGGTGCCAAGCTGGAAAAGCTGGTGCGCCTGGTGCGCTTTCCCCACCGCGCGGTGATCTTCGAGGAAGGCAGCGTCTCGGACTGCGTCTATCTGGTGCTGACCGGCCGCGTGGCGCTCATGAAAAAATCCGCCGTCGGCACGGCGCAGCTCATCGCCCACAAGGGACCCGATGACTACTTCGGCGAACTCGGTGTCCTCGACGGCTCGCCCCGCAGCACGGCCGCGATTGCCGACGGGCCGGTTCAGCTCGGGCGCCTGGCACAAAGGCAGTTTATCCAGCTGCTGTCCGAATCCTCCTGGCACACGGTGCTGCGGCTCTTCAGCCACGTGAGCGAGAATCTGCGCGCCACCAACGAGCGGTACGTCAGCGAGGTCATGCGCAAGGAAAAGATCACCCTGATCGGCGAGATGGCCAACTCGATGATCCACGACTTCCGCGCCCCGTTTTCCACGATCAAACTGGCGACCGAGCTCATCGCCAAACGCAACCAGACGCCGCAGAACCAGGAACTCTGCCGCATGATCCTGCGGCAGGTGGACCGCCTTGGGGGCATGGTCGAGGAGGTGCTGGATTTCGCGCGCGGCGAAACCCGCCTCAAACAAAGGGCCGTGCCCTTGCAGGAATCCCTGCACCAGCTGCACGAGAACAACCTCGAGGCGCTCGCCCGCGCCGGCATCCGCCTGACCTTCAAGCCCACGCCGCTCGTCGTGTCGCTCGACTCCGACCGTTTTCAGCGCGTCATGCAAAACCTCGTGACCAATGCCCGCGAAGCCCTGACCGGCCGTCCGGGGGCCAAGGTGGCCGTCTCCGCCAAACGCGAAGGCCGCTTCGCCACGGTCAGCGTGGCCGACAACGGTCCCGGCATCCCGCGCGAAATCCGCGAGACCTTGTTCGAGCCTTTCGTCAGCCGGGGCAAACCCAACGGCACCGGCCTCGGCCTGGCCATCGCGCGCTCCGTCATCGACGCCCATGGCGGCAGCATCGAGTTCAAGACTTCGCGCCAGGGCACGACCTTCCTCGTGCGCGTCCCGCTGGCCTGATCCTAAGCCAGCTTGGCCGCCACGGCGGCGAAAGTCTCCTTCCGCCACGCCGCGTCTCGCCGGCGGTCGGTGCGCAGTTCCAGCACCCGCACACCGCGCTGCGGCAACTTCGCCAACGCCTGCGCCAGGTGCGCGGCGGACTTCACCACGCGGTGTGCCACGCCGTAAGTGGCGCAGAGCCTGGCAAAATCCACGTTCTGGGGCGTGGCGAAAAACTCTTCGAAGGGCGGCTCGAACTGCGCGACGGGCAGGTGCCCGAAGATGCCGCCGCCGTTGTTGTTGATCAGCAAGATGGTCAGGCTGCCCCTGAGCTTGGGCACCGTGAGAAACCCGTTCGTGTCATGCAGCAGCGAGAGATCGCCGGTCACAAGGGTCGCAGGCGCGCCGCCGTGCGCCACACCCAGCGCCGTCGAAAGCGTGCCATCGATGCCGTTGGCCCCGCGGTTGAAAAAAATCCGCTGGCCGCGGTTGCCCAACGGCCAGAGATACTCGGCGTCGCGCACCGGCATGGAGCTGGCGAAGAAGCAGGGCGTGCCGGCTGGAAGACTGGCCGCCAGCAGCGCCGGCCAGACCGGCTCGACAAGATTCTTCACCGACTTCAAGGCCGCATTGAGCGCACGACCCACTCGGGCATCGGTCCGGAGCCATTCCTTGGCATAGCCAGACAGCGCACGCCGGCCGCGGAAATGCCCACCCCACACCGCCGGATTCGCCGACTCCACCCGAGTGCGCAAGTGCAAGGCGTCCTCGTTGGTCGCACGGTCCGTGACCAGCACCACCTCCGGATCAGCCTGCTGCAGCCACATTCGCAGCACCTTGCTGGTCGGCCAGCCACCGAGGCAGATGACCTGTTCCGGACGCAGCATGGTCGCGACCTTGTCGTTGCGGAGCATGGTGTCGTAGTGCGCAACCACCGCTCCGGCGCTGCGAGCCTGCATGCGCACCGGCGAAAGCGCGTCGGCCAGAACTGGCCAGCCCAGGGCACGCGAAATGCGTCCGACGTTTTCAGCGCACCGCCCCCCCGCGGCCGACTCAATCGGTCCGACCACGATTATGCCCCGCTGCTTGAAACGCAGCCCGCCCGCCAAGCCAGTCGCAACGGGTCCGGCCGGCGGACGAAGCCCGTCGAAGAATCCTCTCATCTCAGATGCCGTCGGGAGAGCCGCCTGGTCAGGCAAGGGCACCAGCGGGTCGCGAAACGGACAATTCAGATGGACCGCTCCGGCGGCCGGAAGCGACGTGCGCGCGAACGCATACGCCACGGTCTGACGCAGGTAGCGCAGCATCTGTAACGTTGCCTGCGGCACGGCCAGCTCATGCTGGAAGTTCACGTAGCCGCCGTAAATTTTCACCTGGTCGATGGTCTGTCCCGAGTGGCAGTCGCGAAGCTCCGGCGGCCGGTCCGCCGTGAGCACCAGCAGCGGCACGCCACTCTCGTGGGCCTCGACCACCGCGGGCAGGAAATTTGCCGCCGCAGTGCCGCTCGTGCAGACCAGCGCAACCGGGCGCCGGTGCTGCTTGGCCAGACCCAGCGCAAAAAACGAGGCGGACCGTTCGTCCAGCACCGGGATGGTCTCGATACCGGCATGCCGGGCCAGCGCGAAGGTGAGCGGCGCCGAGCGAGAGCCGGGCGAGATTACCGCCTGGCGCAAACCGCAGCGCACGAGCGTCTCCACGAGCACACTGCACCAGAGGGTGTTGGTGTTGCGGAAATCGAGCGTGCTTGCGGGAGCCGGCTTCATGACTGGGTGAGGGCTTCGAGCAGAGCTTTGAACTTCAGCTCGGTCTCGGCAAATTCCTTCTCCGGTTCCGAACCGGCCACGATGCCGGCGCCCGCGTAGGCCGTGGCGGTGCGGCCATCGATCAGGGCGCTACGCAAGCCGACAAAGAACTCGCCTCCGCCCCGGTGATCAACCCACCCCTGCGGGCCGGCGTAAAGCCCGCGCGGGAAAGTTTCGAGGCGCCGCATGGCCGCGAGCGCGGGCTCCTGCGGCGCACCGCCCACCGCCGGTGTCGGATGCAGTCGGGCCACGAGGTCGAGAATATGCGCTTCCGCCGGCAGGCTGGCGCTGACGGGCGTGTGCAGGTGATGCACGTTGGCCAGTCCGAGCAGCCGCGGTTGTGTCGCGTGTTCGAGTTGCAGACCCAGGTCCGCCAGACGTCCGGCAATCGAGTCGAGCACCAGCCGGTGTTCGCGCAGGTCCTTCTCGCTGTGCAGGAGTCCCTGGGCAAAGGCCGCGTCTTCGCTGGCCGACTGGCCGCGTGGAGCCGAACCGGCCAGCGCGGCCGTGTGCATGCGCCCGCCGGCCACGCGCACCAGGCGCTCGGGCGACGCGCCGATGAAGCTCTGTCCTTTGCCATTGGCGATGGAGAACGAATAGCAGTCGGGATAACGCTGCCGCAGGTGGTTCAGCACGCCCATGGGATGAAACTCCTCGGTGGTCGTGTAGCGAAGGGCGCGGGCAAGCACGACCTTCTGGTAATCGCCGCGGGCGATCTCCGTGAGCGCCTGCGCCACGGCCCGTTGATACGAGCCGCTTCCGCCGATTTCCTCCGCCATGCGCGGGGCGGACGGACGGTCCTTCTGCTTCGCCCGGCTGTAGTCGAAGGCGCCGAATTTCGCATGCGCGCGCCAGATGCGGGCCGTGAGCATTTCCAGCGGAGCATCCGCCGCCACCAGCACGTTCGCCACGGCCACGGTGCTGTCGCCCATGCGGGCCACCTGCCAGCGCGGCACGAAAAGCCGAAGCGAGGGAAAGGCCGCCCCGGGTGCCGCCTCATCGGCGAAGCCGGCGGCAAAGAAGAAATGCGGCCCGGCAAACGGCTCGGCCAGCGGACCAACGGCGATCGTGTTGGCCAGCGTGGCGGCGATGAAAGCCTTCGCGTCGGCAAAGCGCCGGGCACCCTGCGCAGTAAACTCCACCGCCACTTCGGCGCCCGCCACGCCAAAGCCCTGCGCAGGACGTTCGGCGTAGAAGTGGGGTTCGCCCGGTTCGAAGATGGACTCCAGCACCGCCAGCGGATCGAGGTTGTCCACCACTACGCTGATGCTCACCAACTGCGGACGCCCCGCCGTGCGCGCCTCGGCGGCACACTGCGCGAAGAAGGCTCCCAATGCCTCCGGGGTCGCGCTCCCGGTCGGGTTGACGGGTGGGGTTTTCATGCGGCTGATGGCTCTGGATTTCTCGCTCCGCTCAGAATGACAGGTTCGGCACTGATCCGTCAGACGCGTCATCCTGAAAGCAGTGATGGATCCATCATTTCTTCGGCACGGGGGCCGGGGCGGCCGGCGGTGTGGGCCGCGGGAAGAGCACCAGCGACTCGGCGACCTTGCGGCCGGCGAGTTTGCCGCCCCAGACGAGTTCGTCGCGCCAGACCGCGCCGGGCTCGTAACCGAGCACGGCGTTAATCTTCTGGGTGGAGGTCGGAATCACGTGCTGGATGAGTGCCACCGCCAGCCGCAGCGCCTCGGCCATCGTGGCGAGCGAGGTGCGGAGCAACGCCTGGTCCCTCGCCTCGGCGGACTTGCCGAGCTTCCAGGGGGCGCGTTTCTCGATGTAAGCGTTGGTCTCGGTTAGGAAGACCATCGCGCGCTCCAGCGCAGTGTGGAACTGATGGCCTTCGCAGAGCGGGATGAACTCATCGCGGGTCTTGTCCCAAAGGGCGCGCAGGTTCGCATCGAGTTCGTCGCCGGCCTCGGCCGCGGGAATGACACCACCGGCGAAGCGGGTCGTCATGTTGAGCGTGCGGTTGACGAGATTGCCGAGGTTGTTGGCCAGTTCGCTGTTGTAACGCACGAGGAACTGCTCGCGCGTAAAGTCGCTGTCCTGGCCGACGTTCATCTCGCGAATGAGGAAGTAACGGAAGGCGTCGGCACCAAACTCACTGACGAGATCGAGCGGGTTGAGCGCGTTGCCCGTGCTCTTGGACATCTTGGCGCCTCGCTGCAGCCACCACCCGTGAGCGATGATGCCCTTCGGCAACGGGATGCCCGCGGCCTTCAGCATGATCGGCCAGTAAACGGCGTGCGGCGGCACGAGGATGTCCTTGCCGATGACGTGGTGCGCCTCGCGCCAGACCTCGGGGCGGTCCACGACGGCGGAGTAATAGTTGAGCAGCGCGTCGAACCACACGTAGGTGACGTAACCATCGTCGAACGGCATCGGGATGCCCCATTCGAGGCGCTCCTTCGGGCGCGAGATGCAGAGGTCGTTGAGCGGCTCCTTCAGGAATTCAAGCACCTGCTTTTGCCGGTAGGCCGGGAAGATGAAATCGGGATTGTCGGTCAGGAACTGGACGAGCCAATCCTGATACTGCTTCAGTTTGAAGAAGTAGTTGGACTCCACGATCTCGGTGACCTCGCCGAAGATCTCGGGCCACGAGCCGTCGGGGTTGCGGTCCTTGTCCTGGAGGAACTGTTCCTGGCGCGTCGAGTAGAAGCCCTTGTATTCGGACTTGTAGATCTCTCCCTTCTGAAAGAGCTGCTGGAGGATGTCGCGCACGACCTTCTTGTGCCGCTCCTCGGTGGTGCGGATGAAGTCGTCGTTGGTGATCGTCAGGCGCGGCAGCAGCCCGCGGAACTCCTGGCTGACCTCGTCGCAGAACTGCTGGGGCGGGATGCCGCGTTTGCGGGCGCTGGCCTGGACCTTCTGGCCGTGCTCGTCCACGCCGGTCAGGAAGTGCACCTCATCGCCCATCATCCGCCGGAACCGGGCAATGACGTCCGTCAGCACCTTCTCGTAGGCATGGCCGAGGTGCGGCGAACCGTTCACATAGTCGATGGCGGTCGTGATGTAGAAACGCGGCATAAAAGGGTCAAAAGATGTAGCCGGGCCGGGGCGTTTGTCGAAGGTTTTGACGAACCCCTCATCCCCGGCCTAACCTTCGGCCAGTCCCGCATGCATCCCCTCACCCGCTCCATCGGCCTGGCCCTGCTGCTGTTGCTGCTTTTCCTGGCCGCGGCCCTGAGCCTCCAGTGGTGGCTGACCAAAGAGACCCGCCATCTGCAACGCCTGGCCGTGGACGAGCAACGCGCGCGCTTGGGGCGGATTATCGCGCTGAGCGGTTTGCCGCCGGAGCGCTGGGATGCCTATTTTCAGAAGGAACTCGGTGCCATGGTCGGCGGCACGGTCGAACTCTACCAAACCGGGCAAGCTCCCGCCACCCCTGGACCGGCAGGCGGACTGAGCTTCACCATGCCGGTCGGAAACATGCCGGGCTGGGAGGCGCGGGTGAGTTTCGCGACACCTGCACTGACCCGCACCCAGGTGCTGCATCAGCGTATCATGGCCACCGTGGTTCTGCTGGCTCTCTTGCTCGGTCTGGTGCCGTTGCTGGCCATCCTGATTGAAAGCCGCCGATCGTCCATGGAGTCCACCACCCGCGCTCCCTGGGGACAGGCACGGGCCGAGGCGACGAGCTTGCAGGAGCTGGCCCGGCTGACCCACGAGCGAGGCACCGCCCTCGCGGTGGAGCACGCCGCGCGCGCCCGCGCCGAGGAGGATCTGCAGGTCAACCGCAGCCTGCTCGACCGCTCCGTCGCCGAACGCGTGCGCCTGGGCCGCGAGTTGCACGACAACATCTGCCAGACCCTCTACGCCGTGTGCCTCACCCTGGAGAGCGTGCAGAAGAAATCCGACCTCGCCCCGGAAATGCAGGAGCGCATGCAGCAATGCCTGGCCGAGTTGCGGCGCGTCAACCAGGAGGTGCGCTCCTACCTGCAAGATCTCGAGCCGGGCAGCGTCAACGGCCAGTCCTTCAACGCGGCGCTCGCCGGCATGCTGGGATCACTGCCCACCGGAGACGAGGTTCGCATCGAGCGCCGGCTCGACGCCGAGACCCTGGAGCTGATACCTTCGCCGCAAGTGGCCGAAATCATGAACATCCTGCGAGAAGCCGTGAGCAACAGCCTGCGGCATGGCGGCGCCCGCCGGATCATCCTCCGCGCTGGCCGCAACGACGAATCGATCGCGCTATCCGTGCAGGATGACGGCCGGGGCTTCAGCCCCGAGGCCAGCCGGGGCCACGGTCTGGACAACATGCAAGCCCGGGCCCTCGGCCTCGGCGGCGGCTTGCAAGTCGAGTCCACGCCCGGTCAGGGCACCCGCATCATCCTCACCTTGCCGCTGCCCGCCCACTCATGAGCGCTTCCTCGGCCAGCATCATCCGTATCATCCTGGTTGACGACAGCCCCATCGTCCGACTCGGCCTGCGCAGCGCCCTGGAGGACTACGCCGACATCCAGATCGTCGGCGAGGCCGGCACCGCGGCGGCAGGGTTGGAACTGCTGAACCGCTTGAAACCGGATGTCGTGATGCTGGACCTGCACTTGCCGGACAAATCCGGACTGCTGGCGTGTCGCGACTACCTCAAATCGCGCCCGGGCACTCCCGTGCTCATCCTGACTTCCAGCAACAGCGAACGGAATGTGCATGAAGCCATAGCCGCCGGGGCCAAAGGCTACCTTCTGAAGGAGAACGATGGCCCGACCCTGGCCTCCGCCTTGAGAGCAGTGGCGCGGGGCGATTCCGTGCTGGATCCCTCCATGGCCAGTCAAGTGGTCAACTTGGTCCGCCACGGCGGCACGCAAAGCGCTAACGACAAGCTGGATGCGCTTTCACCGCAAGAGCGTCGGGTGGTCGCCTTATTGGCCGGTGGTATGACCAACAAGGAAATCGGCGAACAGCTGGGGCTGACCGAGAAAACGGTGAAGAACTACCTCGCGACCATCTTCACCAAGCTAAACATCACCCGCCGCACCCAGGCAGCCGCACTCTATGTTGAAGCGGGGAAAGCGGGGCAGCATTAATGACCAATAGAGGCTTAAGCCTCTGGCCATAACAGAGTCTTTTTCTGCGGCCATAGGGCCATATCGGGTTTCACCGGCTTAGGCTACTATGGCCGCCGATGCATCCCCACCCGTCCAGCAATATTCACGCGCGGAGAGGAACAACGATTCCTTCTGCATGCGTTGAGGGCACCACCGTGGTAGCTCCAATCCAGCCGCGTAAAAAATCCAGCGGCGTCACCCTCGTCGAAGTCATGGTCGCACTGACCCTGATGGCGGGCGTGATGTTGGGCTTTATCGGCACCTTTATCCAAAGCCGCCGGGTGACCGAGTCGAGCGTGCTGCATGCCGCCGCAACTTCGATGACCTATGGGATCATCGAGCAAATCAAGCAGCTCGACTACACGACGCTCTTGCCGAGCTACGAGACGGATCCTTTTGCGCCGTCGGCGACAACCCCGCCCTACTTCCGGGTCCGGCTTAACCAATCAAAGGTAGTCTGGTTGAAGGTGGTCCACACCACGGCGGGCAACACCCCGAAGGGACCCACGACCACGCCCGATGCCTCGGTCAAGGCAGCCGACATCGGCGCCATCGACAACTACACCGGCAGCATTCCCCTCTCGACCGTCACCGGCACGGCCTCGCAGCAAATCAACATGAACATCTGGGTGTGGATCGACGAGATTCCCGACGGCGACGCCAGCGAGGTGAAGAAAATCACTCTGGTCTACACTTACAGCTACCTCGATGGCCGCGTCGAACGCGTCATTCGCGACCGTGAGGTCATCATTCGCACCCGCTTCGATCAATGAAAACATCCCCGACCAATTCCCGACGTCTCCACCAGCGCGGTTTCACCTTGGTGGAGGTTCTGATCAGCATGACCGTGATCTCCATCGTCATGACAATGTGCCTGAGCACGTTCCTCTTCGGCCTGCGCACGATGTATAAGGACAGCCAGCGCCTGGAAACCAACGCCACGCTGCGGTCCCTCATGGCCCAGATTTCCAAGGAGACGCTGGACGCCTCGTTCTTCTACCTCTTCCCGTATTACACCGATATCGACACCAATGTCAGTCTGGTGGCCGGCGAAGCGGGCGGCCCTTCATCCATGCAACTCGAGGATGCGGCTGACAACGACTACGACAAGTGGATCGCCCATGGCGACTGTTTGGTGCTGGTGACCGCGACGTCCCAATACCGGACCAGTGATATCCGGCAGATCCGAATCTATTACCGGATGACGGGCAGCCAGGAGAAGCGAAACGTCCCGCAGGAAATGCGCTACTATGAAACCAAGGATTGGGGTGAGGGTTCCTCCTCCACCTCGAACGGCCACCCGCTCACCGGCCTCGCCGCGGAACTTAATGCCATAAACCTGGCCGGAAACGCCAGCCCGACGGGTTACAAGGTGCTCGCCGATCAAACCATCGGACGGGCGGTAACGGTGGCCTCTTCACCCTTTGTCGTGGGCGACCGCTACCCGTCATTCTCGTCTGAATCGCCCGATTCCACCGCCACAAACGGCTTCATCGCGATCAACATGGAAGTCGTGAACGGCACCACCCGGAACAACATGCTCTCCAGCTCCAGTTTCAACTACACCGTCTCGCCCCGACGCTAAGCCATGAACAACCACCGTATCTCCTCCTTCTCTCGTGAACGCGGTTCCGCGTTGCTGACCGTAGTCATTTTCACGGCGGTAATGGCCATTCTGACCGCCAGCATGCTGAATTACACCGTCAGTGAGCGGCGCGGCAACGAACGAAACCGCCTCATCCTGCGCACCAAAAACGCGGCCGAAAACATTTGTCTCTATGGTGCCGAGCAGATCACGACGAAACTCTATCGCCTGCGCAGTGCCACGACCATGGCATTCATCGGCGGCAGCAACCAGGTGACACTGCCTCCGGAATCTGTCCTGCAGGCCGCGAGCAAAAAATATTCTGCCGGAGACAGCACGATGGAGATTTTTGCCGGCCTGACCAGTGCGACCGGCCTCCAGTTCATTGATCCGGCGGTCTCCCCCAACGACCCGAACGCCGGCCTGCAGGTCAACACCGCGACCGTCCCGATTATCTCCAAGGCCACCGGCTGGCATTCCGCCCTGGGTAACATCACATCCTATGCCCGCCAGGACCTGGCCGTGGACTTTGTGCCCCTTTTCCAGTTCGGCGTTTTCTACAACATGGATTTGGAGATCTGGCCCGGTGCCAACATGACCCTGGCTGGCCCGGTGCACAGCAACGGCGAGATCAATGCCCGTTCGGCCCCGGGATTCACCGCCACCATTGCGTTTCTTGACCGCGTATCCACCTCGAAGGGCTTTTATGCCGATGCCAACAAGCAGGGTGACTCCATCCAGTCCAACGGCGCGATCATGAGCGGCGCCGGCGGCGATGCCCCGGTGACCTTCAAACATACCACCACCGGCACGGCGACTGCCATCAAGTCGAGTTCGAACGTCTGGCGGGATCACAAATATGGCAATTCCAGCGAGACCACGACCACCCAGAACAATTTCAAGGTATTCGCGACCAATACCTATGCCATCAATCTCCGCACCAGCGTGCATGGGGTGACTGAACTTGTCCTCCCCGCGGTCACCGGTTATTCGAAGACCGACAATCCCGCAACCGCGACAGAGGATGAGCGGGACAACGGCCGCCAGATCATATCCCCGCCCAATCACCAGGATTGGAACGGCACCAGCTGGGTGGACACCACCGACAGCGGGGCCATCAAGGAGATCAAGATCTCCCGTCAGGCCGGTCTCTATATCGTGGCAAACCCGGACGACACAACGCGCACCGGCAAGCTGCCCGATGGCAGCAACATCACCATGCTGCCGCGGACCTATCGCGCCTTCCTCAACACCGTGGGTTCCGACCTGAGCCACACCATCCAGGAAGTCATCCTGCCCGGCCAGCCTTGCTACGGTTACAATAACAACGGCACCCCCACTGACGATACCGACGACTGGATGTATGTAAACAATCTCCCCAACCGCTACACCACTTCCACGGTCATCGGCCACAATCAGTTCCTGCGGATGCTGCAACCTTCCTACACTCACGTGCGCCGCTATAACGGTTCAGCCTGGGTGGCCACGGATGCCACCACCCTGCCCGATGGCGCCGGATACACGACCGGTTCTCCCACCATGTCGTCGTTCACGGACGGCTACTTTTTTGACATGCGGCGCGCCACCAACAACTCGGGCCTGGCGGCACTTGGCGCCTCAGGCTCATTCCGTTCCAGCAACGCCTACACGCCGCGCCCTATCGCCAAGATCGACTTCGACCTGACCCGGTTCCGTATGTGCGTTGAACGCACCCTCTCGGGCACGTCGGGAAATTATGCCGCCAGCGACACGGCGTCCACCATCTACGTTGTGTCCGCTCCCAACTCGGGCAATTGGACCAATTCCATCTTCAACCCCTCCGGCACCGCCGCCGCGAAAAGCCTGGGGCTGGGCGGCTCATTCACGACCTTTCCCACGAGCACGACCCTGACCGCCCAGGATCCCTACCGGATGTATCTCGCGCCCTCCGCCCCCACGAGCGCGGCGGTCATCACCCAGATTGCCACCGATCCGTCTGTCTACGCCGTCGGCGGAGCGGACTTGGTCAGCAATTCCTCGAAAAAGCCCTGGTATGACGGCGTCACCGTTTACATCCACTCGGTGGATGCCGAGAAACGCGCCAAAACTTCCGGGGTTCCGGACCGCATTGACTCCGGTGTGAGACTTTGGAACGGCCGCGGACCCATCATCTCCCTCGATGGCACCACCTACCCCAACAAAACCGGCTTCACCTTCTGCACCAACGATGCCGCGTATATCATCGGACATTTCAATGCGGACGGAACGATCAACTCGACCACGACTGCCACAGGCAACGGTGGCTACAGTGCCCGCTACCCCGATTCCGCCAATGAGAAGCTCTGCGCCGTGATGGCCGATGCAATCACCCTACTGTCCCAACCGGTTTACTCGAGTGGCACCACCCCCTACTCCCAGAGCGGCGGCTGGTCCGACTCGCTGAGCGCCCACGCCACGGGCTCGACCGCCGCCGCCTGGGCCACCACCCAGCCCAGCAGCTCAAACGGCTCTGACGGCTCAAACACTTCCTTCGTGCCAGCAGCTCTCCCCTGGTCGGGCCGGACCGCGGGCACCAGCGGCTCCGCCCGCACCACCAAGTTTGATGCCACGACGACCGAAATTTCTTCCGCCCTATTGGTCGGCATAGTGCCAACCAAGCATAACCCCAGCGGACTCACCGATGGGCCGGCCTCCTCCGGTCAAAATGGCCAGGTCAGCGGCGGACTGCACAACTTCCCCCGCCTGCTTGAAGTCTGGGGCTCGTCCGGCCTCTACATCCGCGGTTCAATGGTGGCGATGTTCGAAAGCCGCGTGGCCATGGAACCATGGAGCCAACGCGTTTACTCCGCGCCTGCGCGCACCTGGGGTTTGCACCACAATCTCGCCAGTGCGGCGCACGATCTCCCGCTCGAGCCGGTGCTGCTCGGAGCCCGCCGCCTGGGCTTCAAGGAAATCACCGCCGCGGAGTATGCCACCCTCAAGGCCGCGATCGAGGCGCTGCCCCACTAATCCGGCTCCTCCACCACTCCACCAGAATCAGCCATGCGCGTCCGCGGTGGCTGATTTTGTTTTTTTCGGCATCGGACAACTGCGCATAAGTGCAAGCATGGCCCGCCGGGATGAACAGCGGATCATACCCGAAGCCGCGCCCCCCCTGTGGCTCGCGCGCGAGCACGCCTTCGCACCGGCCCTCAAACACCTCCTCCGCGCCCCCCCCGAGAAGCACGAGCACACACACGAACCGTGCCGCGCGGCGACTCTCCGGCACATCGCGCATCACCTCGGTGAGCTTGCGCAGATTGGCGGCCGCGTCGTGCTGCGGGCCGGCGAAATACGCCGACTCCACGCCGGGCGCGCCGTCGAGCGCGTCCACGCATACGCCGCTGTCGTCGGCCAGCACCCAACTCCCGGCCGGCAACTGCGCAAGCAGGGCCTGCGCCTTCTTCCGGGCGTTGCCGACGAAAGTCCCCGCATCCTCGACCACTTCGGGCATCGGGTTGGCCGGCACGATCCGCAGCGGGAGGCGGGATTCGTCTGCAAGCCTCTGAAATTCCTCCGCCTTGTGCCGATTGCCCGAGGCCAGGTGAATGACCTGGAGCCGGGGTGGCTCCGCGCGGGTCTTTTCAGGCTCAGGCGCCATAGTCCTTCCGATTGAAGGTCGCCTCATCCACGAACATCCGGTCGGGATACTTCACAAAGCCGCGCATCAGCGTGTCATCCCCGTGCACCTCGTGCCGCACCTGCTGCAGGCGGATGGCCTGCGCCAGCGTCTCGGTACGCAGGCCGCGCAGGATCGCCTTGCCCTTGTCGTCGGCGAACAACACCGGCGCATGGTAGGTGAAAAGGTAGTCGAGTTCGCGCGATTGCAGCAGCTCGCTCAACAGCTGGGCTCCGCCCTCGAAGAACACCCCGGTGATGCCCTCCTGGGCACAACGGGCGCGAAAATCCTCGAAGTTCACCTTGGGTGTCGTGGAGTTGAGCACCCAGGCCTTCACGCCCATGGCATTGAGTTTCCGCACATAGCCGAGGCCGCCGTGCGGGGTCGTCACCACGATGGTGCGGTCGCGGAACTCATCGGTATAGACCCCGGGCATCGACTTGTCCGTGACCGTGCGCAGCAGGCCGTCGAACACAAAGCGCCACGGACACCACTCGACTCCGTCCACCCGCGCCGTGAGCCGAGGGTTGTCGGCCCGCACCGTGCCGGCGCCGACCGCGATGGCAGGAAAATAACGGCGCCACAGGTGGCCGTTGGCCCTGGCCGCCTCGCCGGTGATCCATTTCGAGTCCCCGGTCCGGGTGGCCACTTTGCCATCGAGCGTCACTCCCGACTTGGCCGCCAGCAGTGACCGTCCGGTCGTGATCCAGTGATTGAAAATGAGGTTCAGGTCGGTGCAGTCGGCCGCGAGCACGCCCTCGACCACCTCCACCCCGCCGGCACGCAGCAATTCAAAGCCCTTGCCCGCGTGGGCAGGATTCGGATCGGTCGCGCCCACCACCACCCGGCTGATGCCGGCGTCCACAATGGCATCGGTGCAAGGCGGGGTGCGCCCGTGCGTGCAACAGGGCTCCAAGGTCACGTAGAGCGTGGCCCCGGCCCGGGGTTTGCGTCCCAGCGCGCGCAACGCCTTGATCTCCGCGTGGGGCTCGCCGGCCTTGGCGTGAAAACCCTCGGCCACCACCGCGCCTTCTTCTACGATTACGGCGCCCACCAGCGGATTCGGGTGCGTATCGCCCCAGCCCCGGCGGGCCGCCGCCAGTGCCTGACGCATGAATGCCTCGTGCCGGGGTTCGCTCATGAAACAACGGCCGCCACGTAAGGGTTGGTTTCCTTCTCCACCCCCACGGTGGTGCGCTCACCGTGACCGGGAAGCACGACCGTGTCGTCGGGCAGCGTGTAGATTTGCGCGCGGATGGAGCGCTCCAGCTCCTCAAAACTGCCGCCCGGCAAGTCCCAGCGCCCCACGCCACTGCTGAAGAGAGCATCGCCCACCAGTGCAATCTTGGCCGCGGCCTGATAAAACAGCACGTTGCCCGGACAATGTCCCGGCACGTGACGCACCTCAAACTCCCGGCCGAACGCCTTGAGCATTTCACCCGGTTCAAGCCAGGCATCCACCTTGACGCCTTCCAGGCCGAGGCGTTGCCCCATGAATCCTTCCATGATCTCGGGCGTCTCGATCAGCGCCTGGTCGGCCCGGTGCGCGCGCACGATCGCGCCGGTGCTGCGCTTCACTTCGGCCGCCGCCTGCATGTGGTCCCAGTGCCCGTGCGTGAGCCAGAGTTCGGTCAGCCGGCAGCCGGCCTGCTGCAGGAGTGGAGTCACCTTCGCCATGATTTGGCCGGGCGCATCCACGAGCACGGCTTCGCCCCGCTTGGGTTCCAGGAGGAGATAACCGTTGGTCTCGATCGGCCCGGAGGGCAGCACATGGATCTTCACGCGCGTAGATTCGTGCAGTCGACTCAGTCCGCGCAACGCCAAAGCGGTCCGTCAGCTCCCGGCCGGCCGGATTGTCGCGGGAGTCACCGGGCCGTCGAGCACCTCGCGCACCAGCAGAAACAGACGCTCAATCTCGTAGGGCTTTGCCAGGTAGTTCATGCCTTGACGCATCGCCTCCTCATCGCCCGCCACCTCCCGGTTGTAACCGCTGGTGTAGATCACGCGGAGCGCAGGCTTCTCGGCTTGAAGGCGCCGCGCCAATTCGAGACCGCTGACTCCGCCGGGCATGACCACGTCGGTGAGCAGGAGCGCAATCTCATCGCGATGGACCGACCAGAGGTCCAGGGCCGTCCGGCCGTTGTCGGCGGCCAGCACCTTGTAACCTTGCCGCCCGAGCACCTTCACCCCGACTTCGCGAACCGCCGGTTCATCTTCCACCAGCAGGATCACCTCACCACGGCCTGAGGCAGCCGGCAGACGCACTTGCCCGGAAGGTTCGTTGAGGGTCACATGCTGCTGCGGCAGGAAGATGCGGAAGGTCGTGCCCAACCCCGGCTCGCTCTCCACGTCGATCCAGCCGTGATGCTGTTGCACGATGCCAAAAACCGTGGCCAGGCCCAGTCCGGTGCCCTTGCCCACCTCCTTGGTCGTGAAGAACGGCTCGAAAATCTTGGGCAAAATCTCCGGCGGGATGCCCGTCCCGGTATCGCTCACGCTCAGGCAGAGCCAGGAGGCAACCTCGGCGGATACGTTTGCCTCGCGGCCGGGGCGTCTCTCGCTGTTGGTGGCGATGCGCAGGGAGCCGCCGGCGGGCATCGCGTCGCGGGCATTGACCACCAGGTTGAGCACCACCTGCTCCATCATGCCGGCGTCGCCGTTGAAAACGAGCTGGCCCGGCGCGAGATCGAGGTGCATCGCGATGTCCTCGCCGAGGAGGCGCCGCAGCATCTTTCCCAGGTTGGTCACAACCTCGTTGAGATCCAGCGGCTGGATGCTGCTGACCTGCAGCCGGCTGAAGGCGAGCAGCTGGTTCGTGAGATTCGTGGCGCGACCCGCGGCCTTGGCGATCTCCGCCAAGGAATCCTGCGCCTCCGGCGGCAGCGCCGGGCCGTTCTGCAGGAGGCCGAGATGTCCGATGATCGCCGTGAGCAGATTGTTGAAGTCGTGGGCCACGCCGCCGGCCAGCTGCCCGACCGCCTCCATCTTCTGGGATTGCCGCAACTGGGCTTCGAGGAGCGTTCGCTCGGTGACGTCACCGATGTAGCAATGCACGGTCTGCTGCTGCCGGATGGGGTAGAAAGACCAGGAGAGCGTGTGCTTCCCGTGCTTGGTCACCAGGCGGAGGCGAGGCTGCCCGGTTGAGAGGCATTGGGTCACCACCTGCCCGGCCTCGGCCGGCAACATTTTCTCGATCCGGTCCTGGCCCAGCCGGCGCAACATCTCCTCGGCGGCCGGATTTTGGTAAAGCAGGCTGCCATCCGCGGCGAACTCCAGCACAGGGTTGGGGTTGAGTTCGGGGAAATTGGCCAGATGCCTGATCCGGTTCTCGGCCTTTTTCCGGTCCGAGAGATCGAGCACGAACGCCAGCGCTTCGCTCTCCTCACTGCGCTGGTCATCGAGCATCGCCACACCCACCAGGACCGGCACGCGGGTGCCATCCTTGTGAAAATACTCCTTTTCCCACGGCATGCAGAGCCCGCGAGTGCGCAATTCGTCGATGACGCGACGGTCCAGTTCGGCCCACTCGGGCGGCGTCAGGTTCTGCCAGTTGATCCGCCCGGCTAGCAGATCGGCCCGCGTGTAACCAATGATGCGGAGGAACGCGTCATTGGCGTCGGAGATCTGGCCGCGAAAATTGCAGATCAACACGCCCTGGATGTTCGACTCAATGAACCGCCTGACCCGCGCCTCGCTCGCGCGCAACGCCACCAGCTGGCGGTCCGACAGCAGCAACACGAGGCCAAGGGAGAACCCCAGCACGCGCAGCGTCCAGCCCAGGTAGATCCACTCGGGGTAATAGCCGAAATAAAACTGCCACGGCACGGCCAGGCCGAAGGCAATGTAAGGCACCCCGAAAACGATGGCCGGCAGCGTGCCCGGCCGTCGCGTCCGGCGCCACAGGCCGATGAACCACACCAGGATGGTGACCCGGGCGATGGTCACCGTCGTGAAAATCAGCACCAATTCGACCAAAAGGCTCCAGCGTATTGCTTGGTCCGCGGCCACACCGGCCGACTCCAGGGCGGGGGGCGCGAGATACCGCAGAGCCAGGATCACCCCGCTGCCGATGCCGATGTAGAACTTGCCCAGTTTCGCCGGCAGGCGCGCCCCCACCAGGTCGGCACAGCCCGCCAGCAGCCACCAGGTGGCCACGAGATTCAGGCAGTCCGACAGACTGTGCCAGTGACTAAACCCGCCGGTGCGGTCCAGCTCGGCATAAACAATCCCCGCCCGAAATGCCTCCAGCAGCCAGCTCTGTGCGATCAGCCGCGAGAACTTGGCCGGATGCTGCCAATTCATCAGCAGGAACATGCAGCCAAAGGCGGCATGGAGCATGATGATCACCTGCACGATGACTGCCTGCATAGGTCAGCAAACGCTATCGGTGGACGTGGCTCGCCGGGGTGGGCGCTGGGGTTCGGCGCCGTCACCCTACCCGCCGGCCCGACCGGGGCAATCGTCAAATCGGTCTGGTTCGACTCAGGAAGGAACTCGCTTGTCCAAGGCGACCCGTACCGCGCGGTGCAGCTCATCCATTTCGTATGGCTTGGGCAGAAAGACGAAACCTTGGTCCAGATGATCGGTCTCGGTTTTTTCAAGGCCGTAGCCGCTGGAGCAGATCACCTTCAAGGCAGGATTCTCCGCCACCATGCGCCGGGCAATCTGTAGACCGGATACTCCGCCCGGCATGACCAGGTCCGTCAGCAGCAGGTGTATTTCGTTACGGCGTGCGGCCCACAACTCCATCGCGGACAGGCCATCCGGGGCCACGAGCACACGGTAACCCTGGCCGCTCAGCGCCCGGAAAACAACGTCACGCACCGCTGGTTCGTCCTCCACCAGCAGGATCGTTTCACCACGTCCTCGCCCCACAGTCTCGGTCTTGGCCGCTTGCCGGGTCACGGCCGCCGCCACCCGGGGCAAATAAACCCTGAACGTCGTGCCTTGCCCAAGCTGACTGCTGACCTCGATGCGTCCCTGATGTTGTTGCACGATGCCGAACACCGTGGCCAGGCCGAGCCCGGTGCCCTTGCCCACCTCCTTCGTCGTGAAGAAAGGCTCGAAAATCTTCGGCAATACTTCCGGGGCAATGCCCGTACCGGTGTCCGTGACCTCCAACACCGCGCCAGGAGGGCATACCCCGGCCGGCAATTCGGCGTCCCTGGCCGGGCGGCTGTGGATCTGCAGGCGGCCCCCCCGGCTCATCGCGTCCCGCGCATTGATGGCCAGATTGAGCACGACCTGCTCGATCATGCCCGGGTCGGCCCGCAGCCATACTGGTTCCGCCGAAGCGGTGATCTCGATGGAAACTTCCTCAGTGATGAGTCGCCGCAGGAGCTTCCCCAGATTGGCCACGAGCGGACCAAGCTCAACGTCCCGCTTCTGTGCCTTTTCCTGCCGGCTGAAAACCAACAGCTGGCGCGTCAGCGCTGCCGCGCGTTCGGCGGCCGCCCGAATGTCGCGCAACAGCGGTGCATTCTCACCGTGCCCGGCCAAGCCCGACTGCAACAGTCCGGCATTGCCGGTGATGACGGTCAGCAAGTTGTTGAAATCATGCGCGACCCCGCCGGCCAGTTGCCCGAGAGCCTCCATTTTCTGAGACTGGCGGAACTGGGCCTCCAGCTGCTGCACCTCGGTGATATCACGTGAATTCACTACCACCAGCGGCTCACCTTCGGCCGCGGGAAGCCGGCGGCCCAACGACTGCAGCACGCGCCACTGGTCGTCGAAGGTCCGAACCCGGAACTCGACCGCAGTGGGTTCGTCGGTGGCCGCGGCCCGGGCAATCGTCGCACGCACCGCCGCCTGGTCCTCGGGGTGAATCAGCTCGTAGATGTCAGCCGACACCGGCGTGCCGGCGGGGCGAAGCAACACGCGACTGGCCGCCGGGCTTTGGTATCGAATCTGTCCGTCAACGGTCAGCACGGAGATCAGATCCGAGCTGTGCTCAATGAGGTTCTGGAAATACTCCTCCTTCGTGCGCAACGTTTCCTCGGCCTGCCGGTGTTCGGCGATTTCTTTCGCCAGTTCGCGATTCACCCGGCGCAGTCTGAGCTGTTGCCCGATCAACCGCCCCGTGAGCACGGCCACGAGCCCTCCCGCCAGCGCGATCATTGCCAGAAACCACGGCTGCCGCCAAACCGGCGGGAGCACGGTGAACTCCAGCACCGCCGGGGTCGGATCGACATTGAAATCACGGTCGCGGGCCCTGACCTCCAAGCGGTGCTGACCGGGAGTCAGCGCAAAAAGCGCGCGCCCCGTCTCGGTGCTGAAAACAGACCAAGCCCCGCCATCCAGCCGGTGCGAAAACTGCAAACGCGCCTCTTCCGGACTGCGCCAGGGTGAACGCCCCGCCCACGCGACCGAGAGATTTCCCGGCGGTGGCACCCGCTCCGGAGCGAGGGTGAATGTCGTTTCGGGCGGCGGTCCGGTGAATTTGTGAGCGATGGTGCGAAAATCCTCGCCGGCCGGTTTTCGCCCGGGAGCAGGCGCCCTCGACCACGCCCGCCACATCCACTCCGCCGGAAAGTGGTTGATCCAAATCCTTCCATTCCGCCCGGCCCGGAGACTGCCGCCATCGTGCGGCAATACAAATTCGGCGGGAAAGCCGCCCGGCGTCCAGGCATGACCGTCAAACCGGCTGATATCGTGATCGGTCGCCGCCCAGACGGTTCGGTCCTCGGTTTGGGTGAACCCGCGGATGCCATTGGCAACCAGGCCGCCCTTTTGCAGATAACTGCGCCATTCGCGACCGTCGTAGCGGAACGCCCCGAACTGGCGCGAGCCCACCCAGAATTCGCGGTCGCGAGTGGTGAACATTGCGTCCACCTGCCCGAAATTCATTCCCTTCGGCGCGTGAGTTCGCTCCCAGCGACGTCCGTCGTAGACCGCCAGCAAATTGCGTCCGGTCCAAATCCGGCCGTCGGCCGACTCAGCCAACGAGGAAAACTTGCCAACCGGTTCGGGCCGTTGCGTTGCAGGCAGCAGGGTGGCGGGATCGTCGTCGTTGGCCCCGGTGGGGGCGCGGCCGGGCTGATGATGGTGGATCCACCGTCCCCCGCGGTATTGCAGCAAACCGGCCTTGTGCCGCTCCGGCGCCCGCGAATCCACGGTGGCCGCGAACCACAGTGAGCCGTCGGAGGCTTCCAGGACGCCGCGCCAATCGACGCCCCAGGCGAACTCGGTCTGCACCATGCGTTCCCAGCGGCCGTCCCCGCGGTAGCGCGCCATCGCCGCCTCGCCGCCGTGACTGCCCGCAACCCAAACTTCGTCCTGCCGGGTGCCAAGCAGTGCCACCGGCGCATCCGGCAGTCCGTCACCCGCATCGTAACATTCCCAACGGCCGGCTAGATGTCGCACCACCCGCCCGTCACGGTGCAGAAACCATTCGGCGCCATCCGGGCCCTGCCACTGGAACATCAGGTCCAGCAGCGTGACCCAGCGACCCGTGTCGTAATCCACCCGCTGGATCTCGGTGCTGGGTCCGCCGATCCACAGCGCCCCGTCGATTCCCTCGCAGAGGAAACTCCACGCCGTCGGGATCGGGACGGCGGGTTTCTCGTAACTGTGCCAGCGGCCGTCCCGCCAGGCCGCGACTTGGTAGCGAGCGGACACCCACACAGTCCCGTCCCTGGTCTGCAGGAGATTGTTGCAATCTCCCGGCGCCCCCTCGGCCGAGAGCGGCCGCGCGGTCCAGCGCGATCCGTCGAAAACATTCAAATGCCCCGAATCCAGCCCATACACGACCCAGATTGCACCATCGCGCAGCCGAAGCACCGACGGACGGCGCCCGGGCTTGAGACCGTCCTTAGCGGTGTAAACCCGCCAGGCTTCGTCGCCGGCAGCCGGTGAGTAATGCAGCACTTCCCCCTCATCCGCCACCATCCATAACCCGCCCTGGCCGTCGGAGGTCAAATCAGACAACGCAAGTTCACCGGCGCGCCGGCTGGCCGAAATGTGGGCCGTCACCTTTTCGGGAATGGTCACTTTCTCCACGTCCGACACTGTTCGATCCACCGGCACCCGGGCAGCCTGGGCCGAAGAGGTGTGAAGCCGCGCCCGACCATCACGGATTTCCAGCAAGCCCCACAGGCTCGCAACCCAAACGGTTCCCTGGGCATCAACAATCACTTTGCGGAAATCACCGAACATCCGCCCTGTGCGCTGCCAGGCCCAGTTCCACTGGCCCGCCTGATATCGCTGCATGCCCCAATACCCCACCGCCAACACCGAGCCCGCGGGCTCAACGGCCATGGCGTTCACCGGGCCGCCGTGAAACACCAAGGCGTTGTGGTTTTTCCAATCAAGGCCGTCATAGCTCCAGATCGTTTCGTTGGTGCCGAACCACACCACTCCGTCGGGCGCCTGCACCATGCAATTGGCCGCCAACCCGCTCAGTTCCGGATAAGAGCGCCACCGCCAAGATTCGTGCATCGGGTCGGCATACCGAGGGACGAAGGGATCGGCGGCGGCGGCCCCGACCGACCCGACCAAGCTGAACCCCACGAGGATCTGCAACCTCAGCGCCCATCTAGCAGGCCAGCTGCTCTGGCACCGCACCCAGCGCCCAAACCATCGGCAAACCTTACCGTTGGGGTTAGCATCCTTCACGACGTCGTAATCAACTTTGTAAAGCAGATCGTGGCAATCTCCGAACCTGTGTCCGCCAAATCCCGCCTTGCCCCCCTTCCCGCCATCCTCTGTCCTCTGCCCTCTGTCTCCCGCCATGACCTCCGCCCAAATCCGCCAGTCGTTCCTCGATTTCTTCGCCCAACAGGGCCACACGATTACGCCGTCGTCGTCCTTGCTGCCGGACTCCCCCGGGCTGCTCTTCACCAACGCCGGCATGAACCAGTTCGTGCCCATCTTCCTCGGCGACCGCGCGCCCGACGTCTCGAAGTGGGCCGGCGTCCGCCCGGCCAAGGACACCCGCGCCGCCGACACCCAGAAGTGCATCCGCGCCGGCGGCAAACACAACGACCTCGAGGACGTCGGTTTCGATACCTACCACCACACAATGTTCGAGATGCTGGGCAACTGGTCCTTCGGCGACTACTTCAAGAAGGAGTCGCTGCAGTGGGGCTGGGAACTGCTCACCAAGGTCTGGGGCATCCCGCCGAAGCGCCTCTTCGCCACCGTCTATGCACCCAACAAGGCCAAGGGCGACCCCGCCGACTTCGACCAGGAGGCCTACGACATCTGGGCCGGCATCTTCAAAAAGGAAGGCCTCGACCCCGCCATCCACATCGTCCACGGCAACAAGAAGGACAATTTCTGGATGATGGGCGACACCGGCCCTTGCGGCCCGTGCTCCGAGATCCACTTCAACCTCCTCCCCTCCGACGACGAGGTCGAAGGCCGCAAGGGAGTGAACAGCTCCAGCCCGCGCTGCATCGAGATCTGGAACCACGTCTTCATCCAGTTCAACGCGAACGCCGACGGCACCTTCGCCCCGCTCGCCGCCAAGCACGTGGACACCGGCATGGGCTTCGAACGCGTCGCCGGCATCATGGCCACGACGAAGGGCTTCAAGGATTTCTCCGCCGAGCCCTCCAACTACAACGCCGACGTCTTCGCCCCGCTCTTCGCCAAGGTCGCCGCCCTCTCCGGCAAGACCTACACCGGCACCGTGCCGACCAAGCGCGAGGGCCTCACCGAGCAGGAGAACATCGACATCGCCTTCCGCGTCCTCGCCGACCACGCGCGCTGCGTCAGCTGCGCCATCGCCGACGGCATCCTCCCCGCCAACGAGGGCCGCAACTACGTCATCCGCCGCATCCTCCGCCGCGGTATCCTCTACGGCAAGAAGCTCGGCTTCAAGGTCGGCGACTTCTCCCAACTCGTCGCCCCCGTCGTCGAATCCCTCGGCCACGTCTTCCCCGAGCTGAAACAGCAGCAGGACATCGTGCGGCGCGTGATCGCGAGCGAGGAAGAGTCTTTCGGCCGCACGCTCGAACGCGGCCTCCAGATCTTCAACAAAGCCGCGGCCTCTGGAAAAATTGATAGCTCTGCCGCCTTCGAACTCTACGACACCTACGGCTTCCCGCTCGACATGACCCAGCTGCTCGCCACCGAGCGCGGTCTCACGGTAGACACGGCGAAGTTCGAGGAGCTGATGGAGCAGCAGCGCGAGCGCGCCCGCGCCGCGCAGAAGAAGGAGATCGTCGTCGCCGCCACCGAGGGCGAGAACACCAACGTCGAACCGACCAAGTTCCTCGGCTACACCGAGACGACCGCCACCGGCAAACTCCTTGAGGTGGTGAAGACCGAGAAGGACACCTTCCTCATCGTCGACCAAACCCCTTTCTACGGCGAAATGGGCGGCCAGACCGGCGACACCGGGACCGCGGTCATCAACGGTGAGACGTTCTCCATTGTGGACACCGTGAAGGACAAATACGGCCGCCACCTGCACAAGTTGGCTCCGGCCTCCAGCCTCCCGGCTCCGGCCTCCACTGCAACCCTTCAGGTTGACGTCGCCCGCCGCCGCGCCATCAACCGCCATCACAGCGCCGCGCACTTGATCCACTGGGCCCTGCGCAAGGTCCTTGGCACCCACGTCCGCCAGGCCGGCACGTCCAAGACTGCCGACCGCATGCGCTTCGACTTCTCGCACTTTGAGGCGATGACTGCCGAACAGATGAAGGAGGTCGAGCGCCTCGTAAACGAGAAGGTCATCGACAACGCCAGGGTCGAATCCTACGAGACCGAATTCGACAAGAAGCCCGAGGGCACCCTCGCTTTCTTTGGCGACAAATACGGCAAGTTTGTCCGCGTCGTAGACATCGGCGGCTACAGCCGCGAGCTCTGCGGCGGCACGCACGTCGCCACCACCGGCGAGATCGGCCTGATCAAGGTCGTCGCCGAAATGGCCGTCGCCGCCGGCACCCGCCGCATCGAGGCCGTCGCCGGCCAGCCTGCCTACGAGTTCGTCGCCGGCGAGGAGGCCGCCCTCAAGGCCGTCAGCGCCCGCCTCAACGCCGGCGTGCAGGACGTCACCACCAAGCTCGACTCGCTCCTCGTCCACCAGAAGGAGCTCGAGCAGAAGCTCAAAGCCTATCAGGCTAAGGAATCCGCCGGCCTCGCCGAGGAACTCGCCGCCAAGCCCGTCGAGAAGGACGGCCTCAAATGGATTTCTGCCGTCGTCACCGCCGAAAACCAAGACGCCCTGCGCTCGCTCGGCAGCCAGGTGCTGCACAAGGTCGGCGCCGGCGCGGTCGTGCAACTCGGCGCCCTCTTTGACGGCAAGGTCGCGCTCGTCGCCTACTGTTCACCCGAAGCCATCAAGTCCGGCCAGGCGGCCGGCAAGCTCATCGGCGCCCTCGCCGGCAAGCTCGGCGGCAAGGGCGGCGGCAAACCCGACTACGCCCAAGGCGGGGGCGGCGACGCCAGCAAGCTGGCCGACGCGCTGAAGCTGTAAGGCTTACGAGTATGAGCGTGCCTTGTGCGCGCCCTCGGGCGTGGACAAGCCACGCCCCTACATGTGGAGGGCTGACCTCCGTGCCAGCCGCGGTCGGTGCGGAGACCGACCCAAAACAATCACTCGTCGCGCAGTGCGACAAGCGGATCAATCTTCGCGGCACGACGCGCGGGCAGATAGCTCGCGAGCAACGCCACGAGGATCAACACCAGCGCGACGACCCCGTAAACCATCGGATCGGTCGGTTGCACGCCGAAGAGCATGCTGGTCATGTAGCGGCTCAGCAGGAACGAGCCGACTAGGCCGATCACCACGCCGAGGCCCGCCTTCCACAGGCCCTGGGTCAGGATCAGGCCGACGATCTGGCTTTGCGAGGCGCCGATCGCACCGCGCACACCGATCTCGCGGGTGCGCTGCGACACATCGTAGGCCAGCACACCGTAGATGCCGAGGGCTGAGAGGAAAAGCGCCAGACCGGCGAAGGCCGCGAGCAGGAGCATGACCGCGCGCCGGTTGTCGAACGACGCCCCGACCACCTTCTCCATGGAGCCGACATCGTAGAGGAAAATCGTGGGATCGAGCTCCTTCATCTTGGCGCGCAGGACCGGGATCAGTTCCTCCGGCGGCCGGCTCGTCCGCACGAACATCGTCGCCCCGCCCGGGCGAGCGCCCTGCGGCACGACCTGGTAAATGAAGGGATTGCCGCTCTTCTCCTCGACACCGTTGTGCGGAATGTCGCGCACGACGCCAATAATGGTCGGCCAGTCTTCGGGTTTCTCCGGGCGCGGCCCGAAGGCGAACCGTCCGCCGATGGCCGATTTGCCGGCGAAGAACTTCCGGGCGAAACTTTCGTCCACCACGAACACGCGCTGCTTGGGATCGCGGTCCGCCTCGGTGTAGAAGCGCCCCTCGAGCACCTTCAGCCCGAGCGTTTCGGCATAGCCGGGCGTGACCTGCACGCGAAACGCGCCGGGCTGCGGTGAACCGGGCGGCAGCGTGTCCTGTTCGAGCGTGAAGGCGTTGATCGGCAGGCCGCCTTGGAACGGCGTGGAGCCCGAAAGCGCCACCGACGTCACCCCGGGCAGCTCCTGCAAGGATTGCCGAAGGCGTTCCTGAAACTTGTCTGCCGATTCCGCCGTGGCCCGGTGGGCCTGCGGGATGATGATGCGGGCCGTAACCACGCCCTTGGGATCGAACCCGGGGCTTACGGCAAGGGCCTTGGAGAAACTGTGGATGAGCAGACCCGCGCCCGTCAGCAGCATGAGGGCCACGGCCACCTGCACGACGACGAGCACGCTGCTCAGCGCGCGGACCCCGCGGCCGGAGGAGGCGCTGCGTGAGCTGCTCTGGATGATTTCCGCGAGATTGGTGCGCAGGATGTGGAAAACCGGGATCAAACCGATCAGCAGCCCGATGGCCACGGTGAGTGCGATGGCGAAGCCGAGCACCCGGTAATCGAGCGTCGCCGGCAGGGACAGGGGCAGCATCTTGGCCAGGTAGAAATTGCTGCCGCGCAGGGCCGCCCACGCCAGAGCGATGCCGAGCACGGCACCCATCGCGGTGAGCAGCACGCTCTCCAGCATGAGCTGGCGCGCGATAAGACCGCGACCGGCGCCCAGCGCCGAACGGATGGCCAGCTCGGACTGACGGGAGTTGGCCCGCACGAGCTGCAGGTTGGCCACGTTAACGCAGCCGATCAGGAGCACGAAAGCGACGACGCCCTGCAGGATGAGGAGGGTCGTGCGCACCGGCTGCACGCGTTGCTCCTGCACACCGCCCACGTTCATCGTCATGCCCGAACGCTCGGAGAACTGCTTCACGCCGGGGGGCGAGGCCTCGACGTAGCGCTGTTCCAGCGTCTTGGCCTCGGCATCGGCCTGCCCGGCCGTGACGCCCGGCTTAAGGCGGCCGAAAAGCTGAATGCCCACGCCGTAGCGGCCCTGTGGATTTTCCTGCTGGGGCTGCCACGACAGTGGGGTCACGTATTTGATCCGGGCGTCCCAGGCCTCGAACACGCGGGGCGCCACGCCGATGATCTTGAAGGTCTCGTTGCCGATCCGCATCTCCTTGCCGACGATTTCCGGGTCCTCGGCGTATTGGGTCCGCCAGAAGGTCTGCGTGAGCACCACGACCTTGTCGGCACCGGGCTTGTTCTGCTCCTTGGTGAAGAACTCTCCGAGCAGCGGCTGCACGCGCAGAATCGGGAAAATCTCGGCCGTCGCCCGCGCCATGTCGAGGCGGACGGGGTTCTGCTCCTCGCCGACCATCTGCTGCTGGAATGTCCAGAGCGCGATCATCTCGTAAGAGGAAGCATTTTTGCCGTAATCGAGGTAGAACGGGACGTTGGCCGGCATCTTGTCGAGGCCGGCCTTCTTGGCCGAGGTGTAGAGCTCGACGATGCCCTCCGGCTCGGAAAACGGCAGCGGCTTCAGCATCAGCGAATAGACCGTCGAGAAGATCGCCGTGGTGGCGCCGATGCAGAGGGCGAGCGTGAGCAGCGTGGTGGCCGTGAGGCCCTTGGCCTTCCAGAGGAGGCGGGTGGCGTGGCGGAGGTCGCCGGCAACGCCGGTCAGCATGCCGGTGGAGGTCGGCACGGAATCAGGGGGGAGGGACATGGTAAAAGAGAACCCGGGGAACGTGCGGGAAGTTACACTTTAAGCGCCGCCGAAGCCACGCCCAATCTGGACAAGCGGGCGTGAGGGCGTCCCGGCGGTTGACCCCCGGCGGGGTTGTGGTTCCGTGGAAGGGAATGTCCGTGCCCGCCCAAGTCGTCATCCTCGCCTTCAACGCCAGCAACCAGCTGGCCGTGCGCGCCGCCGGCACCCGCCTGGGTCTGGCCTTTGTCGGAGCCGACGAGGCGATGGCCACAGCGCGGCTGGAGAGCTGCTTCAAGGAGCACACTCCGGCTGCGGAGTATTTCACCTGCACCGCCGGAGCCCTCTCCTACCGGGTGTTTTTCACCCAGGTCGCCGGGGAGCCGTCCGACAACGAGGTGAGGTTTCACTGCCTGGAACAGTTGGATCGCCAAAAGGCCGCCCAAGCCGGCTCACTCGCGGCGGTGTTGGCCGGGCTCGAACCGCACCTGATCGAGATTCCCTACCTGCACCTCGGCGAGAACGACTACATCTACAAGTTCCGCGTCGAGCGCGACCGCAACCGCGGCATCTACCAGCAGGACGACGCCGCGCGGGCACTCTACCAGAGCCAGCTCTGCGAGGCCATCAAACGCCTCTCGCGCACGCATGAACGCACCGCCGGCAAGCCCGCGATGCTCGACTTCGGTGCGGTGCGCTACGTCATCCCCAGCCATTTTGGGTTCTGTCTCGGTGTGAAAAACGCGATCGAGCGCGCTTACGAGACGCTGGCGGAGAACCCCGGCCGCCGCGTGTTCATGCTGAGCGAGCTGATCCACAATCCGTTTGTGAACGAGGATCTGCTCCAGCGCGGCCTGCGCTACCTGCAGAGCGACAAGGGTGTGGGCTTCACTGACGAAGGCCTGGTCGCCGCCCCGGGGGCCACCCCGCGCCTGCTCTGGGACACGCTGACCGGCGAGGACGTGGTGATCATCCCGGCCTTCGGCGCCACCGACGAGGACAAAAAGCGGCTCGTGCGCAAAGGCCTGAAAGTCGCGCAATACGACGCCACCTGCATGCTCGTGGAAAAGGTTTGGAAGGCCGCCCGCAGCTACGGTCGCGCCGGCTACACCGTGATCATTCACGGCAAAAGCGAGCACGAGGAGACCAAGGCGACTTTCTCCAACTCCCGCCGTCACGCCCCGTCGCTCATCATCCGCCATCTCGACGAGGCCCGCCTGCTCGGTGACTACATCAGTGCGCCCGACGAGGCCAAGCGCGCCGCCATCCTCGAACACTTTGCCGGCCTCTGCACCCCGGGCTTCGATCCGGCACACCACCTGGAGCGCATCGCCGTGGTGAACCAAACCACGCTCCTGATGAACGAAACGGCCGCCATCATCGACTATTTCAAGGAGATCTACACCGCCCGCTACGGCGCGGAAGTGGCCGAGGAACGGGTCGGCGGCGCCGGCCGCAAGGACACGCTTTGCTACGCCACGCAGGTGAACCAGGACGCGCTGCAACGCGCCCTGGGATTGCCGCTCGACGCGGCGTTCATCATCGGCGGCAAGAACAGCTCAAACACCTACCAGCTCTATAGGCTCTGCGAGCAGACGCTCGGCAAACGGGCCTTCTTCATCCAGTCGGAGAAGAGCATCCTCGGTGCGGACCGGATCATGCACTACGTTTTCCCTTCGGCGGGCCGCGGTTCCGCCGGACACACCGAGATGCTGCCCCTCTGGCCGGACTGCTCTGCGCCCAAGACCGTCTTGATCACCGGCGGCGCTTCCTGCCCCGATGGATTGGTCCAGCAGGTGGTTTCGCGCATCAACGCGCTTTTCCCTGCCGAGCGCCTGCGGAAGATCGAGGACGTGCTGGCGGGACTCAGAAACGAACCGTGACGCCGCCGCGGATACCGACGGCGCTGCCCAGATCAATGTCGGCGGTGCGATCGCCCAGCTTCTGTTCGTAGGAATCAAGCTGCTGGGCCGTCACGCCACCGAAGAGTCCAAAACGGTCGTTCACATCCCAATCGAGGTTCAGGTCGGCGTAATAGCCCGTGAGGAACTTGGTGGCCGTGCTGCTGAGCGTGGAATCGCCAGTTTCCGAATCAACCGTCTCGATGTCGGTGTTAGGCATGGCCGCCACCTGGAATGACTCGTAGGCCGTGTAGCGGGTGCCGGCATAAGCGCCGGCCAGACCCACACTGGCGCTGATACCGATGGTGTCGGTGATCTGGGTGCGCAGGGTCGGCCCGAATTTAAACATGAAGTAGGCGCCCTTGACCTGCCAGCGCCCGGTCACATTCGCCCCGCCGGGGGTCAGCACATCGGTGGTGAGACTGGGATCGGGAGCAATGGGCAGGGCCACGGTGTTCTCGAAAGTATTGGCCACCCCGTCGCCGTCGGAATCAAGCGTGGTGTCGTTGCTCGGGTTGCTCAGCTGGCTAAGGGGCAGGACCGACCCGTTGGTGGTGTAGTAATCGGTGTAAGTCCGCAGCGTGGAAGCCACCGAGCCGGCGGTCTTGCTGTTGATGTCGTTCAGCGAGATTCCCGCCAGCACCCCCCACTTGAAATACCGCCCGCTGGAGCCGAGCTCCCGGTTCATCTGCAATTCCAGGCCGCCGCTCATGCCCTGTTCCTTGGCCAGGCTGCCACCGTCGGAAACCGCCGCGTAGTTGTTGAAGGCAACATAGCCCGGCTTGGTCAGAAACTGGCTTTGCCCCATCACATCCCACTCACGGGTCATGCCCGGGGTGTAGGAAAGATAATCGCCGACCAGGCGCTGAACGTCCTGCGTGCCGATCACGTTGCCGTTGGAGTCGGTGACATTGACCGTGACCGTGGAATAAACCTGATAGCGACCGCCGGGCGTGGAGGTTTGGTTGCCGTTGCCATCCACCTCATCGGTGCGGAGCCCGTCCAAACCAATCTGCCCATCGTTGTAAGAGCGCACCACCGCCCCTTCCGAGGCGGGGATGATTTCATTCAGGAAAGGCACGGTGCCGAGATTGCCGAAACTGACCTTGCCACCAGAATCCAGGATGCGGAGGCCGACCGAAACCCGGGTCTTGGGGGTATACCACATGCCATCGTTGCGGGCCAGCTGGCTCATACGCTCCTCCTCCTTGGCACTCGTCTCCTGGGCGGACAGAAAGGCCGGCAGGGCGGCGAGGAGGACGAGGGCAACAGGACGGAAGCGTGGCATCATTGGAAAAGTGGACATAGGGGCGGGAGACAGCCTTGGAAAGGGGAAACTGACGCGGGTTCCGTGTCAGGCCTTTTCCATCGGCTCTTTGGGCTCTTCCTTCAGCACGCCGACCTGGCGGGCCAGGCGCTTGAGGTCCTCTTCCTTCTGCTCGAGCTCTGTCTCCTTCTCCTGCTGAGCCTGCATTTTTTCGAAAAGGGAAGCTTCGCTCTGGTTGAGGAACTCCTCGCGCTCCTGCAGCGCCACGCGCTGCTCCTTGATGGAGGCCTCCTGCTGGTCGAGCGTCTCCTTGAGCTTGGCGAGGGCTTCCATTTCAGCGGGATTGACGCCACCGGGTGAAGGGGCGGAAGCCTGTTCCTTGCGGAGGGCATCGATCACTTTCTCGCGTGCCTGCAAAAGTGCTTCGGTCTCGGCCAGGGCCCGGTCTTTCTCGGCCAGTTTGTTCTCGGCCTCGGCCAGCGCCATCTCGCGCTCGCCCACCTTGGCCTCGAGGCCGCGCAGGGCTTTCTCCAGCTCCTCCACCTGGGCGCCGCTGAGGCCGGCACCTTTACCGCCCCAAGGGGCGCGTGAGCTCGACATGATCGCGTCGATCGACTTGCGGGCCGCCGCGGTGGCCTGTGACGCCTCCTGGGCCCGCTGCAAAGGCGTGGCCCTTCGGGGCAACACCAAGGGTTTCAATCCACTGCTCGGACGGGCCGGAAACTTGATGCTGCCAGGAGGGGGAAAAGAGGGCGCAGCCGGACCGGGCGCCGCGGATTTCAGCGGCGGCGGAAACATCGGCCCGGGAGGCGGTCCTCCGGGCGGGGTTGGCGTGTTGTTATCCAAAGGTGGATGGGACGGGCAGACTAGCGCTTGCCGAAGAGCTTCGAGAAGAAGCCGCCCTTCTTGTCCTCGACGGGAGCACTGGCCGCAACCCCGGCGGGTGCGACATCCTTCAGCGCAACACTGACGAGCCGCACCGCGATCGCTTCGCGGACCGGATCATTCAGCACGATGAAGTATCGCTCGTAAGTGCCACCATCTTTGAGGTGCTTGATCAAAGCCGCCTTGCCGTCCTTGAACCACTCCAAAGCGATGTTGAGCGTCAGGCGCATCATGGCCTCCATCTTGGCCAGCTCTTCCTTGGAGAGAGTTTTGCTGATGGCGGCGTCGCTGTTGGAGAGACGAGCCCCGAAGGACTTGGCCAGCGCAACTTGGTCGATCCGCGGAATGCTGCCCGCAATGAGTCCAACCGCCTCGGGCAGGTGGAGACCGGTGGAACCCTTGCGATACGGGAGAAATTTGCCGATACCTTCCTCGTCACCATGGGTGAGCGCGTTCAGCGCATTGCGGAAATCGCCACCGAGCACGACCTTCGTGGACATCTGTTGTCCGAGATTGGCAAACTCGCCGATCGTCTTGATGCCCTCGGATGCGCACACGACTCGCGTGCCTTCGCTGAAATTGGCCAGCGCCAGCGGGAAGTTTTCGGGAATGCCGAGGCGGCCAAGTGTCTTGAGAATGGGGTTCTCCTTGGCGGAGGTCACTTCGACCTGGGCAACCATGTCGCCAAAAGGATCGTCGAAAGCGAGCGTCTCCTTGAGAATGCCGATCAGGTGATCGGCCCGGTCGGAGCTGCCGGCGATTTCCGGCAGCATGAGCAGCTCGTCGTAGGAGAAATCGATGTATTTAGAGGGCTTCTCGTCCTCGCCCTTGTGCGGCCACTCCTTGGTGTCGAGATTTTGAGCCAGACTGACCAGCGAGGTGTCAGCCATGATGGAATTGCGGAATTTCTTCCGGATTTCTTCCCATTCGGTGGAATTGAACTTGGCCATGGTGCGGAGGAGTCGGAATGGTTTAGGAGGCAGGCGGGGCGTTCTCGATGATCTCGTTCGCGAGCTTCAGATAATCGTTGGCGACACTGTCCTCGTCGTTGCCTTCGGTGCCCACGAGGAAGACCGGCAGACCCAGGGTGACCGCGCGGCGCACGATCATGGCGTCACGGATCTGCGTGGTGCAGATCTTGGCCGCGGGCGCGCAACCGCGCTTCTGCGTCTTGAATTGGTTCAGACGAAGCTGCATGCGCATCTTCGGCACCTCGATGTCGGTGTTGGCCTTGATCGAGTTGAACACGATGCCATAGACCTGCGAGGCCGGGCCCATCGCCGTGGTGCGGAAACTGGCGGACGACTGCTGGAAGCGGAGCAACTTTTCAACCAGGAGCGTGAAACCGATCAGGCTGAGTGCATCGGGGTTGGAAGGCACATAGATCTCACCCGCGCAATACACGCCGTTCTGCGAGGCGCGCAGGACGTTCGGCGGACAATCAAAGAGAATGAAGTCGTAGTTGTTTTCGATCTCGGCGAGCTGCTCCTGGAAGATCACGTAGGAGGGGCGCTTGGGATCGGGCTTATACTCGCCCTCGAGATCGACGAGGTTGAAGGTCGTGGGAATCAGATCCAGCCCGGGAAGGAGCTTTTCCCCGTCCTTGCCCTCGACCACATCCTTGATGACGATGTCCTTCAGGCGGGCGGTGCCCGGGTCGAAGATTGAATACACCGAACCTGTGCCGGTGGCGTTGATTTTGTTCCAGCGCTCCAGCTTGAGCAGCCAGATACTCGCGTTCGACTGCGTATCGAAATCCATCAGCAACACCCGCATTCCGCGTCGGGCGAGGCTGGCCGCCGTGTTGACGATCAAGGAGGTCTTGCCGACACCGCCTTTGTAATTGAGGAAGGCTATCTTGCGTGCCATTGGTGGGTTATATGTGGGCACAATGTGGCAAAGGATGCAAGCTGTGCCAGTTAAAAATCTTACTAAGTTGGGGTTTTGAATCCTACCCTCGAATGGCCCTGCTCCGCTGATGTTGAAACCTTGCCTCCAAGAACAATTCGCCCCCTACAGCCAATGCTTCGGGTGCGGTCCGGCCAATCCCACGGGACTGCGCCTTCGTAGTTTCGTCGTGGATAAATGCGTCGTGGCCGAATGGCAGCCCAACGAAGGCCATCAAGCCTTCCCAGGTATGCTCAACGGAGGCATCATCGGAGCCTTGCTGGATTGTCACAGCAATTGGACTGCGGCATGGGAACTGATGCAAAAAAGTGGCTTTGCCAGCCCGCCCTGCACCGTGACCGCAGAATACGCGATCAAGCTCTTCCGACCCACTCCTCTGCATCTGCCGGTCACTCTGCGCGCCAGCGCCAAGGAAGTCCTCACGGATCGAACCATCATAGAAGCCGAACTATCCAGCGATGGGAAAATCCGCGCGAACTGCCGGGGAGTGTTTGTCGCGGTCAAGCCAGGCCACCCCGCCTACCATCAATGGTGAGGGGTGGTGTTTCGTTACCTGATCGTCACGCGGCCCGTACGTTTCCGTAACCTGGACCAGTCACTGTCAGCACGATGCCCAATCGTGCCAGAATCCTCGCCGTGGATGACGAACCCGAGCTCACCGACCTGATGCAATATCATCTGGTTCGGGCGGGCCATGAAGTTACCACCGCCGCGAACGGTTGGGAAGCGATCCATGCCGTGCGCGCGAACCGGCCGGATATCATCCTGCTCGACCTGATGCTCCCCGATCTCGACGGCTTCGGGGTGTGCGAGATCCTCCGCCGCGATCCGCAGACCGCCACCATACCGATTGTGATCGTGTCCGCCTGGTCTTCGCCCGACTCGCGCAACCTCGGTCTCGAGCTGGGCGCGCTGGATTATCTCACGAAGCCGTTCAGCCCGCACGAACTGGTCGAGCGCGTCAACCGCCTCGTCCACGCCCGCGCAGGCTGATTTCCCCCCCCGTCGCCGGGTTCACTCGGCGGCGGTGAACTCCATCGGCACGGCCATCCGGAAACTCACCTTGCGACCGTGCTGGGTGCCGGGCTCGAAGCGCCAGCGCCAAACCGCGCGAACCGCCGGTTCCACGAACTCCCGGCGACTCCACTTCACGGCCTCTGCCTGGACAACTCGCCCGTCGGTGCCGACCACAAACTCCACCGTCACTGAACCGTTCACACCTTCGCGGCGCAACATCTCGGGGTAATTGGGCGAAGGTTGCGCCACGGCCCGCGGCATGCGGTCGAGCTTGTCCACCCCGGGGATCGAGGGGAACCCAACGGGGCCATCGCCAATCCGGTTTCCGTCCGGCAACCCGGTCACACCGCGAAGATCCTTCACCGGATCGATGCTCTGGTTGTAAGGAGTGACGGGGACCGTGAAAACTTCGCCGGGATTGATGAGGGGCGCTGGGACGTCAGGCAGGCTGGGCAGGGAGCTGGCGGATGCGCTCGAGACGGGACTCTTTCCGTCGGTGTCATCCGGCGGCGTGGCGACCGGCTCCTCCTGAATGGGAGTAAAGGTGATGGGCACGAGTTTGGTCGGCGGCGTGATAACGACGACTTCCGGTTCGGCCGAGATGAGAAAAAGCGCGCCGTGCAAGGCCGCTGCGATGATGACTGGCAGTCCGAAGCTTTGGGTGTTCATAGGGGTGTGCCTCCTTGCCTAACCACGGGCCGGCGCGAATTTTCTTAGACCATTCCGGCGTTGCCTCATGAAATTCCCGGAGGAAGGCTCGCTCCGGTGAAAGCCACCGACCTTGCCTTCAGCCGCGCCCTCGGACTGCGCGACGCCCCGCCGGATGCGGAGCACCTGCTTGAACTGCCCTTCACCGACCTGCTCCATAACCACCTGGGCACGATGCATGCCGCCGCCCAGTTCTCGCTGGCTGAGGCCGCCAGCGCCGAGTGCCTGCAACGGCGCTACGGCGCGTCCGTCGGCGAGGTTTTTGCCGTGGTGCGGGGCGTCGAGGTCAAATACCGCAAGCCCGCCACCGGCGACCTGCTGGCCTTCGGCCGGCCCGATGAAGCCACCGCCGCCCACCTGTTGACCGAACTCGCCGACCGAGGCCGCACGAATGCCGTGATCCTGATTGATCTCAAGGATCGCACCGGCACGCTGACCTTTCATGGCAAGTTCGAGTGGTTTATTTCCCGGGTGCCCCCACCCCTGCTTTGACCCGTTGCGCCGGTTGATGGCGGGGTTGGCGATGCTGCTTGGTTTCGTCGCTCTGCCGGGGCAACAACCCGCCTACCTGCGGACCGCGCTCGAGGGCTTTAACACCGGCGTGCCCGCCGGCTGGGCCTACACCCTGACCACCGTCCGCCACGGCCGCGCTCTCACCGAGCGCTTCGACCCCGCGCTTCCGCCGGCAGCGCAATGGACCTTGCTCGAAACCGAGGGCCGCCCGCCCACCCCTGACGAATTGGAAAAATACCGCCGCGCCCGGGCCGCCGCCCCCGGTGGCATGCAGGCGAATTTCGAGCGGGCCGACATCGAGCCCGGCAGCCTCACCTTGGTGCGTGAGGATGCCACTTACGCCGAATATTCCAGCGCGTTCCGGGAGACTTCGGTCGGTCCCGACAAGATGCTCGGCCACCTGAAACTGGTGCTCAAGGTGGACAAGACCATCCCCCACGTCAGCGCCTACGTGCTTGAACTCAAGGAGCCGTATTCCCCGGTCCTTGGCGTCAAAATGACCGAGCTCCGCGTCGAAGCCCGCTTTTCGCCCCCGGCAACCGGCCGTCCCAGTCTATTGACCGGACTCAGCTCACGGTTCACCGGCCGGATTTTTTTCATCCCCACCGGGGAGGAACTCGAGCTGACTTACCGTGAGCACACGCCGCCGACTGAGCTATCTCGTTGACTTTACGGGATAATGCACAGCCTTAGCAACGTTGCCTCTCCCTCACGTGAAAAGCCTCTCGTTCCGCTGGCAGCTGACTCTTTTCATTTTGATGATCTGCGGTGTGACGCTGTCGCTCGCACTGGTGGGGTTGTATCTCTACGACGCACGGCAGTTTAACGACGAAATCCAAACCCGGCTGGAGAAAACCCAGTTTCTGCTGACGGGCAACTTGGTGCCCCTGCTTGAACAAAATCCCGAGGCCACCGACCTGCCCCTTGGCGTGCTGAGTGTGGATTCCCAGATTGCCGCCGCCGCGGTGTTCTCCCCCGATGGCAAACTTCTCGCCCGTTACGTCCGCTTCGGCGCGCACGAAGTTATCCCGCCCCCGCCCAAGGGTGTGACCCGGCTCTTTGACAGCCACCGCTCGGTCGCCTGGACCACCATCACCTCCGGCAACCGCTCCCTTGGCCTCCTCTACCTCAAGGCCGAGTTGAGCGAGGCCGAGCAGGCGCGCTTTGGCAACTTGCTGCGCGTGGCCGTTATCATCTTCGGTGCCGCCGCCTTTCTCGCCATTACGGTCGCCTTTCGCCTCGGCGGCCGCTTCACCCAGCCGATCACCGAACTCGCGCAGGTCTCCACCTCCGTCGAGCGCACCCACGATTACAGCCAGCGCGTGGAAAGCACGGCGAGCGGCGAGATCGGCGAACTCATCGAGTCCTTCAACTCGATGCTCGGGACCATCCAGTCCAAGACGGATGAGATCGTGCATGCGCGCGCCCTCGCCGAGGGCGCCAAGGACCAGCTCGAGGAAGCCAACCGCACTCTCGAGGCCCGCGTCGAGGACCGCACCAAGCTCCTCGCCAAGGCCGTCAAGGACGCCGAGGAGGCCAGCAAGGCCAAGAGCAGCTTCCTCGCGAAGATGAGCCACGAGCTCCGCACCCCGCTCAACGCCATCATCGGCTACAGCGAAATGCTGCGCGAGGACGCCGTGGACGAGGGCAACACCCGCACTGCCGAGGATCTCGACAAGGTCCTCAACGCCGCCCGCCACCTTCTCGGCCTCATCAACGACGTGCTCGACATCTCCAAGATCGAGGCCGGCAAGATGGAGCTGTTCCTCGAGAACTTCGAGATCAGCAAAATCGTCAACGAGGTCATCGCCACCGCCCAGCCGCTCATCGCCAAGAAGGGCAACACGCTCGCCCTCGACTGCCCGCCCGACATCGGGACGATGCACGCCGACGCCACGAAGCTGCGCCAGATGCTCCTCAACCTGATGAGCAACGCCAGCAAGTTCACCGAGAAGGGAACCATCACCCTCCAGGTCCGCCGCGTGGATGACGACGAGAGCATCGAGTATGCGGTCAAAGACACCGGCATCGGCATGACGCCCGAACAGCTCTCGCGCCTCTTCCAAGCCTTCAGCCAGGCTGACGCATCCACCGCCAGCAAGTATGGCGGCACCGGTCTCGGCCTGGCGATCTCGAAGCAGTTCGCGCAGATGATGAACGGCGACATCACCGTCACCAGCACCGCCGGTGTCGGCTCGACCTTCACCATCCGGCTGCCGGCCACCGTCGCGGCGAAAAAGCCCAAGGTCGTCAACCAGAGCAGCCCGCGCCTCACCCGTTCGCCGTTCCCCAATGAGAAGCGCCCCAAGATCCTCGTCGTCGATGACGACAAGGACATCCGCTCCGTCATCACCGACATTCTCGACCAAAGCGGTTACGAGGTGTTCACCGCCGCCTCCGGCCAGCAGGGCTTGGATCTTGCCGGACAGATGCTGCCCAACCTGATCATCCTGGACCTGATGATGCCAGGCATGGACGGCTGGACCGTGCTCACCAAGCTCCAGCACAAGCCCGCGCTGGCCGACACCCCGGTCATCATTCTCAGCGCCGCCAGCGGACTCGAAATGGCGATGTCGCTCGGTGCCGCCGCCGTGCTGTTCAAGCCGGTGGACGCCCGCCAGCTCACCGCCGAGATTGCCGCCCAACTCGCCCCGCTGCCGCCGAACTTTGTGCTGCTGGTCGAGGACGACGCCGACTCGCGGACGCTCATCACCCGCATCCTCGACGCCGAGGGTTGCAGTTCCCGCGCCGCCATCAACGGCAACGCGGCCCTGCGCATTCTCAAGCTCGGCGCCCCGGCGGTCATCATCCTCGACCTCCAGATGGCCGGCATGAATGGCTTTGAGCTGCTGGAAGTACTCGGCAAGAATCCGGTGTGGAGCAAGATCCCCGTCGTGATCATCACGTCCATGGACCTCACCGCCGACATGCGCAATTATCTCACTCCCCGCACCGTGGCGATCCTCGCCAAGGGCAAGTTCAGCCGCGAGGACCTGCTGGCTCACGTCAGACCCGCCTTGAAAAAGGCGACCCCGGTCATCGCCTCCTGATCCCCAACGTCCACCTATTAACCCGCTCCTCCCATGCCCAAGATTCTTCTGGTTGAAGACAACGAAATGAACCGCGACATGCTTTCCCGCCGCCTGGAGAAACGCGGCTACACCCTCGCGATCGCGGTCGATGGCGGCGCTGGCGTGGCCATGGCCAAAAGCGAGTCGCCCGACCTCATCCTCATGGACATGTCCCTCCCCGTGCTCGACGGCTGGGATGCGACCCGCCAGGTGAAGGCCGACCCTGCCACCAAGGGCATACCCATCATCGCTCTCACCGCCCATGCCATGGAAAGCGACCGGCAAAAGGCGCTTGAGGCCGGCTGCGACGACTTCGACACCAAGCCCGTGGAGCTCAACCGCCTCCTGCTCAAGATCGAGGAACTCCTGAAGAAGTTCCCGCCCAAGGCATGAGTGGTTCCGGGCCCAGTCCGGCGGAAGGCTCCGGCCATCCGTTCACCCTTACGCCGCTGCTGAAGGCGTTGAAGACCCGCGACCACGAGGGTCTTTCCAAGCTGCGCCATGCCCTGCGCACGCCGTTGAACCAGATCATCGGCTACAGCGAGCTCCTGATGGAATCCATCGAGGAAACCGGCCGCGGGGAAATCCTGCCCAGCCTGCAGCGCATCCACACCGGTGGCGGTGAGCTGCTCGCGCTGATCAACGACGCCCTGGCCGCCTGGAAAATCGAGGCCGGCAAGGTAAACTTCACCGCCCTTCAGGATAATCTCCAGGCGCCGCTCAGCGGCGTCATCACGGTGACCGGCCAGTGCATCGAGCAGGCCCGGACCCTCGGCCAGACCGACGCCATCCGCGATCTGGAGAAAATTCTGCGCGCCGCGGAAAATCTCCTCACCCTGGCCAACAACACCGACCCGTCGGCCCTTGCCGGCTACGGGCAGAGCAACTCACCCGTCGACGAAACGCAGGAGCCCGCCACCGCCCTCAGCCCCACGCTCCTGCAGCCGGCCACCCAACAGGACTTCGGCATCTCCAACCAGCCGATGCCCAGCGCCCGCCTGCTGGCGGTGGATGACGACGACCTCAATCGTGACATGCTGGTGCGCCGGCTCAAAAAGCTGGGCTACGACGTGACCGAAGCCGCGACCGGCCGCGAAGCCCTCAGCCGGCTCAAGGAAAGCAGCTTCGACCTCATCCTCCTCGACATCCTCATGCCCGATCTGGACGGCTTCCAGACGCTCGAGTTCATGAAGGCAGATCCCCGGCTCAAACACCTGCCGGTGATCATGCTCACCGCCCTTGACGATGTGGACAGCACCGTGCGCTGCATCGAGGCCGGAGCCGAGGACTACGTCCCGAAGCCCTTCAACCCCGTCATCCTCCGGGCCCGTATCACCGCCTCGCTGGAAAAAAAGCGCCTGCGCGACCAGGAACAGGCCTTCCTTACCCAGCTGCAGGTTGAGCGTGCGAAGTCCGAGCGCCTGCTGCTCAACGTCCTGCCCAAGGCCATTGCCGAGCGCCTCAAGGCCGGTCAGCGCACCATTGTGGACAGCTTCATCGAGTCCACGGTGCTTTTTGCCGACATCGTCGGCTTCACCCGCATTTCCTCCAAGCAGTCGCCGCAGCGCACCGTGCAGCTGCTCAACGAATTTTTCTCCAGCTTTGACCGCATCGCGGAGCAGATGGATCTGGAGAAGATCAAGACCATCGGCGACGCCTACATGCTCGTCAGCGGCGTCCCGATCATCCGTCCGGATCACGCCGAGGCCTGCGCGGCCGCCGCGATGGAAATGCTCGAGGCGGTGCGTCAGTTCAACCGCCGCCATCAGGTGGACTGGAGCATCCGCATCGGCATGAACAGCGGTCCCGTGGTGGCCGGCATCATCGGCACGCGCAAGTTTGCCTACGACCTTTGGGGCGACACCGTGAACATCGCCAGCCGCATGGAATCCCACGGCCAACCCGGCCACATCCAGGTATCCGAGGCGACCAAGCACCTGCTGGAGGGCAAATACGTTTTCGAACCGGTCGGCGTGATTCCGATCAAGAACTCGCAGCCGATGCCCACCTACCTGTTGGTGCGCAAAATCGGGTGAGCGGCGGCGCGGCCCCGAAGTTCTCCGCATCTCGCCCCGCGCAAGCGCCAAAATTGCAGCGGCAGAAACCCACCGACCGCCGCTGGAGCGAAGTGTTATACCGACGGGCGCTTAACCGGTGTTCTTGAGGCCACCGGCGATGCCGTTGACCGTCAGCTCCAGCACCGCACGGATACCCTCGCGGTCGGGCTTGCTCACCCGCCGCACGCGGCGACGCTTGATCATCTCCACCTGCAGGTAGTTCAACGGGTCCACGTAGGGGTTGCGCAGCTTGATGGACTTCGCGAGCACCGGCTCGTTCTCCAGCAGCTGCGCCTGGCCCGTCACCGCGAGCATCGTCTTTTCCGTGAGATGGAATTCGTGCGACAACCGGCTCCAGACGCGCTCGCGCAGCGCTTCGTCCTCCACCAGCCCCGCATAAACGCGCGCGATCGACATGTCGGCCTTGCACAGCGTGAGCTGGGCGTTGTCGATCATCGTCTGGAAAAACGGCCAGCGCTGATACATTTCATGCAGGAGCTTCGCGCCGCCCTTGCGGGCCAGCACCGCGTGCAGGCCGCTGCCCAGGCCATACCAGCCCGGAAAATTGAAGCGGCTCTGCATCCAGGAGAAGACCCACGGAATGGCGCGCAGGTCGGCCACGCTCACGCTGCCGGTGCGGCGGTAGGTCGGGCGGGAGCCGAAGTTGAGCTCGCTAATTTCGTCAATGGGGGAGGCCTGCCGCCAGAACGTGAGGAACTCCGGGTCCTCGTGCACGCAGGCCTTGTAGGCCGCGAGCGCGGCGGCACTCATCTGCTCCATCGCCTTCAGCCAGCGCATGGGCACGCGCTGGGAGCCGCGCTGCGCCTCGTTGGAGCCGAGCAGAACGCCATAGGCCATCTGCTCCAGCACGCGGTGGGCGAGGTCGGGATCGTGATAACGGGTGGAAAGCACCTCGCCCTGTTCGGTCACGCGGATGCCACCATCCTTGAGCCCGACGGGTTGGGCGAGGATGGCCTTCGCCGCGGGACCGCCACCCCGCGCGATGCTGCCGCCGCGGCCGTGAAACAGCGTGACCCGCATCTTGTGCTGCCGGCATACCCGCATGATCGCATCCTGGGCCTGGAACAACGCCCAGTTGGCCGTGAGGTAGCCGCAGTCCTTGTTGCTGTCGGAATAGCCCAGCATGACATGCTGGTGCCGTCGGTTCCGGGCCAGCTCCCCGGCGTAGGCCGGGTGGGAAAACAGCGCGCTCAGGATCGACGGCGCGTTGGTCAGGTCGTCGAGGGTCTCAAAGAGCGGCGCGATGGGCAGGTGCACCCCCGCCAGCTTTTGCAGCAGCATCACCTCCATCAGGTCCGAGACCCCGTTGGTCATGCTGATGATGTAGATGCCCAGGGCATCCACCCCGTATTGTTGCTGGGCGCGGAGCGCGAGCCGCAGCGGTTCGATCACGGTGCGGGTCGCCGGCGACAGGGCGGCCACCCGGCCCGCGGGCAAAATCTCGGCCGTGCGAAGCGCGACGGCCAGCAAACCCTGTTTCTCCTCCTCAGACAGCTGCTCGTAGTCGGGGCGCTCCAGCAGTTCCGCCACCGCGCGGGCATGCGGTCCGGAGTGCTGGCGCAAGTCGAGCCGCGCAGTGCTGAGGCCAAACACATCCACGCACGCAATCGCATCGCGCAACTCGCCGTTGGCCAGCGGCGCGCCCCGGTCGTGCAGAAGGTCGGCCTCGATCTGCGCCAGCACCGCCCGCACGGTCGCGGTGGTCTCGCGCAACGGGTCGCCTTCGGAAAGCTCCAGCAGGTCGGCGTCGGCCTGGGCCAACAGGCGTTCGCGCAGGCTGCTCAGGATGATGCGATAGGGCTCGCGTGGATACCGCTGACCCACCGTGGCCATGAGGCTGGAGGAGGCCCGGCATTGCTCGGCCAGCCGCCGGATGGCCGGCGAAAATCGGGCGCGCCGGTCGGAAACGGTCAGCGAACCCGCCAGCCGGTACAGCAGGTCGGCCAGCTTCTTCACCGCCATGCGCCGGTTCATCCGGAGCACCTGCGCCGTGACCTCGGCCGTCACCCCGGGATTGCCGTCGCGGTCACCGCCGATCCATGAGCCGAACGAAAGCCACCGGTTGGGCGCACGCACTCCCGGGTAGTGCCGGTTCAGCGCTTCCTGGAGGTCGGCCTGCAAACGGGGCAGCAGCTGGTAGAGCGTGCGGTCGAAATACCACAAGCCGGTCCGGGCCTCGTCGGCCACCTCGGGCCGTTCGGTGCGGCTGCGGTCGGTCAGCCAAAGCGACACGATCTCGCGGCGCACATCATCGGGCGCATGCTGGATCTCCTCCAACGTGTGCGCCCGCAGGATCCCGGCGAGGGTGGAAAGTTTTTCGAGCATCGTCCGCCGCTTGGATTCGGTCGGATGCGCGGTGAACACCAGCTCGATTCCCAGCTGACGCACGAGCTTCTGCATCTTTTGGCCGGAAACGCCTGCCTGCTTGAGTTCGATGATGGCGGACTCGATGGATTCGCGCATCGGGTCGCTCGCATGCCCGGCCGCCAGCGCGCTGCGATGCCGCTGGTTGCGCTCCCGCAACAGGCGGATGCGGAAATTTTCCTCCGCCAGGTTCACCAGCTCGAAGTAGAGGGTGAAGGCCATGGCCTGGTTGAAGGCCTCTGCCGGTGTCAGCCGGCCCACGGCCTGCGCCAGCTCGCGCGCGGCGGCCGCATCCCCGGCCCGGCTGCTCTTGGCAAGCGTGCGGAGCGATTCAACCAGCTCGAGGGTCCTCGGCCCCTCCAGCATGGCAATGGTTTGGCCCAGCGTCGCGCCGAGACTGCGAATCTCGGCCCGAAGCTTGGCGTGCTGATCCAGGGCGTGGTGCGTGGTGACCGCCATCGGAAGGGTGAAATACGCAGTTCCTGTGCCGGGGCGGAAGCGAAATTTTCACCCCCGCGATGTCATAACCCTCCGCCGTTCACCGCCACTCGTGACGGGGGTAACGGCGGCTGAGCTCGGGCTTGATCTTGGGATACTGTTCCTTCCAAAAATTGCTCAGGTCGTCGGTTACCTGGATCGGGCGTTGGTTGGGCGCGAGGACCTCGATCTTCACCGTCACCCGCCCATGGCCAAGGGTGAACTTCGAGCTGACGCCGTAAAGCTCCTGAATCCGCGCGCTCAACACTGGCGGCCCTTCCTTGTGGTAGGTGAGGCGCGCCTTGCGGCCGTTCGCCATCACCAGCCGCTCGGGCAGGTAATCGTCGAGCACGGCCAGTTGTTCGGCCAGCAGCCAGTCGCGCAGGACCGGCATCACGGGTTTGTCCTTCAGCTCACGGGCTCCGTGGCTGCCGTAGCAAATTTGCTCGATCAGCGTGGCGCGGTCGGCGTCGGTGATCGGGTTGACCTCCAGCTCCGGCCACCACTTGGCCAGGCAGTTCACCCGCACGATCCACTGCTCGACGGCTTCGTTCCATTCGGTGAGCACGATGTTTCCGGCCATGACCTCGCGGGCCAGAATCGCCGCGGCCTCGCCGTCCGGCGGCTCCTCGGCCGTCTGTTTGGATTCGAGCACGAGGTCGCGGAACTTCCGCTCCTTGCGCGCCAGCACGCGGCGCATCGTCGGGTCGTAGGTCACGCCGCCGGCATCGCTGAAATCCTCGGGGAAAAGCTCCTTGAGCCACGCCTCCTCCACCGCGGTGCAAAGATTGAGCAGGGTGTTCACCTCGCCGCGGCTCTCGATCTCAGTGATTTCGGCCGCCACGAGGAGCGGGGCCTCCTGGATGCAGCTCTCGCGGGCGAGCACGCCCTTCCGCTTGTGGACGAGTTCGCAGCGCAGGGTGCCCTGGTCGAGGCGGCGTGCCAGGTGGTCGCTGAAGCCGAGCAGCACGCACTTCCGCACCGCCACGCCGTCGATGCGCTTCTCGGCGACGTCCAGTTTCTCCGCCTGCGCAATCTCCAGGAACTGTTCGTAGAGCGGTCCGACCTGCCGCACGCCCTGGATGTGGATGCCCAGCCGGCGGCAGGCGTCGGCATTGTAGTTCGCCTTGTCCGCGTAGCGCCACGCCCGCATCAGCAGGAAGAAGTCGGACTCATGTTCCTCGCCAAAGAGGTCGTCGCGCGCCTCCTGCGTGCGCTTGTCCACGTTGCGCAGGAGAAAATTCCGCCCCTGCGTCAACGCCGCCATCAGCGCCACCGAGCGCACGCAGCCGTAGTCCTGCGCCGCGAGGAACATGCGGGCGTAACGCGGATGCATCGGGAAACGCAGCATCTTCCGGCCGACGGGAGTAATCTTCAGTAGCCGCGTTTGAGCCGTCCCGGCGAAAGCGTGGTCCACGTTGTCGCTGCGCTCCAACCCGGCTAGGTGCAGCGCGCCCAAGTCTTCGAGCAAAGTTTCGGCGCGCTCCAACGACTTCGGCTCGGGTTTCTCCAGCCAGGGAAAGTTGGCAATGTCGTCGATGCCCGCGGCCTTCAGCGTCAGCACCACCTCGGCGAGATCGAGTCGCTTCACCTCGGGCAGCTCCTGCAACGGACGCCGCGCATGCTCGTTCTCCGTCCACAACCGCACGCACACGCCCGGCGCCGTGCGCCCCGCGCGGCCGGCCCGCTGGTCGGATGACGCCACGGAAATTTTCTCAATGAGCAGCGTGTTGATGCCCCGGTGCGGATCGTAGCGGGCGACCCGCGCGAGGCCGCAGTCCACGACCGCGGTCACGCCATCAATCGTGAGCGAGGTCTCGGCCACATTGGTCGAGACGATGATCTTCCGGGTGTCGTAGCGCGCCACGGCGCGGTCCTGCTGGTCCGGCGGCAGCTCGCCATGCAGCGGAAAGCACACGAACCCGCGCAGCGCATGCGAACCCTGCACATCCTGCACCGTGCGGCTGATTTCGTAGGCCCCGGGCATGAAGACAAGGAGGTCGCCCGTGGTGCGCGCGGCAACGCGTTCGCATTCGCGCGTGGCGACCGCCCACACAGGGTCGTGCTCGAAATCCACCGACTTGGACAGGTATTCCACCTGCACCGGAAACGTCCGGCCCTGCGAGGTCAGCACCTCACACGGCGCGAGGTAACCCTTGAGCTGCACCGTATCAAGCGTGGCCGACATCACCACGATCTTCAGGTCCGGTCGCTGCGCCTGCTGGATCTGCAGGGCTCGTGCCAACGAAATGTCGCCATAGAGATGCCGCTCGTGAAACTCGTCGAACACGATGGCGCTGATGCCGCGCAGCGTCGGATCAAACGACATCTGCCGGAGCAAAATGCCTTCGGTCACGAAGCGGATGCGCGTCTGCTCCGACACCCGCGAATCCAGCCGGATCTGGTAGCCGACCACGTCGCCCAGCCGCGTGCCCACCTCCTCGGCCACGCGCTTCGCCAGCATCCGGGCGGCGAGCCGGCGCGGCTGGAGCACCACGACCTCGCCCTGGCCCAGCAGCCCGTGATGGAGCAGCATCTGCGGCACCTGCGTGGATTTGCCCGATCCGGTCGGCGCCTGCACGATGAGCCGACCCTGCGCCCGCACCGCCGCGACGATGCGGTCCTCGAGTTCATAGATGGGCAGGTCGCGCGGCTCAGGCATAAGAGGCGACTGATAAGACCAACCCGTCGCCTTGCGCAAGGCCAAGCCTCGCCAATCTGTTCAGGCCCCGAGAACGCAGCGTTCCACGAAACGATTGCGGAACTTGCCGGTGGGATCGAAGCGACGAACGAGGTCGCTAAAATCACGCCAGCGCGGGTAAACCTCGGCGAGTCGCTCGGCGGACATGGCGAACAGCTTGCCGAGATGCGGGCGGGCGCCGAAGGGTGCCAGCGCATTTTCCAGCACGGGCAGGAACGGCTCGATCCCGACCCACTTCTTCTGCCAGTTGAAATGTATGCCGACCGCATCCTCCCCGTAGGCGGAGCTCAGCCAGAGATCGTCGGCGCGGATGGTGCGGATTTCCGACAGCCCCAAAATTGGTGCCAGTTCCTGCCGTAGCGCCAACACCGCCCGGATGGCGGAAACGGCATGGCGGCGCGGGATGAAATACTCGCTCTGCAACTCGTTGCCCAGTCCGGTGGGATCGTGGAGTTCGTAGTGCGGCAGGCGCTCGTGCCAGATGCCCGGCTTGGCAAACGGCGTGAGCGTGCGGTCCGTGGGCGGCGCACCGGAGGGTTGGGCGGATGCCAGAGCCGCCCCAAAGATCCGGTCGGGCACGCGCTCGGGAGTCAGGTTCGGCACGCGCCGCTTCACCCACATCGTGTCCACCCAGTCGTGCTGCCAGGTCGGAAACAGGCTCACGCTGTCGCCCGCGGCGGTGATCTCGTCGAAATGCGCGAATACGTCGGCGAAGGGCAGCCGCTCATAGTTGTCCTGCTGCACCAGATAGGCCGGTTCCAAGTCGAGCGTCAGGCGCGTGACCACGCCGAGCGCGCCGAGGTTGACGACCGCGCCGCGGAACGTGTCGCCGTCGCGCTCGCGGGTCAGTTCGACAAGTTCGCCCGCAGCATTCACGAACTCCATGCCGACCACCGCCGTCGCAAGATTGCCGAATGCGTTACCGGATCCGTGCGTGGCCGTGGTCACCGCACCGATGACGGTGATGTGTTTCAGCGAAGCCAGGTTCGGCAGGGCAAAACCGGCCGCCTGCAACTGCGGGCAGAGCGCCTCGTAGGTCATCCCCGCGTGGATGACCGCCCGGCGGCGGACTGCATCGATCGTAACCGGGACATCCAGGTGACCGAGCCAGAGCATATCACCGGTCGTGTCGGCGATGTCGTTGAAACAGTGCCGCGAGCCGATGACGCGCACCTGCGCGGCGTCGCGCACGAGAGCCTGCACTTGGGGCACGGAGGTGGGCTGGTGAAAACGCGCGGCGCGGTAGTCAAGGTGGCCGGACCAGTTGTGCCGGTGCCAATCGGGGAGTTTCATGCAGCGGAAAACATCCTCATCTGTCTCCCCTACGCCCCGGACCGCAAGTGCGCAAAGGGCGGCCGTTCGTCGAACATGTGAATAACCCGCGAGCAAACGCGCGGGCACAAGTTATTCACCGTATCCGCGGAGCAAAATCCACCCAGCCGGCGTGAATAAGATGGGAGGAAGAACCCCGTGACTTTCGCCCGGGGCGGATGCATCTTTTCACCGTTCCTTGATAGAACAGTCGCAGCACGGCGGCATGAAAAAACCGACGGGAGCGCGACTGGGATAATCCCGGGCAACCGGGGAAAGGAGCACGGCAACTGGTGCCGGGCTCCCCTCTGCGGCGCGAGCCGCATGCAGGCATATGTCACCAGTTCCTCTGGCCGGGGTCGCACCCGGTCCAGCAATGCGAACATGGAACTGTGCGGCGAGGCGCGAACTTAGAAACCGCGTCCGAGCCGGGTCAGATCCGGGGTCAGTTTCAGGCCCCGCGTCCATGCAGTTACCCAGAGGGTTGTGGTTGCTACTGTATCACCAGGACGTTGTGCAGTGCTCCGGTGGGTCCACCCCACCAAAAGGCCCGGCCCGCAAGGCTGGGCGCGAAACGGGCGCGGCACGACGGGGAGCGGGCGAGTCTGGCAAAGCTCGCAAAACCTCCTCCTTGGGGCGGCGCGAAAACCGCGTCACCCAACTGCAAATCGAAAGCAACCTGAGAGGTAAGAGGTCAGACCCGTTACACGGGGCCAACGCCCGGCCAAAAGCCGGGGCCGTCCCCGTGGCAAGGTGCTGGCGCGAAATGCACTGTTGCAGGCGTGCCAACACCCGTCCGGCGAGCGAGTCATCGGCAGATGACGCCGAACCGGGCGTAGAGGCCTCACTCGACAAATTCCGGAGCAGAAATGGCCGGAACGGTCCCGCTATGAGACCGAAACCTGCGCCTGCCGCGTAGAGTAGCGTCGGGGAGCACACGGCCCGCGAAAGCGAGGCGCCCAACGTTGTGCGACTGGGAAAGAGCGCGTGGCGAGCGCCCACCCCCAAAATCTGGCCCGGTCACCGCAAGGTGGCCGGGCCTCTTTGCTTTTATAGAGACCCCTTTTCAGCGCGCCGGGCCGGCGTGTGATACCCGGAACCTGCGGCTTTACCCCTGCCCGGCGCGCTGACTGTCTCTCCCGCGAGCTCGGATCGCCGCCAGGCAGGCAGACCGTTGACTCCCCTGCCCCGCCCGGTCAGCAATGGCGCGCCCATGAAGGATTTCGTCGCCTGGTTGGTTCGTGTCGTCTGCGGCGTCCGCCTGTTGCCGGCAGAAGCCCTGCCCGCCGGACCGGCCATCTTCTTCGCCAACCATTCCAGCCATCTGGATTTTGTGGCCATCTGGGCGGCGCTGCCCGCGACCGTGAGGGCCCGCACCCGTCCGGTGGCCGGACGCGACTATTGGGAGAAGACAAAACTGCGCCGGCGCATCGCCGAGGGTTTCTTCAACGCCGTGCTCATCGAGCGCCAGCGCGTGACCGTCGCCAACAATCCGCTGGCGGCGATGACCGCCGCGCTCGCGGCCGGCGATTCGCTGATCGTGTTTCCCGAGGGCACGCGCAGCCCCGACGGGGCGATCCAGGAATTCAAATCCGGCCTGCATCACCTCGCCCGGGCCCAGCCGGGCATCGCGCTCATCCCGGTCTATCTGCAAAACCTGAGCCGCATCCTGCCGAAAGGCGAAAGCCTGCCCGTGCCGCTGCTCGGGAGCCTGTCCGTCGGTCCGGCCCTGGCGCTCGCCGAGGGTGAGGACAAGGCCGCCTTTCTGGCCCGCGCCCGGGCCGCGGTGCAGCAGCTCGCCGCCTGACTTTCATGCAACTCGACCAACAGCTCATCTGGATTCTGGGCGGCATCATCGGTCTGCTGGCCCTGTCGTCCACCATCACCTTTTTCCTGAAACGCCGGCCGGGCGGGCCCAACAAGGTGGTCGCCAACCTCGACGCCCGGGTGAAGGCGTGGTGGGCCATGGTCGCCGTGTTCGGCGTGGCCCTGGCCACGGGCGGACTGGGCTCCGTGATCCTGTTCGGCCTGTTATCGTTCTTTGCCCTGCGCGAATTCATCACGCTTACCCCGACCCGGGCGGGCGACCACCGCACCCTATTCTGGGCGTTCTTCATCATCACGCCGCTCCAATACTACCTCGTGGCGATGGAGTGGTATGGGCTCTTCTCGATCTTGATTCCCGTTTACGCTTTCATCTTCGTGCCCACGCGGAGCGCGCTGGCGGGCGACAGCGAACACTTCCTCGAACGCACGGCCAAGATCCAGTGGGCGCTCATGGTCTGCGTCTATTGTGTCAGCCATGTGCCCGCGCTCCTGACGCTTAAGATCAAGGGCTACGAGGGCCAGAACGCCAAGCTGCTGCTCTTCTTCGTGATCGTCGTGCAGATCAGCGACGTCCTGCAATACGTCTGGGGAAAACTGCTGGGAAAACGCGCCATCGTGCCGACCATCAGCCCCAACAAGACCGTGGAAGGCTTCTGGGGCGGCATCCTGTCCGCCACGGCGGTCGGCGCAGGGTTGTGGTGGGCCACGCCGTTCACCTGGTGGCAGGCGGCGCTGTTCGCGTTTCTGCTCACGCTCATGGGCTTCTTCGGCGGTCTCGTGATGTCCGCCATCAAACGGGACCGCGGCGTGAAGGACTACGGCACGATGATCGAGGGCCACGGCGGCGTGATGGACCGCATCGACTCGCTCTGCTTCGCCGCGCCGGTGTTCTTCCACCTCGTCCGCTACATTTTCACCTGAGCCATGGCCTCGATCTACGACATCAAGCCCGCGTTCCAAAACCTGTTGCGCCCGCTGACCCGCGCGCTGGCCGGCGCCGGCGTCACCGCCAATCAGGTCACCGTCGCGGCGGCGGCGCTTTCCGCCGCTGTCGGCGCCTGCATCTGGCTTTGGCCAGCGGCCCGCTGGCCGTTGCTGCTGCTCCCGGGATTCCTGTTTGTGCGCATGGCCCTCAACGCCATCGACGGTATGCTGGCGCGCGAGCACAACATGAAGTCCCGCCTCGGCGCCGTGCTGAACGAGATCGGCGACGTGCTGGCCGACACCGCGCTCTACCTGCCGCTGGCCGGCGTGGCTGGTTTCTCTCCGTGGCTGGTGGTCGTCATCACCATCCTCGCCATCGTCAGCGAAATGACCGGCGTCGTCGCCGTGCAGATCGGCGCCTCGCGTCGCTACGACGGCCCGATGGGCAAGAGCGACCGGGCTTTCGTGTTCGGCCTGCTGACCCTGCTGCTCGGCCTCGGCGTGCCCCCGGGTGACTGGCTGCTCTGGGCGCAGGTGCTGGTCGGGGCGCTCCTGGTGGTCACGATCATGCGCCGCGCCCGCCGGGCGCTGGCGGAGGCCGGATGAGCGCGGCTCCCGGATGCGGCGCACGCTGGCTCGCTTTCGGCTGGGGGCTGGCCGAAGCGACGTTCTTTTTTGTCGTACCGGACGTTTTGAGCAGCCGGCTGGTCCTGCGGGACCCAAAGGCCGGGTTCGCCGCCTGCCTCTGGAGCCTGGCGGGGGCACTGCTGGGCGGAGGCGGGCTGTTCATTCTCGGCCGGAATCCGGCAACTGCCGACGTGCTGCTGCGCGCCTTCGACCTGATTCCGGGCATACAACCGGCCCTGATGGCCGAGGCCCGCAGCGGTCTGGAGCAATCCGGCGCCTCCGCCCTGTTCGCCGGCTTTATCGGCGGCATTCCCTACAAACTCTACGCCGTCCAAGCGGCGGGCACAGGGATGGGCCTGCCGATGTTCCTGGCGGCCTCGGCGGCAGCCCGGCTGAGCCGGTTCCTGCTGAGCACCACCTTGGCCTGGGGAATCGGCCGCCTTTGGCTGCACAAACTGGCCCCCGCCGCCCTGTTACGTGTCCATGCCGCCGGCTGGTGCGCCTTCTACGCGGTCTATTTCTGGCGCATGGGTCTGTAGCCCAAGGTTAGTCCTTGCCAAGGCACGCGCCGATTTGCACCGTGACCCTTTTCTCACTGCAAACGCGTCCGCCCGAAATGAACCAGAACATCCGCAATATCGCGATCATCGCCCACGTTGACCACGGCAAGACCACGCTCGTGGACAAGCTCCTCCAGGAGGGCGGTGTCTACCGCGCCAACCAGCAGGTCCAGGAGCGCGCCATGGACTCCATGGACCTCGAAAAGGAGAAGGGCATCACGATCAAGGCCAAGAACACCTCGGTCCACTGGGGCGACAAGATCATCAACATCCTCGACACCCCCGGCCACGCCGACTTCGGCGGCGAGGTCGAGCGCGCCCTCCGCATGGTGGACGGCGTGCTCCTCGTGATCGACGCCTATGACGGCCCCCAGGCCCAGACCCGCTTCGTGCTCCGCAAGGCCCTCGCCCACGGCCTCAAGGTCGTGATCGTGATCAACAAGATCGACCGCGACAACGCCGACCCGGTGAAGATGTATGACAAGGTTCTGGAGCTCCTCATGGAGCTCAACGCCACCGAGGAGCAGTTCGACGCCCCCGTGGTTTACGGCTCCGGACGCGACGGCTACATGATGTATAAGCTCGGCGACCGGAAGGAGAACATGACGCCTCTCTTCCAGACGATCATCGACCACGTCCCGCCGCCGTTCGCCAAGCCCGACAATCCTTTCCACATGCTCGTCTCCAACATCGATTGGAGCGACTACGTGGGCCGTATTGCTGTCGGCAAGATCCTCGGCGGCACCATCAAGGTCGGCGACCCGGTCTTCGTCCTGCGCCACGCCGAGAACGGCAAAAAGATCCGCGCCAAGATCACCAAGATTTTCGAATTCACCGGCCTCGGCCAGCGCGAGGTGGATGTCGCCCATGCCGGCAACATCATCGGCCTCTCCGGCTTCGAGGACGTGGACATCGGCGACACCCTCGATATCCGCGAGGACGCCCATCCCCTGCCCTTCCAGCAGATCGATCCGCCGACCCTCGAGATGCAGTTCTCCGTCAACGACGGCCCGCTCGTCGGCCAGGAAGGCAAGCTCGTCACCTCGCGCCAGCTGCGCGAGCGCCTGATGCGCGAGCTCAAGGTCAACGTTTCCATCCAGATCGAGGACTCCGACAAGGCCGGCGTGTTCAACGTCAAGGCCCGCGGCGCCATGCAGGTGGCCGTGCTGGTCGAGACGATGCGCCGCGAGGGCTTCGAGCTCCTCGTGTCCCGCCCGACCGTCATCGAACGCAAGGGTCCGAACGGCGAGCGCCTCGAGCCCTACGAGACCGTGTGGGTCGAGGTGCCCGACGAGTGCGTCGGCGTCGTCATGCAAAACCTGGCCAACCGCAAGGGCCGCCTGACCAACATGGAGAAGCTGGCGCACTCCACGATGATCGAGGCCGTCATCACCACCCGTGGCCTCATCGGCATGGAGATCGACGTCGTCAACGCCACCAGCGGCCGAGGCGTCACCAGCCATCTCTTCAAGGAGTACGGCCCCTACGCCGGCGAGGTGCTCACCCGCATCACCGGCACGCTCATCGCGACCGAAGCCGGCGAGACCACCTCTTACGCCCTCGTCATGTGCCAGGAGCGCGGCAAGCTCTTCGTCAACCCCGGCGAGCTCGTCTATGAGGGCATGATCGTCGGCGAGAATCCCCGCAACGAGGACATCGCCATCAACGCCGTCCGCGAGAAGAAGCTCACCAACTTCCGTTCCCAGGGCGAAGGCGTCGCCGCCGGCCTCACGCCCGCGACCAAGCTCTCGCTCGAGCGCTCGATCGAATACATCGCCGCCGACGAGCTCTTGGAGGTCACGCCGAAGAACCTGCGCCTCCGCAAACGCATCCTCAACAACGCCGCCCGCCAGAAGGCGGTAAAGCAGTCGAAGCAGGGCGACGAGTAAGCCGCCCCCGTCACTTCCGAGCCCGCGTCTTTCCGACGCGGGCTTTTTTGTGCACTGACATGAAAGCGGCTGGCGGGACGGTCAGTCCCGCCGGCATGCGCGCCACGTTCCCACTCTGCAGGGTTGATAGTGCCACATCCACTTTCAACCGGGGCGAGGGTGCCCCGGTTCCAGTTTCAACTCCTCCGCAATGTACGCCTCAGTGCGCCGCCGCTCCGGTGCCAATGGCTTCGGTCTCGCGCTCAATCTCCGCGGCTTTCTTCAGGCCGTGAGCGCTGGATTTGCCGGTGAGCTTCACACACAGCTTGTCCATCAGGATGTAAACAATCGGAATGACGTAGAGCGTGATGCCGGTGGCCAGCGTGAGTCCACCGACCACGACGATGCCCATCGGATTGCGGGTCTCGGCGCCGGCGCCTTGCGCGAAGGCGATCGGCACCGCGCCGAGCACGGTGGAGATGGACGTCATCAGGATCGGCCGGAAACGGATCGTCGCCGCCTCGAAGGCCGCCTCCGCGGCCGCGACACCCTTCTCCACCTGGAGCTGGTTCGCGAACTCCACGATCAGGATGCCGTTCTTGGCCACGAGGCCGATCAGCATGATGAGACCGAAGCGCGAGAAGAGGTTGTCCGTCATCGGCACGCCCCAGAAGCGGGTGCAGTAGAGCACCAGCAGGCCGCCGGCGATGGCGATGAACACGCCGGTGAAAATCGTGGCCGGATGGATCCACGACTCAAACTGCGCCGCGAGGATCAGGAAGGTGAAGAGCAGCGCCAGCGCGAAGAGGATGATCGTGTCGTTGCCACTTTCGACAAACTCGCGCGTCTCGCCATCCCACGCAAAGGTGTAGCCGGAGGGCAGTTTCTGCCGCGCGAGCTCCTCCATAAAAACCACGCCGTCGCCGATCGTCTTGCCCTCGGCCATCTGGGCCGTGACGGTGACCGCACGCAGGCGGTTGAAATGCGGGTAGCTCTCGGGGACGGTGTTCTCGGACCAGCTCACGACGTTGCTGAGCTGCACCAGCACGCCGTCGGTCGAGCGCACGTAGAGGCGCGCGAGGTCGCTGGGCGTGGCGCGGTTCTCGTCGGTCACCTGCACCATGACGTAATACTGCTGGTTGCCGCGCTGGAACTCGGTCACGCGGCGGCCGCCGAGCAGCGACTCGAGCGTGGAGGCGATGGCGCTGACCGGGACCTTGAGATCGGCGGCCTTGGCGCGGTCGATGTTCACGTCGAGCTGCGGCTTGCTGGGCGAGGGATCGACGCGCGGCTGGATGAATTGGCCGCTCTCGCGCATGGAGACGAGCATCGCGGCGCCGAGGCGTTGCAACTCGGCGAAATCGCTGCCCAGCAGCACGAGGGCCACGCCGCTGCTGCCGCCGCGCGGGCCGCGGCCGAAGGGCCGCACCGGGCTGGCGATGGCCTGCCCGCCGGTGATCTCCTTCTGGAACTTGCGGCGCAGGTCGGCCACGATCTGCTGCGTCTTGCGCTCGCGCTCCTCCCACGGCTTGAGCGTGGCGAACACGAAGGCCCGCCCGCCGTCGCCCGTGCGGTGGAAGGTGCGGTCGATCTCCGGGATCTGCAGGATCATCTGCTCCATATCGTAGGAGTAGGTGCGCAGGTAGTCGGGCGTGGCGCCGATGGGCGCCGTGAGGTTGGCGGTGAAGATGCCGCGGTCCTCGATCGGTGTCAGTTCGCGCTGGAGCTGGGTATAGAGCCAGAGGCCGGCGGCGGTGAACAGCAGCGCCGCCAGCAGCACCAGGGGCTTGAAGCGCAGCGAGCCGCGCAAGGAGCGTTCGAAGAGGCCGTTGAGCCACACGAAGAACGGCTCCGTCTTGTTGTAGAACCAGCCGTGCTGGGCCTTGCCGTCCACGACCTTGGCCTTGAGCACCCGCGAGCAGAGCATCGGCGTGAGCGTGAGCGCCACGAAGGCCGACACCAGCACCGAGACCGCGAGCGTGATGCCGAACTCGAAGAACAGGCGCCCCGTCTGGCCGCTCTGGAACGCCACCGGCAGGAACACGGCCGCGAGTGTGAGCGTGGTGGCGATGACCGCGAAGGCCACCTGCCGCGCGCCGAAGATCGCCGCATGGATGGGGCCCTCGCCCTCCTCGATGCGACGGTAGATGTTTTCCAGCATCACGATGGCGTCGTCCACCACGAGGCCGACCGCCAGCACCAGCGCGAGCAGGGTCAGCGTGTTGATCGTGAACCCGAGCGCCTGCATCACGGCGAAGGAGCCGATGATGGAAACCGGGATGGCCACGAGCGGCACCATCGTGGCGCGCCAGTCGCGCAGGAAGAGGAAGATCATCAGCACCACCAGCACCGCGGCCTCCCAGAGCGTCTTGTAAACCTCGCGCACCGAGCGGTCCACGAACACGGAGCTGTCGAAGCCCACGTTCACGCCGACGCCCTCGGGCAGGTCGGACTGGATGAGCGGGATCATGGCCTTGGCGCCGTTGGCCACGTCGAGCAGGTTGGCCTGCGACTGCCGCAGCACCTGCACGCCGACCGACGGCTTGCCCTTGAAATAAGTCTCGGAGCGGTATTCCTCGGAGCCCAGCTCCACCCGGCCGACGTCGGCGAACTTCACCTGGTGGCCGCCGCGGGTGGCGAGCACAAGGTTCTCGAACTCGGACACCATCGTCATGCGGCCCTCGATGCGCACCGGGAACTCGCGGGCGCTCGACTCGATGCGGCCACCGGGAATCTCCACGTTCTGCTGGCGCAGGGCGGATTCGACGTCACCCACCGTGAGCTGGTGCGCCGCGAGGCGGTCGCTGTCCACCCACAGGCGCATGGCGTAACGCGGGCCGCGGATATTGACGGAGCCCACGCCGGGAATCGTCTGCAGGCGCTGGATCGCCACGCGCTCGACCATCTCGCGCAGCTCGAGGCGGCTGTAGCGCTCGGAATTGAAAACCAGGGTGATGACCGGCGACGAATCGGCGTCGGCCTTCGTCACCTGCGGTTCCTCGATCTCGTCGGGCAGCCGGCTGCGTGCGCGGCTCACGCGGTCGCGCACGTCGTTGGCCGCCTCGTCCACGTCGCGGCCGACGTTGAACTCGACCGTGATGCGCGAATATTCCTCCTGGGACTCCGAGCGGATGACCCGGATGCCGTCGATGGAGGCCACCTCTCGCTCCAGCGGCTCGGTGATCTTGCTCTCGACCACCTCGGCCGAGGCGCCGCGATAGCTCGTGTCCACCGTGACGATGGGCGAATCGATCAGCGGGTATTCGCGCACGGGCAGCCGCTCGAAACTCAGCAGGCCGATCAGGACCACCAATATCGAGGCAACCAGAGCGACCACCGGTCGGCGGATGGAAACGTCGGACAGGATCATGAACCGCCTCCCACGCGAAATTCCTCCCGCAACGGCCGCGGCTCCAGCTTCATGCCCGGGTAAAGGATCAGTGCGCCCACACCGGAGGCCACCACGCTCTGCTGGTCGGCCAAGCTGCCTTCCTTGAGCGATTGGATTTCCACCAGCCCGCGCTCGCGCAAGCCGAGTTGAACCGGCACCTCCTCAGCCACGTTGGCACCATCCCGTGAGCGGACGGCGACCACGAAGGTGCCGCCCGGCTTCACGAGGATCGCACCCTCGGGCACGGTCAGGGCGCCGCGCCGCACCTGCAACACGATGTCGATGTTGGCGAACATGCCGGGTTTCAGCCCCGGCACCTCGGCACCCAACCAGCCCTTGACCTGGCTGGACCGAGAAGCTCGCTCAATGATCGAGGAGCTGAAATAAACCTCGCCCTCGGTCCGCACATCACCGGAGGGCGTCTGGGCGCGGAGCGTGAACTTCGAGCCGGGCTTCACGCGCTCAACGAAGCGCTCCGGTACTTGGAACTCCACCTTCAGGCGGCTCAGGTCGTCGATGGTCGTGATGCTGGTGCTGGCCGTGACGTAGTCGCCCGGCGAGACCGTGCGCGCGCCCGCGATGCCGGCAAAGGGCGCCTTGATCTCCATCTTGGCGAGCCGCACCTGCAGCAGCTGCAACTCCGCTTGGGCGGAGGCGAACTCCGAGCGCGTGCGATCCGCCTCGGCCTGCGACATCGAGCGGGCCTGCGTGAGGTCCTCGCTGCGCTTGAGGTTGAGCTCAGTCAGCTTGAAACGGGCCTCGGCCTGCGCGAGTTGCGCCCGCAGTTCCGAGTCGTCGATGCGAAGGAGCACCTGGTCCTTCACAACCGGGTGGCCCTCCTCGAAGAGCACGGCGCGGACCTGCCCCGCGATCTCGGCGCGGATCTGGGCTGTCTCGTTGGGTGCCAGGGACCCGACCAGCGAGAGCGTCTCGACCAAGTCACGGCGGACCACCGGAGCAACCTCGACGGGCTGGATTTGGGCCGCGGCGGAAGCGGCGGCGGGACTGGCGGCTTTCTTTCCGCAACCGCTCAAGACGAGCGCGGCGACGGACAAGAGGGGGGTGAGCAGGGCTAACCTCATGCGGGACCCACTCTTTCCACAAAGCCAGCTGGCGCAAGTGACAATCAGTCACAGAACCAAACTTATCCCGGAAACCTGTGACCAGCGCGCAGCGTCACCTTAAGTTCGGCGACGGAGGCCGGCAAGAACCCAGCGTGAAGCAATCCGGGGCGAGGGCGCCCCGGCCCCTTTTTCAAGGCGTCCTCAACCGATCACCGCGGCATAGCCGGCGGCGTCGAGCAGGGCGGCCACGGCGGCCGCATCGGCGACCTGGAGCTTCAGCATCCAGCCGTCGGCGTAGGGCGAGGCATTGACCTTCTCGGGATTCGCATCGAGGGCTTGGTTGACCTCGAGCACCGTGCCGGCAACCGGCGCATAGACGTCGGAGGCGGCCTTGACCGACTCGACGACGCCGAAGGTTTCACCGGCCTTGAGCGCGGCGCCGACCTTGGGCAGCTGAACAAAAGTGATGTCACCGAGACTGTTCTGGGCGTAGTCGGTGATACCGACCAGCGCGGTGCCGTCGGCGGCGAGTTTAACCCATTCGTGGGACTTGGCGTAACGGAGATCGGCGGGAATGTTGCTCATCGGTGTGTTAGCTTTTCTTTAGCGGCACGAACGGCGGCTTGACCAGTTGCAAATTCAGTTTTGTCCCGCGCACGTCCACGGCCAGCGGCTGCGTGGCGGCGGCCGCCTCGACAAGGGCCGAGCCGATGGCTTCGTTAAGAATGGGCGACAGCGTGCCCGAGACCACGCGACCGACCGTCGCCCCGGAGGCATCGAGCACGGATGATTCGGCGCGAATGATGCGGCGGTCGCCGGTCTTGAAAAACACGATCTTCTTGGCCGGCCCTTTGGCTTTCTCGGCCGCCAGCACGTCGGAGCCCACGAATGGCCCCTTGTCGAATTTGACCACCCAACCCAACCCCGCCGTGAGCGGGCTGATGTCCTGGGTGATTTCGTGGCCGTAGAGCGGAAACCCGGCTTCGAGCCGCAACGAGTCGCGCGCGCCCAGCCCGGCCAGTTCGAGCCCGAGCGGCACACCCGCGGCAAGGACGGCCTCGGCGAGCTTCTCCACGTCGCCCGCAGCGCAATAGAGCTCCACGCCGTCCTCGCCGGTGTAGCCGGTGCGCGAGATGATGCATTTCACACCGGCCACCTCGCCGTCGGCGAAGTGGTAATATTTGATGCCCGCGAGATCGCTGTTCGTAAGTATCTGCACGATGCCGACAGCCAGCGGTCCTTGGACCGCCAGCTGGCCGTAATCCGCCGAGCGGTCGGTCACGGTGCAGTTGAAAGCCTTCGCCTGCTCCTGCATCCACGCAATGTCCTTGGTGATGTTGCCGGCGTTGATGCAGAGAAAGTAGTCGTCGGGCCCGCGCATATAGACGAGCAGGTCGTCCACCACGCCGCCGTTCGGGTAGCACATGACCGTGTAGAGCACGCGACCCGGGAAAAGCTTGCTACAGTCGTTGGACACGAGGCGTTGCAGGAACTTGAGCGCCTCGGGACCCTTCACGTCGGCCTCGCCCATGTGACTCACGTCGAACAGGCCCGCGCGCTGGCGCACGGCCTTGTGCTCCTCGAGGATGCTCCGGTATTGGACCGGCATGTCCCAGCCGGCGAAGTCCACCATGCGACCGCCGTGACGACGGTGAAACGCGTTAAGGGGGGTGATCTGCGGAGCGCTCATGGAGTGACGAAGCCAGCGCCGCCCGCCCGTCGCAAGGCAACATTGGCCGCCGCCTCGGGTCATTAAGCCGCATTGTGGACGGGAAAGAGATTGTTTCACCCACCCGATTCCCGCCTACTCTGCGATCTTCGTCCTCCGACCTCCGTGTTCAGCCCTCTGTCCTCCGTCCTCGGTCTTCCGTCCCCCGCCCTCCCGCTCGCCCAGTGGGTGCACACGCCGCATCCGTTCCTGATCCAGTTCGGCGAGAATTTCGGCCTCCGCTACTACGGCCTCGCCTACCTGCTCGGTTTCGCGGGCGCCGCCTGGTTGTTGCACCGCTACCACCGCACGGGGCGCTCCTCGGTCGGGCCGGACGCCATCTGGGACCTGATGACCTACCTGATCGCGGGCGTGCTTGTCGGCGGACGCCTCGGCTACTTCCTGTTCTACCAGCCCGGCTCACTGCTGCGCGAACCGCTCGCGCTCTTCCGCGTGTGGGAAGGCGGCATGGCCAGCCACGGCGGCTTTCTCGGCGTGACCCTCGCTCTGGTGATCTTCGCCCGCCGGCACCGCGTGGGGTTCCTCCACCTCGGCGACCTGATCGTCAGCACCGTGCCGCTTGGCCTCGGGCTCGGCCGCCTGGCCAACTTCCTCAACGGCGAACTCTGGGGCAAGGCGACCGACGCGTCGTGGGCCGTGGTTTTCTCCGCCACCGGCGGCGGCAATGTCCCGCGCCACCCCTCCCAGCTCTACGAAGCCGCGCTCGAGGGCTTCCTGCTGCTCGCCTACGTGCAGACCCGCTTGTGGAAATCCGACGTCGTGCGGCAGCAACCCGGCCGCCTCGCCGGTGAATTCCTGTTTGGCTACGCCCTCGCCCGCGTCGTGTGCGAACTCTTCCGCGAACCCGACGCAGGCGTCTCCCTCATCCTCGGCCTGAGCCGCGGCACCTTCTATTCCCTCTTCCTGGCCGCCGCCGGCGTGGCGCTGATGGTTTACGCCCGCCGTTCAATTCGATCCGGCAGCAGTCGCCCCTGAGTCGCCTGATCCGTTCGCCGACCTGCCAAAAACCGGCGGCTGATGAATCAGGGATTGAATTTCGGGCCGCAAACCGGCCACTTTAATTCACGGGCCGCCACACTGAACTGTCATGCTTATCAATATCGTCCTGTTGTTTCTCGTCTTCGGGGCCACGAAGAAAAAATTCAATCCTTACGCCGCAGCCGCCACTCTCGGAGCCGTCAAAGGAGGGCTCTATTTTCTGGCCAGCCAAAGCCTGCTTCTCGCGGCTGTCGCCTTCGGACTGTTTGGGGGCCTGGCCGCCGCGTTGGTCTTCCTGCTCGCGCAGCTGGATCGAAAGGAACTTTCGGAGGATCCCTACCCCAAGTATGGCGGGCTCAGGAAATCGAATTTCAAGTGGGAGTATGTTCCTCTCTCGGTGATCGTCCTGTGCCTGATATTTGGCGAATTCTTCGCCTCGCTTTTCCTGGGCTTGGGCAGGAGCTGAGCGCGGCCAACCGCTTTGCTGGAAAAACGCCCGATTGCGCTCACGCCCGTTCGCCGCGCAGCACGCGGTCCACGGTGTCGGTAAAGTCGGAAACGTCGTAGGGCTTGGAAATCATTCCGCGGAATCCGTGGGCCTGGTAGTTGGCGAGCACGAGGTCGTTGGAGTAGCCGCTGGAGACGATGGCCTTCACGTTTGGATCGAGGCGGAGCAACTGCTCCATCGTTTCCCGGCCGCCCATTCCGCCCGGGATCGTGAGGTCGAGGATCACGAGATCGAAGGGCTGGCCGGCCTCGCGGGCGGCCGTGTAGTCGCGCAGGGCCGCGGCCCCGTCGGCGACCGCCGTCACCTGGCAACCATGGCGCCGGAGAACCGAGACGGCGAGATCCCGGATAAAGGCTTCGTCGTCCATGACCAACACCCGCACGCGGCCGTTGGCTTTGCCCGCTTCGGCCGACAGCACCGGCACGGAGGGGACCACGGCGCCGGCGGCAGCAGCGGGCAGCCAGATATGGAAAGTGGTGCCGCGTCCAAGGGTGGATTCCGCGGTCACATGACCGGCATGCTTTTTCACGATCGAATGCACGGTCGCCAGGCCCAGACCGCTGCCTTGTTTCTTGGTCGTGAAATAGGGATCGAAGATGCGGGCGAGGTCACCCGTGGGGATGCCCGGCCCGTGGTCCGCGATGTCGAGCCGCACATAGCGACCCGGAGCCAGCACCCCGGCGAACTCCGTGCTCACCTCGCGGTTGGAGAGGCTTATCTCCACCGTGCCGCCCCCGGGCATCGCCTGCATGGCGTTGATCACGATGTTCTGCACCACTTGTCCGATCTGCCCCTTGTCCGCGTCGGCGGCCCAGAGGTCGGCCGGCAGGTCGAAGCGCGGACTGACCTTGGAGCCGCGCAGGGCGAACTCGGTGACCTCGCGCACGACCTCGGGCAGGGAAACCGCGCTGCGCAGCGGCGCGCCGCCCTTGGCAAAGGTCAGCAGCTGCTGCGTAAGGTCGCGGGCGCGGGCGGCGGCTTTGGCCGCCTGCTCCATCGACTGGGCCGGCTCACCGGTCAGGCCCGCTTCCATGCGCACAAGGGAGATGTTGCCCATCAGCACGGTGAGCAGGTTGTTGAAATCATGGGCGATGCCGCCGGCGAGCAGCCCGAGCGCCTCCAGTTTGCCCGCCCGCGCCAGCTCACCCTGGAGCCGCGCCTCGCGCTCCAGCTGGGCGCGGATCTGCCCGGTCTGATCGCGCACCTGGCGGCGAAGCACGGTGTTCCAACCGAGGAACAGCACGGCGCCGAGGGCGATCAAGCCCGTGAAAGTCAGGATCCGCCCGCGGGTCCACCACGAGGGCGCCGCCAGCAATTGCACATCCGCCGTCTGCCTCAGGTGCAGCCGGAAGCCCGTCGGCCGGCCGGCCTGGTCGAATTCCCGCTCGTGCACTCCGGTCAGACGGAGCCGGGAGCCAACGGACAAAATCTCCAGGGGGGCGCCGGCCGCGTCGTGCTCCTCCAGCACCGCCACAAAGATCAGCTCCCCCGCTTGCATCACGAGGCGCGTAGTGCCGGCAATGCGCACATCGTCGAGCAACTGCCCCTCGATGACCACCAGTTGCCCGTCGCGCGCCTGCATGCCGGTGGCGTCATGGGCGACCTTGGCCGGCACGGGCGCCCCCGACTCCCCGGTTCTCCGGATCACCGCATCGCGCAGCACAATCCGACCGGATTGCCTGCCTAAAAATCCGACGGCCTCCGCACGATCGCCCGCCCGCAGGGTGTCCCCCGTCCCCGACCACACCAACAGGCTCTGGCCTGCGTCCTCCAGCCAGACGGATTTCCCCGCATCGTGATGCAGCACCACCCCGCCCACGCGCACCCGGCGGTTGAAACTTTGCACGGTCTCGAACTGGCCCAAACTGGCCAGCGGACGCTGCGGCACCGTGAAGGGATCCGCCGGGGCCGGCTCCTCCACATGCACGTAGGCGATGCCGGGCACCCACAGCGAGATGCCGGTGAGACGCCGCCGTTCATCGGCCTTCGCCGTGCACACGCCATGCACGCGGATCACGGAGCCGATCATGGAAGAAACATCCTCGGTGGCGGGCAACACCGCGATGAAATCACTGGTCGCTGTCGCGAGTTCGAGCCGCTTCCACCCTTCGGTCTGGTGCACGCGGCGCAGATAGCCGCGCATCTCCACCCATTGGGCTTCCTCGACCCCGCTCAGTGCGTGTTCCACCGAGACCGAGCGCGCCAAGGGGAGCACGGCGTCGCTGACCCGCTGGAAGCGGCTCGCCACCACCACCGGCGCGAATTCACCCATGGCGGTCACGCCCTCGATCTCCACGTTGCGCCCGGGAGAACGGACCATGGAGTCGGAGGCGCCGCGCATGATCTGGATGCCTCCGCTGGAATCGGCGATGAAGAAGAACGGCGAATTGGGATGCGACCAGGTCACGACCCCGGTCAACCTGACCGGGCGACCCGCGGCCGCCTCTTCGGCCGGAAGACCATGCACTTCGGCAGCAAGCCCGAGCGGACGATCACTGGCCGGGGCCGTCACATTTGGTGAGCGGGCGGACAGCCGGAAAAAGCCTGCTTCCAAGCGCCAGTTCGGACCGTCGGTACTGGGGTAACCCACGGCTTCAATGACATCGCCGACCGCGAGCGGCCGTATCTGACCGGTCATGATGTCCACCTGGCCACTGCCGTCGCGGATCCGCACGTAGCGGCCAACCTCACGGGCAATGACCGAACCCGTCACCCGCATCAGCTGGTCCGTCGGTCGGCCGCGTAAACTGCCGATCGGGACCGCCGGCAGCTGGAAGGCGGGGTTCTCGTCGAGATGACCCACGGTCTCAATCCGGGAGAAGTCAGCGACCATGATCTCCAGTCCGTCCAGATGACCATCGGTGCCAATCTTGGCATTATACACCCCCACCACCCGGATGCGCCGGTCGATCAGGTCGGGTGTGGAAGTCGTGGGCGACATCTGCACCCAACAGCCGACGCTCAAGCCATCCACCGAGAGCGACATTTGCATGTGGGTTTCATCCACCCGCCGGACCCAGTCCACGTAGCCCTCAAGCGCGACGTATTTGCGGATGAATTTCGCGTGATTGCGAATCTCCTTGGTGCAGTCCAGCGGCTGCAGGGGCGGCGCGTCCCGGCGCGTCACCTCAGCATGCTCGAATGAGACATCCAGGCTGGGCGGCAGAAACTGTCCGCGGACCAGGATCGCTTCGCCCGCCCGGAAGGGATAGGCATTATTGCCATAAGGAACATAGGCCGCCTCGCCCTCGTCGTCCTGCACAAAAAGCATCCGCCAGCTGGGGTCGGCATCGATATAAGTGACCGTGCAGGCCAGCTCGAAGTCGACTGGCTGCGCCTTTCGTTCAACCGGGAGCAACCAATACTGCCGGATGCTGGTCACCTCCGGCTTTTCGCCGGTCGGCGCGGCCCAAAGTGCGCCCGCGCTGATTCCCGCCACGGCTGGCAACAGCCGTAGAAAGTGAAGCAGAAGGACGCCGGCGAGATGATTAAGCCGGAACATGAGAGGTGGGGTGGACCAAACTGACTGGATAGACCTATATCGGAACAAACCGACGGAGCGAAAGCCGATATTGGCCGGCAACGCAAACCTCTGCCGCCAACCGGACAATCCGGCCCTAGTCCAAAACTTCCAGCTCACTGCGTGCCGCCGATCGCAGACGATCCATCACAGCCTGCACGGTTTCCCGCGTGGGTCCTTCCACCAGCAGCCGCAGCTTGGGCTCCGTCCCCGAATACCTCACCAAGACCCGTCCGCGTGCGCCCAACTCCGACTCAACCTGGCGGATGGTGCCGGTCAAACCCGGCAAAGTATCCAGCGGCTTCTTCTCCCGGACTTTCAAAGCCAGTGTGAGTTGCGGGAACTTGACGAGCACCCGGCGCAACACGGAGAGCGGGTGGCCGGTCGCGAGCATCACCTCGATGACCTTGAGCGCAGCCACCAAGCCGTCACCGGTCGGCGAAACTTCCGAGCAGATGATGTGGCCGGAGGATTCACCACCCAGGATCGCACCCTCGGCGCGCATGCGCTCAATCACGTAGCGATCCCCGATCGGCGTGCGGGCCACGCGGCCGCCGGCCGCCTCGACCGCGGCCTCGACCCCGAGATTGCTCTGCTGGGTCACGACGAGAAGTTTTTGCGCCAGGCGGCCTTGTTTCAGCGCATGCAGCGCCAACAGCGTGAGAATCTCGTCCCCATCCAACACCTCGCCTTGCTCGTCGCAGAGGATGCAACGGTCACCGTCGCCGTCGTGCGCGATGCCAAGCCGTGCTCCCTGACGCCGGACCAGCTCGGCCAGCTTTTCGGGATGCTCGCTGCCGACCCCGTTGTTGATGTTCCGACCGTCAGGCTCTGCACCGAGCGGAATGACTTCCGCGCCCAATTCGCGCAGCACCCGACCGCTGGTATGGACCGTGGCACCGTTGGCCGTGTCGAGGGCGATCCGCCAACCAGTCAGCCGGGCGGGCAGAAGCTTGGCTGAGGCGGCCAGGTAGTCCGTGATCCCATCCACCGTCTCCAGCGGGCTGGACCGCATTTCGCCCCGTCGGGCGGGCAGGAGCGCCTCGATGCGCGCCTCCTGTTCATCGGTGAGCTTGATGCCGGCGGCCCCGAAAAACTTGATGCCATTGTCGGAGGCGGGATTGTGCGAAGCGGTAACCACCACACCGAGCGCCGCCTTGCGGGCGGACACCGCGCACGCCACGGCCGGCGTCGGCAGAACGCCCAACGTGAACGGCCGGCATCCGCCATGAGCCAAGCCATCGGCCAACGCGCGGGTCAGTGATTCACCCGAAGCGCGCGTATCCCGCCCGATCAACGCCACGGCCCCTTGCGCCGCGCCGTTTTCCCTCAGCCAGCCCGCCACGGCCACGCCGAGGCGCCAGGCAAAGTCTTCATTCATGATGTCGCTGCCGTAAGGCGCGCGAATGCCATCGGTGCCGAAATACTGTCTTTTCATTTCAGGTAAAATTCGCGGGTGGAGGCGATCTTGGCGCGCACGGCGCCGCCGAGCAGGAGCTCCCGCGCCTGCGGGATGCCGGCAGCGATCGCCGGCGTCCGTCCGGCCACATGCAGCGCGACCGCACCATTGAAAACGATCGTGTCCACAAGACCCGCCGGGCCGCGACCGGCAAGAATGGCATCAACCGTGGCCAGATTGGCGGTGACATCGCCGCCGCGCAGGTCGTCGAAGGACGAGGTCGGCAGGCCGAAGGTCTCCGCGCCCCAGATGCCCTGCACCCCGCGCAGGCGGCCGACGCCGCGCACGCGGTTGGGTGTGGCCGTGGTGAGTTCGTCGATGCCCTGCCCTTCCCCGATGACGCCGTGTCCGACGAGCCCCGCGGGCTGGCCAAGCTCCTCCAGGGTGGCGGCCAGTTTATCCACCAGCGGCGCCGCATACACGCCGAGCAGGATGTGCGCGGGACGGCCGGGGTTGATGAGCGGCCCGAGGATGTTGAAGACCGTGCGCCGTCCCTGCGCGGCCAGCTGCTTGCGCACCGGGCCGATGTGCTTGAACGCCGGGTGGTAGTTCGGCGCGAAGAAGAAGGCGTAACCCAATTGCTCGAGCGCGCGGCGCGACTTTTCCGGAGTCGCGGTGATTTCCACGCCGAGGCCCGCCAGCAGATCGGCGCTGCCGCACTTGGAGGTGATGCCGCGGTTCCCATGCTTCATCACAGGCACGCCGGCACTGGCCAGCACCAGCACAACGAGGCTGGAAATATTGAACCCGCCCGCGTGGTCCCCGCCGGTGCCGACGATGTCGATCGCCCGCGGCGCGATGGCTTCGACCCCCGGATTAATGGCCATGGCTCGAAACGCCGAGGCAAAGCCGGCGATCTCCGCGGGCGTCTCGCCTTTGTCGGCCAGGGCGAGCAGAAAGGCGGCCTTCGGTTCGTCGGACACCTCGGGCGAGGCCAGCGCGGCCGCGGCGGCCCGCACTTGTTCGGGATCCAAATCCTGACGAGCTTGCAGGGATAAGGTGAGCGCAGGGAGAGCGGCCATGGTGCGCGACAACATGCAAAACCCCGGACCCCCGCAAAGCATAAAACTCGACAGCACCCGGGCTTTGCGCGGACATGGACGCGTGATTTCCGCGCTCCGCACCCTCTGCGCCACCCTCCTGCTGACCGCCACCCTAGGCGCCGCTGAACCAGCCGGGCCGCAGGCTGCTCCCGCTCCGGCCGCCGAGCTGAGCGTGGGCGATGCCATCGTGCTTGGCGTGGTCGAGGGTGTGACGGAGTTTCTCCCCATTTCGAGCACCGGGCACCTCATCATTGCCAACCGCGTGCTCGGACTGGAGTCCGAGGCCCAGCTCAAGGACAAGGACGGCCAGCCGCTCTGGCATAAACGCCCCACGGAAGCGAACCCCGACGGCGAGCCCCTCACGCTCAAGCTCGCCGCCGACACCTACGCGGTCGTCATTCAGGTCGGCGCGATTGCCGCCGTGTTGTTTCTTTACGCCCAGCAACTGTTCCTCATGGTCGGCGGCCTCTTCGGCCGCAGCAGCGCCGGCCTGCGTCTGCTGCGCAACGTCGCTCTGGCCTTCCTGCCGGTCGTCGTCTTCGGCCTGCTGCTGCACGACCTGATCGACCAATACCTGTTCTCGGTCTGGGCCGTGATCGTGGCCCTAGTGGCGGGCGCCATCCTCATGCTCTGGGCCGAGCGCTGGCGCGAAGCCCGCATCGGGGTCGGCCGCGCCAAGGGCGATGCCGCCGACCTTCCCCCGCGCAACGCGCTCCTGATCGGCCTCGGCCAGTGCCTGGCGCTCTGGCCCGGCACGAGCCGCTCGATGGTGACCATCGTGGGCGGTTATCTGGCCGGCCTGAGCCCGGCGAAGGCCGCGGAATTCAGCTTTCTGGTGGGGTTGCCCACTCTGGGAGGCGCCGCCCTTTACAAGGGCGTGAAGTCCGGCCCCGCCATGATCGAGGTATTTGGCTGGAGCAACGTGCTGTTGGGAGCAGGCGTGGCGTCCATTTCAGCCCTGATTGCGGTCAAGTTTCTGGTTCACATCATCTCCCGCTACGGCCTGGCTTTCTTCGCCTACTACCGGCTGGCCTTGGCGCTGATCCTGACGATTGTCTATCTGCTCTGAGCGACAGCGACTCGGCTGACGAGTAACTACTTGACGGCTCCCACCGCCAACCTTACCACCCTTACCTTTATACAGAAAACAGCGTCGGTTTTTACACCCCCGGCGCACTACCAAACCTGATTTATGGCCAATCCGAAACGCAAACAGTCCAAGCGCCGCAGCGCCAACCGCCGTGCCGCCAACGCCTTCAAGGCCCCCCAGTTCTCCAAGGACACCGACGGCGGCGCTTTCCGCCCGCATCGTGTGAACCCGAAGACCGGCATGTATCGCGGCCGGCAGGTTCTCAACGTCGAGGTCTGATCGGGTTAGCGGCTGGGTTTTTCGCCATCCACCCCGATACCGCCAGTCCCGCGCCCGGTAACGCCCGCATTGCGGTGGACGCGATGGGCGGAGACTTGGGTCCGTCCGAGGTCGTCGCGGCGGTTCAGCTCGTGCTGGCCGATGAGACGATGGATCCCATCACGCTCGTGGGCGACCAAGCGGTGCTGTCGCCCTTGCTGAGCACCGCCGGGCTCGCCGGTAACCCGCGGGTTTCGATCCTGCACGCCTCCGAGGTGATCACCATGGAGGACAAACCGCTGCAGGCCCTCAAGCGGAAGAAAGACTCTTCGATGGTGAAGGCCATCGATCTGGTCAAAACCGGCGAGGCCCGCGTCACCATCAGCTGCGGCAACACCGGGGCCCTCATGGCCGGCAGCACCCTGCGCCTCCGCATGATGGATGGCGTGGATCGCCCCGCCCTGGCCGCCGTCATCCCGCGTGAAGGCGGCCATTTCATTTTGATCGACGCCGGCGCCAATCCCGAGGCCAAGCCCGAACACCTCGTGCACAACGCCATCCTCGGCGCCAATTACGCCAAGGTGATCCTGGGCGTCGCGGCCCCCCGCGTCGGCTTGCTCACCATCGGCACCGAGGAAGGCAAGGGCAACTCCCTCATCACCGAGACGCATGATCTCCTGAAGCGGCTCGACGGCGTGGTGAACTACGCCGGCCCCATCGAGGGCTTCCAAGTTTTCCGCGACACCGTGGACGTCGTCGTCTGCGACGGCTTTGTCGGCAACACGCTGCTCAAGACCTGGGAATCGCTGGCCAAATTCATCACGGGCATGCTCAAGCAGGAGCTGCAGGCCAACCCGCTCCGCATCGGCGGCGCGCTGCTCGCCAAAGGTGCCTTCGACGCCCTGAAATCGCGGATGAACCCCGACCGTTACGGCGGCGCCCCGCTCCTCGGCGTGCGCGGCAACATCCTCAAGGCCCACGGCTCGAGCAGCCGCCACGCCATGGCCAATGCCATCCGCGCCGCCGCCAAGATCATCCACCAGGACCTTTACCAGCACTCCGAACAGGACGTCGCCCGCGCCAACGCCCTCCTCGATCCCCCGGCGGCTCCGGCCGCCCCCGCTTCCTGATTTCTCCCATGGCTTCCGTCATCATCGCCGGCGTCGGCTCCTACGCCCCCGCCCAGGTGCTCACCAACGAAGAACTTTCCAAACGGGTCGATACCTCCGACGAGTGGATCCGCACCCGCTCGGGCATCCGCGAACGGCGCATTGCCGCGCCCGACGAGGCCTGCTCCGACCTTGCCCTCAAGGCTGCCGCCAATGCCCTCGCTGACGCCAAGATCAGCGCCGCCGACATCGACCTGCTGATCGTGGCCACCTGCACGCCCGACCTGCCCCTGCCCTCCACCGCGTGCCTGGTGCAGCACAAGCTCGGTGTCCCGGCCCACGCGACCTGCTTTGACATTGCCGCCGCCTGCTCGGGCTTCCTCTACGCCCTCGAGATCGCCTACGGCCAGCTGCAGACCAACCGCTACAAGCGCGCCCTGATCATCGGCGCCGAAAAACTTTCCACGATCACCGACTGGACCGACCGCACCACCTGCGTGCTCTTCGGCGACGGCGCCGGCGCGGCCGTGCTCATGAAGTCGCCCGAGCCCGGCAAAGGCATCCTCGGCACCGACCTCGGCGCTGACGGCGAATTTGTGGACAACCTTTACATTCCCGCCGGCGGCAGCCGCACCCCGGCCTCGGCCGAGTCCGTGGCCAAACGCGACCACTGCATCCGCATGAACGGCCGCGAGGTGTTCAAGAGCGCCGTCCGCGTCATGGAGACCGTGGCCCGGGAAATGATGGAACAACACCAGCTGACTCCTGACCAAATCAGCCTCGTGGTTCCCCATCAGGCCAACATCCGCATCATCGAGGCGCTCGCCGGCAACCTGAAGATGCCGCTCGACAAGTTCTTCGTAAACCTCGACCGCTACGGCAACACCTCGTCGGCCACCATTCCCCTCGCCCTCGACGAAGCCCGGAAGGCCGGTCGCATCAAGCCCGGTGACACCACGCTGCTCGTCGCCTTCGGCGCTGGCTTGACCTACGGAGCCGCGCTGGTTCGATGGTAAAACTTATTTTCATGCGTCGCCCCACTTCTCTTCCCCTCCTGGCCGTCCTTGTGGCGGTGATGCTCGCCCCGCTCCGCCTGTCCGCCGACCTCGTGTGGACCCCGGAGAGCGGCTGGAAAGTCCAGGGCGGCGTGCTCGCCAGCCTGCAGGGCGAGGAAGGCCGCAACGCCCTCGAGCTCATGAACAAGGCCCGCGCCGCCGAGGAAGCCGGCGAAGACGGTCGCGCGCTCAAGGCCTACACCCAGGTCACCAAGAAGTATCCCAATTCCGTTTACGCCGCCGAAGCCCTCTTCCGCACCGGCCTCATCCAGCAAAAGCAGCGCAAATACCACAAGGCTTTCCAGACCTACCAGGTGCTGGTGGCCGGCTACCCGAATTCCGAAAAGTTCAACCAGGTCATCGGCGAGCAATACCGCATCGCCTCCGACCTCGCCGAGGGCAAGCGCGCCAAGACCGTCTGGTGGCTCCCCGGTTTCCGCAGCCGGGAGCGCGCCATCGCCTATTTCGAGACCATCGTGATGACCGCGCCCTTCAGCGATTATGCGCCCCTCGCGCTCATGAACGCCGCCCGCGGTTACAAGAAGATGAACGAGACTCCGGCCGCCATCGACGCCCTGGACCGGATGATCAGCACCTACCCGCGCAACGTCCTCACCCCCGATGCCTACCTGCGCATCGCCGAGACCCATGCCTCGCTCGTGGACGGCCCCGCCTACGACCAGGCCTCCACCCAGGACGCCATCACCTACTACGAGGATTACATGATTCTCTTCCCCGGTCACAACGGCATGGTCGCCGCCGAATCCGGTCTCGCCGACATGAAGTCCGTGCTCGCCCGCAGCAAGATGGTCATCGGCGACTACTACTACAAGCACCGCAAAAATTACAAGGCGGCCAAGGTCTTCTACAACGAGGCGATCACCGCCTATCCCGATTCCGCCGTCGCCACCGAGGCCCGCGAAAAGCTGACCGTCGTTGACGCCAAGCTGGAGGAACAGGCCAAGGTCACCCCGCCGGATGGCTCCGGCCCGCCCAAGCCCGCCCCGGCCAAGAAGACGAAGCGGTTCTGGATTTTCTAAGACCGGGAGGGCTCGCCTCCCGATCATTGTGAACGAAGTGAAGAATCCAGTGACACCGGACGGCATGTTGGCTTCCTCTGGATTCTTCGCTGCGCTCAGAATGACACGCTTGGTAAATCTCCTCTCTGTTCTCTGCCTTCTGGCCTCCGCCCTCGGCCTCGCCGGCTGCACGGGCTACCAGCTCGGCACCGGCAGCGCGCCCAAGTTTGCCACCCTTTTCGTGGCTCCGGTCAAAACCGAGGCCCTCATCCCGCAAGCCCGCGCTGAGCTCACCACGCGCGTGCGCGAGGCCTTCATCCGCGACGGACGCGTGCGCCTCGTGAACTCGGCCGAAGCCGCCGACGCCGTGCTGGAGATCACCGTGGCCGGCTACAAACGCGACGTGGCGGTCACGCGGGCCGACGACACCGGCCTCGCCCGGCGCTTCGACGTGACGCTTCAGGCCCGCGCCACGCTGCTCAACAACCGCGACCGGAGCCATTTCTTTACCGACCGCGTGATCGAGTCCAAACGCGGCGCCATGACCGATGACGGTCTCGTCCCCGCCGAAAGCCAGCTTCTGCCGGTCCTCGGCGAATCGCTCGCGACGGAAGCCGTCAGTGCCGTGCTCGACACCTGGTGAGGCTGGAGCGGCGGCCCATAGTCTCCGGATCACGCGCCACGATGGTCATAGACCGTCGCCAGAGGATTCCGGGATTGAGCCTCTTCCTCGCTCTGTCATCTGTCCTCTGACTCCTGTCATCCGGTCCATGCCCAACGCCCCCCTCCTCGCTCCCTCCCTGCTCGCCGGTGATCACGGTGCCCTCGCCGCCAGCGCCCAGGTTGCGGCCGAGGCGGGTGCCCCTTGGCTGCACCTCGACATCATGGACGGGCATTTCGTGCCGAACCTGTCCTTCGGACCCGAGACCCTCGCCGCCCTGCGCCGGGCGGGACTCAAGACCTTCTTCGACACGCACCTGATGTTGTCCGAGCCCCACCGCTACGCGGACGCCTTTGCCAAGGCCGGGGCCAACCTCATCAGCATCCACATCGAACCTGCCTACGACCACCGCGCCACCCTGGCCCGCATCCGCGCGCTCGGTTGCCAGTGCGGCATCGTGCTGAATCCCGGCACGCCCGCCTCGGCCATCGAACCCTTGCTCGATGCCGTGGATCTCGTGCTCGTGATGACCGTCCAGCCCGGTTTTGGCGGACAACCCTTCCGTGCCGACATGCTGCCGAAGTTGCGCGAGATCGATGGCTGGCGCCGGAGCCGCGGCCTGAATTTCCGTCTCGAGGTGGACGGCGGCATCGACCTCGGCACCGCGGCGCAGTGCCGTGCCGCCGGCACCGACACCTTTGTCGCCGGCACCTCGTTCTTCAAGGCATCCGACCAGGCGGCCTTCGCCGCCGCGATGGCCGCGTTGTAACGCTCAGGAACCGGCCGGTGCGGGGCCGCCCTCGTAAATGAACGGCTGGCGCACTTTCACGCAGGTGGGCTGACCGGCGCGGGTTGGCGGGGCAAATCGGAGCTGTTGCAGCGTAAGCAGCGCGCTGCGCGCCACGGTGTCGTTGTCGGAGGAAACGATCCGGGGAATGCGGGGCTGACCCAGATGATCCACGTAGTAGTCCACCACGCAACGTCCGCTGGCCGTGCGTCCCTCGTCGTCGGCGAGCACCACCAGCTTGCCGGCCGTCATCGCCAGCGGCGCGTCGAGCTCGGCCTGGTCGGAATGCCGGAAACCGTGGTGCTCTTTCGCATTCGCATAAATTCGCCGGGAAACCGCATCGGCCGACGAGGATCCGAACGGCCGCGCAACGAGTCCGTCCTGCAACGCCCGCTGTTCGGGATCGAAGAAAGTCACGCGGACCTCGGCCGTGGATTGAACGGTGCGACCGTTGAGCGTCGCCGCCTCGAAAATCGTCTCGCGGATCGCCTGCGCCGCCCGTTCCAGCAGCTCGTGGTGCGTGGCCTCGACCGCCACAAATTCGACCAGCCGGCTCTCCTCATCCACGGTGACCAGGCATCGCACCATCGGTTTTTCGAGCAGCAAGGCGCGGAGTTTTTCCGGCAGGCGCACCTCGAGCGAGGTTCTCACCATCACCGGCTGAGCGCCGTCGGTCGGATTATCCGCCCGGGCGGAGAGCACCGTGCCACCCAGGACCACACCCGCAACGGAAAGCAGACGGAGAAATACAATCATGCGGGAAACCTAGTCCCTCCGCCGCCGCAATCCAGTCGGAGTTATGCAACAAACTCAGTATGTGCCCCGGGCTGTGCGTTCCGCGCGCTGGTATTGGGCGCGGAAATGCCCGGCCAGCTCGCTGGCGAAGCGCACCTCGTCCACCTTGTTCTTGGACGTCAGTGCCGGCTTCACCCTGGCGAACATCTGCTCGTAGCCGACGGCCGAGAGGTCGGTCAGCACGGCCAGCGCCTCGGCGCGGCGCGCGGCGGGAACCCCGGGGGCGTTGATCGCCCGCCAGGCCGCGGCCAGCTCGTTGTGGGTGTCGATGCCCATGATGCGGATCACAAAGGACATCTCGCGGAACAGGTTGCCGGTCCACGCCGAGTTATAGACCAGCGGGGCCTCGCCGGCGTAGGGATTCACCTCGGGATCGGAACGGTGCGCCGCGAATTCTGGTGTGCGGTAAAAGTCCTTGCGGATCGGGAGCCGGCGCAGGGCGAAGTGCTGCGGCCCGCCGGGGGTGCCGGGTTTGAAGTTCCAGAGCTTCTGGCCCTCCATGGACATCACGTATTCGATGAAGGCCTCGGCGATCTGCCGGTTGGGCGCACCGCGCATCAGGGCGATCGGATCGGGCGAGAGCGTGGTGCCGCCCTCGGGCATGTGGAAGCCCAGGCGCTGGCGTCCGCTGCGCTCCGCCGAACTCTGCTCCTGGTAACGGCCGTAGAAATCGATGCACATGCCGACCGCACAGTTGCCCGCCGCCACGTCGATCGGCGGTTTCTGCGACGAATCGGTGAAATAGCGGGCGTTGGCACTCACGAGCAGGAGCAGCCGCAGGCCACGCTCCCAGCCTTGCGCCACGGCCTGTTTCTCGAGCTCGGCCCTCGGCCGGCCGGTGTCGGCGACGAGCTTCGTCCATTCCAGATAGATCTGCTCCTGAATGATGCTTTCAAAGGACTTCGCGATGGAACCGCTCTTGGTCGGGTCGCACACGGCGACTTCACCGAGGTATTTCGGGTCGGTCAGGTCGGCCCACTCGCGCGGCGGCGCGGTGATGCCGAGCCGCGCGAGGGCGTCGTGGTTGTAGAGCATGCCGTGGCCGCTGAGCACGGGGCCGAGCCAGCGGCCCTGCCTGTCGCGGAACGGCTCGCCGGTGTAGCTGGCCGGGATCACGTCGTCGGTGAACCACTCGGGGCGGCGCTGCAACAGGCCGGAATCCACGATGCGGCCGGCATCGGCCTGCCGGATAAAGTCAAAGGTGCCGCCGCCGAAGAACACGTCGATGCCGCAGCCGACCTCCGACGCAAGGAACTCGCGCCGGGCCTCCTGCGCCTCCGGGTTGGCGTCCTTCGCCAACCGCGCGTTTGCGAATGAGGCCTGCACCTCCATGCTCCACGACTTGCCGAGCTTGCGGGTCCAGTGGTTTTGAAACGACGCGATATATTCCGACTCAAGGAAGCGCGCGATCTCGCTCGTGCCACCGATCACCCGCCAGTCAATCGTCACGGTTTTGCCGGTCTTCGCCCGATACCATTCCTGGAATCCCTGCGCATATTCCTGCCGGATGGCCTCGTTGTGGGGCGTGATGATGACCACCGTGCCGTCGGCGCGCCCGATGGTCTTCTTGGCCGGACGCAGCGCGAACGGGAGCGCCACGACGGTCAGCAGGGCGAGGATGATGAGGGCGCGGTTCATCCCACGCCTCCTGTCATCCTGAACGAAGTGAAGGATCCAGAACGATGTGCGACGACGGTCATGCGGCTGGATTATTCGCTGTGCTCAGAATGCAAACAAAGGGATCCCTCAGTCCGTCAGCACCACCACGTCCTCGGGCTCAACCGTGGCGTAGAGTTCGCCCCGCGCGCTGCCGTCCACGAAGCGCGGGTTGCGCTCGAAGATCTTCAGCTTGGTGCCGTTGGCGGTCACAAAATCATACTGCGCCACCTCGCCGAGGTAGATGGAGTCGCCGATGCGGCCGGTCACGACGTTCTTCCGCTCGGCATCGCGGTGGAGTTCCCAGCACTCCGGGCGGATCGAGACCGTGACCTCGGCGCCCGCGGCCGCCGGGCGGGTGGGATCGCCGAACACACCCTGGAAGCGCCCGACCGTGGTCTCGACAAACACATGGTCGCCGTCCACCGAAAGAACCTTGCCGGTGAGAAAATCTGTTTCGCCGATGAAGTTTGCCACCACTTTCCGCGTCGGACGCTTGTAAACCTCGCGCGGTGTGCCGACCTGCAGGATGTGGCCGCTCTCGAGGATCGCCATGCGATCGGCGATGGACAGGGCCTCCTTCTGGTCATGGGTCACATAGACCGTCGTGAGCTGGAACTCCTTGCACACGCGGCGGATCTCCGTGCGCATTTCGAGCCGGAGCTTGGCGTCGAGGTTGGAGAGCGGTTCGTCGAGCAGCAGGCAGCGCGGCCGGATGACGAGCGCGCGGGCGAGCGCGATGCGCTGCTGCTGGCCGCCGGAGAGCTGGTTGGGTTTACGCTCCGCGTATTTTTCCATCTTCACCGACGCCAGCGCCTCGGCCACGCGGGTCTTGATTTCCTCGGCCGGCACCTTGCGCTCGTGGAGACCAAACGCGACGTTCTCGGCCACGGTCATGTGCGGCCAGAGCGCGTAGCTCTGAAACATCATGCCCGTGTTCCGCTTGTGCGGTTCAAGGCGGGTGACGTCCTCGTTGCCGAAGAGAATCTGCCCTTTCTCCGGGATGTAGAAGCCGGCCAGGCTGCGCAGGAGCGTGGTCTTGCCGCAGCCGCTGGGCCCGAGCAGGAAAAAGAGTTCGCCGGGATTGATGGTCAGGTCGAGGCCGTGCAGGGCCACCACGTTGCCGAACTGCTTGGTGAGTTGCTTGACCTGGATCGAAATCATGGGTGAGGCGCGCCCGGCGAGGCAACCCGCCGCCCCCGGCCAAGTCAAAGCGATTAAGCCCCGAGCCCGGCGGGAAGGAACAAGTGGCAAGCGGGAAGCATCAAGAAATCATCCCTCCAGCGGCAAAGGAACCATCCCGCTGGCGCTTGGATTTGGCATCCGCCCCCTGGCACTTGGCACTTGGCACTTGTTACTTGGTGCTTTGATCTACCTCCATGCCCTCGCCCAAAGGACCGCCGGAGCTCAAGCATCTCGATCACATCCTCGTCAGCGCCCCCGCCATCAAGCGCCGCATCGCGGGCCTGGGCGAACAGATCAACAGCGACTACGCCGGCAAGGACCTGATGGTCGTCGCCATCGTCAACGGCGCCCTGATTTTCACCGCCGACCTCCTGCGCCAGCTGCGCAGCTCCCTGCGCCTCGACTGCCTGCGCGCCTCCAGCTATCACGACGGCACCAAGGCCGTCGGCGAACCGCGTATCGTGGACTCCATGAAACTCGACGTCCGCGGCCACAACGTGCTGCTCGTGGACGACATCCTCGACACCGGCAAGACCCTCGCCGCCGTCGCCGGCATGATCAAGGACAAGGGCGCCACCACCGTGAAGACCTGCGTGCTGCTCGACAAGAAGGCCCGCCGCGCCGTGCCCTTTGAGGCCGATTACGTGGGCTTCGAGATCCCCAACGAGTTCGTCGTGGGCTACGGCCTCGATTTCAACGAGCGCTACCGCAACCTCCCCTGCATCGGCGTCCTGAAGCCCAAGTTCTACGGCGGGAAATAAGCCCGGCGTTGGCCAAAATGGCGGAGAGAGAGGGATTGGCTGCCTTTGGCAGGTGCAAAGCACTCGCGCTTCTCGCGCCCCATATCCCTCTCTTGCATCGCTCCTCGCTGCCCACCGTTGCACGGTGACGCCATTTGGACTTCGTCAAAATGGCGGAGAGAGAGGGATTCGAACCCTCGATAGAGTTTCCCCTATGCAGCTTTAGCAAAGCTGTGCCTTCAGCCACTCGGCCATCTCTCCGGAGGTGAGCTGGGAAGGAAACCCGCCGCCCGGTCGAGTGCAAGGGCTTTTTCCTAACCGACGGAATCCCCTGCCACCGAGCGTGCAGGCCCGGCGGACCGGGGTCCTATCCGCGCAAGCGGTCCTTCACCCGGGGCCAGAGATACATCAGCGCCGGCGCGATCTCCGAAGGCCGTTCCGCCAGCCACTGGTCAATCTCAGTTGGAGTGAACCAGCCCCCGCGCTCGATCTCGGTGGGATGCAAGGTGAAGGGCCCCTCGGCCTCCACTCGATAGACCCACACGAATTCCTGACCCGTCTCCTCGCGCGCCTCGACCTTGAACAGCGGTTGCGGCGACCTCACGGGGCGGCAGCCCAGCTCCTCCTCCAGCTCCCGCGCCGCCGTGCTGTCATAGTCTTCACCCGCGCCCACGTGGCCGGCGGCGGAGGTGTTCCAGTAACCCGGGAATTGGTCCTTCAACTGCGAACGCTGGTGCAGAAAGACCTGCCCGGCCCGGTTCACCACCAGCAGGTGCACGGCCCGGTGACGCAACTTGAGCCGGTGTACCTCGCGCCGTGGCATCTGCCCGACCACGCGATCTTGCTCGTCCACCACATCGAAAAGTTCGTCCAGATTCTGTCCCATGGTCCCAGCGTAGAGGGTCCTGTGACGGGCAATCAGCAAGATTCTCTCCCCCGTTAGCCATGAATCGGCGCCCCACGGTGCCCCGATGTCCGCTCCTTTTCTCTTTCTCCCTCCACTTCCGTCTTTTGTGTCCGAAAGGTATCTGCAAGATTGCATCCGTCTCCAACCGTATCGCCGCCTCCTTTATCTCCCTCATGAGCAACACGACCCGTTCCGCCGTCGCCTCCGTCAAAGTCCGGCCCAAGGCCTACCTCGCCGCCGCCGCGAGCATTGTGGGCGTGGTGATCCTTTCCTCGGCCTTGTCCGCTTTCTTCTGCCTGCAATTCCTCTCGCAAGTGCAGGACGTGGTGGCCGCGGCCCCGGCCCTAGGCGCGGATCTGAACGCCACCCTCGCCGGGATGTATAAAAACCTCTTCATCATCCTGACCGCCATCGTCGTGATTCTCTCCGTGTTGGTTGCGGTGATCCTCCATTACCAGCTCTCGCGCATCATCGGCGCCGAATTTGCGCTCAATCGCCACCTCCGGGAAAAACTGCTGCAGGGTGACCTGAGCCCGGTGCACCTACGCCAGGGCGACTTCTTTCAGGAATTGGCCGCCAACCTGAACCGCTTCGTCGAAAAGACCAAGGGCTCCGGCGGCCGCTCCGTTTAGGAGCCTGGCCGAATTTCCGCGCGGAGCGCCGGTTCCTTTCGCCCCCGCCCCAAGTGCGGCCGCAGCTACGGTGAGTCGGCTCTGTCGCAGATCCAACAGAGTTGTAGCTGCGCTTGAGCCGGAGGCGAAAGCGTGGCCAAGAGACGACCGCGCTGCCGCTGCGCTTCAACGCAGCTACAGTTCAATTTCAACGCGCTCTAGCGCAACAGCCCCTTCAGCCCCACCCAGCCGCGCAGCGCATCGATCGCCACGAGCTGGTGCAACGCCACGATCAGCCAAAAGACGACCTGATACGACACCTTGACGGTCTTGTGCCGGAACCAGCGCTGCGCGATTAGCGCCCCCGGCCAACCGCCCAGCAACTCCAACAAGTGCAAAATACCCTCGGGCGTCCGCCAGCCCTGCGCCTGCGCCGACCGCTTGTCGTGCCAATAGGCCACGAAGGTGATCAACGAAGCCGTCGCGCCCCAAACGCCACCCCACAGCCCGTGCTGCGGCTCCAGCACCCGCGCCATCGCCCACCCGGGCAAAACCAGCAAGCCGGCCAGCACCATCAAGGACCCGCCGCTGAGGCTTCCGCCTTGCTTCGACGATCGGCTGTTATCGCGCATCGGCCACTCCGCTCAGCGTTTCCCACCCTTCGGCCCTAAAAAAGCCGCCGCGAGGATGAACAGCACCGTCAGCACCGCCATGATGAACACGAGTTTTTGCATGCGAATGAAGGAAGGGTTAACCGCTCTTCTCGGCTGATCCACGCTAATCCACGGTCAATGCTTCCTCTGGACCGTTCAGCCAAGCCGTAGCTGCGCTTGAGCCCCGGCCGAAAGCGTGGCGGTCAGGCACAATCCGCGTTCCCTGCTCCTTGCCTGCCCGAGACACGGCATCCGACACCGCCGCCGCGCTGTCAGCAGATCACCATCAACCGCGGTTCGCCCGGGATCGTCGCGGGCGCGCGGTGCACGCAGGGCGGGACCGGGCTGCCGGGCCAGTCCACCGTGATGCGCCAAAGGTTGAAATGTCCGAAGCCATAAGGCACCGCCCCGGGCAGCGCCGCATAATGCAGGTCGTAGCAATGCTCGTGCAGGAAGTCACGAAACCCCGCGTCGTCCGCGCCGCCGTAGAGCTTGAGCAGCTCCGCCCGCGTGGCCGGCACGTCCACGCGGCGCAAAGCGTCCTCGTTGCGCAGGCCCTCGCTCGGCGAGCCGTGGTAGGTGCACAGCCAGGTGTCGGCCTCGACCGGCGCGCTGTCCGCGTGCCAAGAAAACACGTCCGTCGCCACCGGCCCGGCGTCCTCGTCGCGCGGGTAGCCGTGGATGCAGTTGAGCACCGGATCGCGCGCCTGCTCGCGGAGCAGGCGCAGGTCCTCGAGGATCGCAGCCCTGGCCGACCGGCCCTGTGCGCTGAGCGCCAAGCCGCTCAGCCGTGCCTCGTCGATCACAACGACACCCTCGCCGGAGCCCAAAGCAGCCACGATCTCCGCGAAATCCCCCGCCAGCACCCGCGGCCAACACAGGGCGTTGACGCCATCGCTGAACCGCCCCGCCGCCAGCTCCGCGAAGCTCTGCACGCAGCGGATGCGGGGATAGTTGGGAATGGGCTGCTCTGACATTGCGAGAAGGTCCGGCATCCGGATCGACGAAGCAATCCATCAAGCTGGATCGCGCAAGAGCTCGGTTCCCGTGGAGGGCCGGTCTCCGCACCGGCCGGTTTGCCCGGGAGGAACCGCGTCCCTGCGGGCCGATTTCCATGTGCTAAGCATTTCACCAAACCTCAATAACTTTTAACCACGGATGGGCACGGATTCGAACTGGGTTAACCACTAATCCACACTTATGCGCGCTAATGTTTCAAGCCTCACCCACTAGCACTACGCTTGTTCCAAGTAAGTCACTCTATCTTTGTCGTCGATGGTGATGACACTGTCGTTTTCTAACCTACACACCACGGAGGCTTGTTGCTCAATTGTGGATTTTTGTCCGTAAACCGTGTGGATGTGATGCATCAGCTTCGCCCGTGTGCTCGGACGGTTCTTACCGCTTCGAATCTGCTGAAGCAGCTTGGCATAGCCATCGGCCGATTTTTTCATTGCAGGCGGCACGGTCATCTTGGTCAGCACGGTCTCCTCCGCCTCGACTTCCTTTTTAATAGGGAAAGGAGGCTTCGTGGAGCCGCTTTTCTTCGCCGGCTTCAAGAATGGCAGCGCGTCAAAGGAAGCGTGTCGTGAAACCTTCACCCCGGTGGTCGCCCGCAGATGGGCGATCATCGGGTCGTAATCCTTGTCACTGGACACGATAAAGAATTCGGCGTCAGGCGTGCGCTGGACCGCCTGCCCGAGATAGCAGGCCAACGTGATATCCAACGCATTGCGACCGGAAGCTCCAACTTCGACCGGGGTCACTTGCGCCGCGAAATGGTGCAGTTGCAGAGAGAATGATGTTTCCAGCTTCGTCTGCTTGTTGCCGATCAGCAGGGTGACGTGAACGGGCTTCCCCGCCAATGCACCCAAGTTAACCTTTGGCACATTTTCGAAATCGACTAATACCAAGTGTGTAAACGGTGACATGGTCATGGCCGGTATCCTCAGGCCGCCGGCCGGCCGGCCGCCTCATAGACTTCCGCCACCGACTCGCGGAGGAGCACCACGAAAGTGAACACGCCCAGCACGGTGCCGAACGGGAAACATAGACAGTTGATGCCGGCGACGATCAGGCTGAACACCCGCCCGCGCCGCGCCTGGATGCAGAGGCCGGAGACGACGTTGCTCACGCCGGCGACCACGATCATCGTGCCCATGAAGAGATAGAACCATTTGAAGATCGCGAAGAACGCCTGGGGCGGCGGTGGCGCTCCTTTGCCCGAGGGGTCCTTCCACATCTCCGGATTGCCGACGAACGCGTTCATCATGAACCAGTGCAGCAGCAGGAACCCGAGCCCCAAGACGGCCAGTCCCCCGAGCACATAGTGGAACACGGCGAGCAGTTTCAGATGGTCGGCATCAACCTTGCGCTGATCACGCAACAACGGCTGAAGGGGCGGCGGGGTGGTCATAGAAGAAATACTTGAAGCGGTGCTTGCTCATCACCCGTGGCCCCGGGGACGCGTAGAGGTTTGGGGAGCGTCCGACCGACGCCAAGGCCGAAGTGCATGGGAGATGAAGGACAAGGGACGAGGGACTAAAGACCACGGACTACCCGACATCAGTTTTTGACGCACAGAAACAGTGGACCGGTGCCGGTTGGCACGCCCGCAACAACCCAGCCATGGCGTAGGCCGGGCGACCGGCCCTGGATTTGCCGCGGCAAATAAAAGGTGCCTCCCCGTCCTATTCCTTCTCCTTGCTCCATTCTCCTTTCTCCCTTGATCCCATCCCCCGCTCAATCCCCCCACGGCGCCGCGATCACACCGTCTGCGACCGCCTTCCAGAACGGCGCCAGATCCGTGTCCGTCTTCGCCAGCTCGCGGTAGGCCGCCTCGCGCCGGACGGCTTCGCGGAGCCAATTGTGCGCCTCGGGCAGGCGGTCCTGCTGGGCGGCGTAACAAGCGAGGTTGAACCAGATGACGGCCTCCTGCGGGAAGCGCTCACGGGCCTCACGGAGAATCTTTTCGGCCGCGGCGATGGAGTCCGCCCGCCGCACGGCAAAGGCGAGACTCACCCAATATTGCGCCTCCGATGGATCCGCCTTCACGAGCTTCCGCAGCAGCGGCACCGCCCGCGCCCAGCGCCCCGCCGCCAAATACAACTGAGCCCGGAACTGCTGGACCTCCGACCGCCCCCGGAACGCCGACGGGATGAGCCGCAGCGCCCGTTCCGCCGCCGCATGGTTTTCCAGCAGCAGCCAGCCCTGCGCCCGCTCGAAATGCTTGGCGAACATCAGGTGTTCTTCACGGCCCGGTTCCATGGGTTTGAACACTAAGGAGTCACGCAGCGAAGCAAGTCAGGGATTGAGGACCCGGACTACTTCTTGGCTTTGCGCGCCAGCTTCACCGCCTGCTCCACAAATTTCCCTTCCCGCGCCATGCCTTCGGCTTCGAGGTGCTCGAACTGCGGGTGCGCGAAGATCGGGGACTGCACGGGCGCGCCGCCGGGCACCTCTTCGGTCGCGTCCTTCATCGCGCCTGCGAAGGCGGCGACGATGCCGTTCATCCGCTCCACGGTGCGGCGCAGCTCCGCTTCGTCGCGGCCGGGCCAGTAACCGCCTTCGTCGGTGATCTCCACCCCGACACCGAGCTTGGCCAGTCCGGCCAGCAGATCCACGGCGGCGGTGTGCGCGCGGCGTAAGGGCTCCCACCCGCCCAAGCTCGCATACTGTGTCTTGCAAAAACCGCTGAGCCGCCAGCCGGCGGTCCCAACCCGCTCCAGCCGGTGAGTGTCGTGGTCGCGCCACTCCACCGTGTAGTCGCACAGGCCGAGTCGCAGCGGCTCGCAGCCTTCCCCGAGCGTGACGTTGAACACATAACCCGCCTGCGCTGGGACCTCGACGCCGCGCGTCGTGTTCGGCTCGTCCGGCACGGGCACCATGATCCACTCGCTCAGCCAAGCGAGTTGCGCGGGCGACGAACTGATCGCGCCGACCCTCTCGATCCGCCCGGCCTGTTTCAAAGCGAGCGCCGCCTCGCGCATCTGCGTCACCAGCACCCGCGCCGGTTCCTCCCCGGTCACGGACGGGGCCCGCAGCTTGTAGTGGAGGGTCAGGCCCATGGTCCTTGCACGATGTGCTTTCGGTTCAGGGCAGCGAGCGGAACTAAAAATTGATGTCGGAGAGATTGGCGAGGGGGCGACGCTGGCCGTTTTCCTCGACAAAGTAGCGGGTGGCGATTGAGAGCTTGCCGTCGCGGACGAGGTTCAGGATGTCGGGCGCGGTCATGGGGCCGACCAGCGGGCCTTTGTCGATGTAGTAGTAGAGTTTCACGCCCGGCGGGGCGGCCGTCGGGACATGCCCGTCGCCAGTCGCCCACGAGGGCGGCCGCGTGTTCCACTCGATCTTCGCGATCAACTCAATGACGTAACCGATGGCGGCGATGACGGAGGAAATCAGCACCCCCACGATAACGAACCAGACACCCAGCGCCTTGAATATCCCCTCGGCTTCCTTGATGGGCAGGTTTTCCGGCGAGGTCCCGCCGCCCCAAATGACAATTCCTCCGAGTAACAGATAGATAAGTAAGGTGAGGCCGGCCAAAACGTAGAAAAACGTGGCCGGCCAGGGGCGTTGATAAGGGTTACGCATGGGTATGGAATGACTCTATCGCCGGAAAACGCCGGAAACGTGGCCCGGATTCACCAAACAATCCCCACGCCCGCGGAGCAAGCCATCCGTGTCTTTCTTCTTCGACTTGGCGGCGAGGTGACTGAGACCCCGCACGCCTTACAACCGGAACGTAGGACTGAAGGTCCCGCCTCCAACAAAGAAAAAGGGCGCCCGGAGGCGCCCTCTTGATACTTGGAAACTTGATCCTTGTTACTTCTCCGGCCTCAGTGCCGCCCGCGGTGTCCGCCCCGGTAGCTGCGGTAGTGGCCGCTGTAGTGGTAGCGAGGATAGGAGTAGTGATGGTGGCTGTGGTGGCCCGTCACGTAGCCGATGCCCAGACCGAGGGTCAGCGGGAGCCAGAAGTCGTCGCGTTCGCGATAGACCACGCGGGTGCGGGGCTCACGCTCGACGTAGATGATCTCGGGGTCGTCCTTCACCACGACCGTGGTGGTGTCGCCGGAGGTGTAAACCGCGCGTGAGGGCGGTTGGACGCGAGCGACCACGCGTTCGCTGGTGCGGACGGAGGACAGCAGCTTGTAACCCATGGTGCCGACGACGCCGTCGGGGTATTTGTAGGTTATCACCACCGCATCGGCGGTTTGGTCGAGGCGCTGGACCGACAGGCCGTTGGCCGCGGCATTCTGGGTGAGCTCGGCCGGATCGGGCAGTTCGCTGAGGTAAACCCAGTGATCAACCTCGGGGAGGGTCGCGGGAGCCGCAGCGGTGTCGGCCGCTTGGGCGGCCAGGGCGCCGGTGAACAGAAGGGAGGCGATCAGGAGCTTTTTCATGGTGGAGATGACGGTCTGACGGGTTCGACCGGGAATTTATTCAAAGGTTTCGGAGAAAAGGGAGACGAAGGACAAAAGCCCAAGGACGAGGGACCAGGGCCCTGATCAACCGGGTTGGCGGTGGAGCGACCTGCTCCCCAGGACGCTTACAGCGATGCGGACATCCTCTACGCGTTGGGACAATACCGCCCGCCACCTTCCGGAACGCGGCCGGTGCGGAGCCCGGCCCTCCACCAATCAAAAAGGGGCGCCCGCAGGCGCCCCGGATCTGGAATCAGTTTTTGCAGTAACGCGCCTCAGTTCGAGCCGAGCTCGGGCTTCAGCTCGATCATCTCGGAGTAGGTCCGCTCGGTGACCTTCGCGATGTCCTCCTGCACTTCCGTGTTGGAGAGGCCGAGTTCAGCCATCGCCTGCGCCTGGGTCACGCCCTCGGCGTCGAGATCCTTCCAACCGGCCTTGAAGCGGCGGACGAGCCGGTAGCTCGGCTCGCCCGACATCTGCGATGAATAGACGGCGTAGTTGAAGCCACGCTTCTCCCAGACCTTTTTCAGGGTCTTGAGTACCTCACGCGTCGCGGGGCCGCGGCCGGGCTTGGGGAAGACGGCGGTGACCGAGGCCTTGGTGGAGAAGGCCGTGAGCTGCACAGTGCTGAGCTCCTCCTCATATTGGAGATAAACATCCGACGTGGTTTTCTCCACGAGGGGCGCGATGGTCGTCTCGTAGTGTTTGTTGTGGTCGGCCGAGAGGTCGCCGCGATCATCGAGCGCCGTCCAGGAGAACGGGCCCTCGACGATGTGGTAAGCGCCGGCATCCGGGCCGGAGAGCACGCTGTAAACGCGCCAGCGGTGGGCGCCGCTGTGGTATTTTTTGGCGTGCGCGCTGAGGGCGGCCTTGAGGGCTTCATCCTGCCCGGTCTTGGCAAAGACACGGTAGGACGAGATCACGTTTTCCTTGGGCTTCTTGGTTTCGGCCGGCTTGGCGTCCTGCGCGGGAAGCGACAGGAACGCGGTCACTAAGACGACGAGACAGGCTAGCTTTTTCATGGGGAAACGACCTGACGGGTTGAGGCATCGCTGCTTTGCCGGGGTGCGTGAAGCTGATGCGTGGAATCAGCATCGCGCATTTTGCGCGGCGCACCCCACTAGTAAACGTCCATAGCGAGTAGCTTTACTACTAAGCCTCAAGTTGTTGCAGATGGACGGCGCTAGCAGGACGAATGGACAAGGGACCAAGGACAAGGGACTTGATTAACCGGGTTGGCGGTAGCGCCCTGCTCGTCAGGGCGATTGCAGCGATGTGAACAACTCTCGCGCGTTGAGGGCAACGCGCGCCACATCGGTCGCGGCCGGTGCGGCCTGCCAGCTATAGGCTCGGCGACGGCTGGAGACCGGCCCTTCAGTTCAAGACACGGCCCGCAGGGACGCGGGCCCTCCGGAAACGCGGACTGAGAGTCCCGCTTACATCAAAGAAAAAGGGCGCCCATAGGCGCCCTTGGTTCAATTCTGTGTGTTCCGTGTATTCCGTGGGCCCTCAGACCTTCGGGAACTTCACCCACTTCGCGCCGGCCTTCGAGCTCTTCACCACCGTCTCGATGAAGGCCATGCCTTCGACGCCGTCGGTGATCGTGGGGAAATCCACGTCGGCTGGGATAGGCTCGCCGGAGACCTCGGCACGGATGGCGCGGAAGGCTTCCTTGTAGATGTTGCCGAAGGCCTCGAGGTAACCCTCGGGGTGGCCGGAGGGCGTGCGCGTGACAGCGCCGGCGGCCTTGCCAACATAGCCGTTGCCGCGGCCCCAGATCTCCGTGGGCTTGTCGGGATATTTCACGAGCAGCTGGTTCGGGTGCTCCTGGTGCCACTCGAGGCCGGCCTTGGTGCCATAGACGCGGATGTTGAGCGCGTTCTCCTCGCCGACGCTGATCTGCGAGGCGTGGATGATGCCCTTGGCGCCGCCCTTGAAGCGGACGAGGATGTTGCCGTCGTCGTCGAGGGCGCGGCCCTTGACGAAGGTCGTGAGGTCGGCGCAGAGCGTGTCGATGTGAAGGCCGGTGATGTAGCGCGCGAGATTCTCGGCGTGCGTGCCGATGTCGCCGATGCAACCGGCGGCGCCGGAGCGCTTCGGGTCGGTGCGCCAGCCGGCCTGTTTCTGACCGGTCTTCTCGAGGAGCGTGCTGAGCCAGCCCTGCGGATACTCGGCCACGACCTTGCGGATCTCGCCGAGGGCGCCGGCCTGCACGAGCTCGCGGGCCTGCTTCACCATGGCATTGCCGGTGTAGTTGTGGGTGAGGACGAAGACCTTCTTCGACTTCTTCACCACGGCCGCGAGCTTCTTGGCCTCGGCGAGGTTGAAGGTCACGGGCTTGTCGCACACGACGTTGAAGCCGGCTTCGAGGAAGAGCTTCGCGGGCGGGAAGTGCTGGTGGTTGGGCGTGACGATGACGATGAAGTCGAGGCGTTGGTCCGCGGGCATCTTCGCCTCGGCCGCGGCCATTTCCTGGTAGCTGCCATAGACGCGGCTGGGGTCGAGGAAGAGGTCCTCGCCCGAGGCCTTGGAGCGGGCGGCGTCGCTGGAGAACGCGCCCGCGGTGAGGACAGCCTGGCCGTCCATGATGGCGGCAATACGGTGCACGCCGCCAATAAAGGCGCCGCGCCCGCCGCCGATCATGCCGTAACGAAGTTTGCGGTGAGAGCTCATGGGAGAAATTGTTTAAACAAGGGAAAAACGGACAGAATCAGAGTGTTGCCCACGGAACACACAGAATACACAGAACATGTTTTCAGAAATTTCGGTGTGTTCCGTGTATTCCGTGGGCCAAAAGCCTCACTGATTTTCTTTGTCGAAGGCCGCGTCGAAGGCGATCTGGCTGCGGGCGAAGTCGAGCTTGCGGAGGAAGGCGCAGGACTCGGCGGCGCCGTGCTCGCGGTCCATGCGGATGTCCTCCCACTCCACGGAGAGCGGGCCCGCGTAGTTGATGTCGTTGAGGGCGACGATGATCTCCTCGAAATTGATGTCGCCGCGACCGACCGAGCGGAAATCCCAGAAGCGACCGGGATTGCCGAAGGTCGTGTGCCCGCCGAAGACGCCGACGGTGCCGTCGCCGTGGCCCCACCACACGTCCTTCATGTGGGCGTGGAAGATGCGGGAGCCGAAAGTGCGGATGAACTTCACGTAGTCCACGCCCTGGTAGCCGAGGTGCGAGGGGTCGTAGTTGAAGCCGAAACGCTTGTGGCCCTTCACGGCCTCGATCGCGCGCTGGGCGCTGGCGATGTCGAAGGCGATTTCGGTCGGGTGCACCTCGAGGGCGAAGTTGGCGTTCTGCTTGTCGAATTCGGCGAGGATCGGGCCGAAGCGCTTGCCGAAGTCGGCGAAGCCGGCGTCCCAGTAGGCCTGCGAAGTCGGCGGGAAGGCGTAGATCGAGTGCCAGATGGAGGAGCCGGTGAAGCCGTTGACGACGACCGGGGCGCCCTTTTTGGCGCCGGGCTTGGCGTCGAAGAAGCGGCGCGCGGCCTTGGCGGTCAGCGCCATCTTCTTGGCGGCGCGCTTGCGCACGCCCTCGGGCTCGCCATCGCCCCACACATCGGGCGGGAGGATGGCCTTGTGCCGCTCGTCAATCAGGTCGCAAATGGCCTGGCCGACGAGGTGGCTCGAGATGGCAAAGCAGGTAAGGTTGTTGTCGAGCAGGACCTCCCACTTCTCCTTCAGGTATTTGTCGGACGTGGCGGCGGCATCCACGTCGAAGTGATCGCCCCAGCAGGCGAGTTCGAGGCCGTCGTAGCCGAGGCGCTTGGCCAACGGGGCCAGCTTGACGAGGGGCAGGTCGGCCCATTGGCCGGTGAACAGGGTGACAGAGCGAGGCATGGGATTACGATTTAAGAGTTACGATTGACGATATCAGAAATCGGACAACGCCCCGGTCGGGGCAGAACGAATGGTCAACGAAAGTAACAAGGATCAAGTAACAAGTATCAAGATGAGGTGCGGCTCATTTCTTGTTACTTGTTACCTGGCACTTGGCACTGCCAACGCGGCTCAATGGGCCGCGTTGGCAGCCGGCTTCTTCTTCAGCACGGCGATGAGCACGAAGATCACGGTCAGCGCGACGGGCAGGATGGCGACCTTGCCGAGGGCGTCGAGGCCGGCGGCGGCCTGGATCGCAGCGAGCGCGTCACCCGTGGGGGCCGCACCAGCCGGGGTGCGCTCGGCGATGCCGGCGTCATACCACTTGCCGATGATCGGGAGCACGAAGCTCACAGAAAACATGCCCGCGCCGCCGATGATGGCCATGCCGAGAGCGCCGGTCTTCGGGTAGTTTTCGGCGACGTAACCGACCATGGTGGGCCAGAAGAAGCACACGCCGAAGGCGAAGACCGTGGCGGCCACGAAGAGCATATTGCCGGTCGAGTGGCTCATCGCGTAGAGACCAAGAGTCGAGAGGATGGCGCTCATCACCAGCATGCCGATGGGCGAGAGCTTGTGGACGAAGGGACCGGCAAACATGCGGCCGACGGCCATCAGGCCGTTGATCCACACCAGCACGAGGATGCCCGAGACGCCGGCATGCGAGAGAATGTTCGGAATCCATTGGCCGGAACCGAGCTCGGTGGAGGCGGTGAGGAGCATGCAGCCGACCATGAGGATGAAGCCGGGAGCGAGACAGGCCGCGAACATCGAGCCGGTTGACTCGCCGCGCTGCACGCGCTCGGTCTTGGGCATCTCCTGGCCGAGGAACATGAAGGCGTAGGCCGCGAGCGGGAGCAGCATGGTGGCAAACTGGGCCTTCCAGCCGAGTCCCATGTTGCCGAAGAGGTAGGCGAGAAGGCCACCGATCACGATGCCGCCCGGGAACCACACGTGGAAATGGTTGAGCTTGGTGGTCTGGTCCTTCGGGTAGAGCGTCGCGACGAGGGGATTGCAGGCCGCCTCGACCGAGCCGTTGGCGATGCCGAAAAGGAGCGTGCCGCCGAAGAGGCTCCAGAAATCCCAGGCGAAGATCGTCAGCAGGATGCCGCCGAGGTGGCCGATGAAGGCGATGCTCAGAATGCGCTTGAAACCGAGGGCGTCCACCAGCGGACCGCCGAATACCATCGCAAGCGTGAAGCCCCAGAACGCGGTGCCGTTGACCCAGCCGGCTTGCTCGTTGGTCAGATTGAATTCTTTGATCCAGTCACCGGTGGCTCCGCCGCGAAGGGCGAAACTCATCGCAGTGACTATCAGGGCGGCGCAACTGGCCGTGAACAAACGGGAGGGATTCATGGATGGGGTGTGAGTGGGGTTGAGTGACTGACAAATGACCGCGGCCAGTGAAAACAGTTATGCACGCGTTTGAACACTCCTTTTTTGAGAAGGGTTGTCACACATTTGCGCTACACGGGATGAGGGGGATGGAGCCGGGGCGCCCTCGCCCCGGTCATGGGTGCAACCGGCGCTCCGCGCAGTTTGGGTCGTCCGCTAGCGTGGAGACGTGGCTTGGCAGCGCCGGGGCGCACCCCGAGGCGCGCCGATCAGATCGGCAGTTGGTGTAGGGTCGCCGCTTGCGGCGACCTCGCGCGTGAGGTCGGACCAAGGTCCGACCCTAAAAGAAGACGCAAACCAGCCCGCGCGGAGCTCGGGCTCCACCTCAGGCCAGACCCAGCTTCGCCAGCACCTCGGGCGGCGGGCCCTTGAACTCGATCAGGGGCGTGTTGCCGACGTAACCGACGTCCTTCATGCCCTCGGGCGTGGTAAAGAAACCGGCGGCGGTGAGGTCGCGGAACTTGGCGAAGAAGCGGGCGCCCTCCCGGTGATCTGGCTTAGCCGTGACGGCGTCGCAGATATCGTCGGCGATCGCGCTCTGCTGCACTTCGGTCAGCGCAGCGAAATCCTCGCCGAAGCGGGCGCGGGATTCGCGGTTGAGCCAGACCAAGCCCTCGAGCACGGTTTCCCGGTCACGGAGCTGGTCGGGATACGGTGCGCTGATCCACTCATCAATGAAGTCGTGCACCTTCAGATCAGCCGCGCTGGGCACCCCACCCTCAGCCGGAATGATCAGCGCGCAGAGCGCAGCGGCGGTGCGGCGCTGGGCGTCGGTCATCGTCAGCGGCCAGACGTCGCCGGGGGCGTATTCCTTGTTGAGGAGCGGGTCGGTGCCGTAGCCCTTCGTGGCGGGCGGTGCGGCCTGACCGGAAGCGCGCATAGGGCCGCCGGCCGCAGCCAGCGTGGCGCCGGCGGCGATCATCCACTTGAGCGCGGCACGACGGTCGAGACGGGATTCGCTGAAGCTCATGGGGAGAAACCTGAAACTTGAAACCTGATACCTGAAAGGGGCGAAGACATGGGGCGAAATGAAGAGCGATTTGTTGGTAGTGTTCTGATGCCAAAGGGTCGGGACGGTGCCCATCCTCAGGTCTCAGGTTTCAGCTTTCAGGTTTCGAATTCTACAGGTTTCCTTTCTTCAGCTGGTCAACGATGTAGTCGCCCGCGCGCCAGGCGAGGGCCATGATCGTGAGCGTGGGGTTCTTGTCGGCGTTGCTGACGAACGGGCCGCCGTCGGTGACGAACAGGTTGGGCACGTCCCAGGTCTGGCACCACTGGTTGGTGACGGATTTTTTCGCGTCGGCGCCCATGATGGTGCCGCCGACCTCGTGGATGATAAATCCGCCGGGCCGAATGGCATCGGCCCCGTCGGCATCCGGCTGTTGGCGGACGCGTCCGCCCATGGCCTCGATCAGGGCCTTGGCCGTTTCCTGCATGTGGCGGGCCTGCCGGGTCTCGTGCTCGGACCATTTCCAATGGAAACGCAGGACGGGGATGCCCCACTTGTCCTTCACGACAGGATCAAGGTCGCAGAAAGAATCCTCGTTGGGGATCATCTCGCCGCGACCGGCGAAGCCGAGGAAGGAGCCATAATAGCGGCGGGCGTCCTCCTTGAACTTTTTGCCGTAGGAGCCGCGGCCGAGCCATTCGAGGCCGGAGAAGGTGCCGGCGCCGGGCATCTGCCGGCCGGACATGAACTCGAGGTGGTAGCCGCGCGCGAAGCCGAGTTTGCCGGCGAGTTGTTCCTGATAGAGCCACCACGGCACGTAGGCGTGGCCGCCGCCGGCGCCGTCCTCGTTGTGCAGCGGAAGATTTTCCAGCGCCGGGATCTGTCCGCCCAGCGAGGCGCCCACGGTGTCCATGATGTATTTGCCGACGAGGCCGCTTGAGTTCGCCACGCCGTTGGGGAAGCGCGCGGACTTGGAATTGAGCAGCATGCGCACCGACTCGGCCGAGCTGGCCGCGAGGACGACGACGCGCGCGCGCACCTCCTTCTCCCGGCCGTCGCGACGGTCAATGTAGCTGACGCCGGTGGCCTTGCCCGCGTCGTTCATCAGCACGCGGTAACCCATCGCGTCGCTGAGGATGTCGAGGTTGCCCGTGCCGAGCGCGGGCGGGAGGTGGACGGTGGTGGACTGGTAGGTCGCGCGGATGGCGCAACCGCGGCCGCAGTTGGTGGCCCAGAAGCAGGCGGCGCGTTCGCTCATGGCCTGGGCGAGGACACGCTGGGCCTTGGCGTTGCCCGGATGGAGCTTCGCGGGGAGCACGTTCGGATCGAGGCGCTGCGTGAGCACGGCGCGGTGAATCGGGATGACCGGGATGCCGAGCTTGCGCGCGTGGTGCTTGGTGTAGCGTTCGCCCGCGCGGAGGGCCGGCGGAGGCTGGAGCACACCCGCCGGCGAGTCGGGCGTGTTTTCCAGGCCATTGTTGTCGCCATAGACGCCGATGAGCATCTCGACCTTGTCGTAGTAGGGCGCGACATCCTCGTAATTAATCGGCCAGTCGAAGCCGAGGCCGTCGCGGCTGCGGGGCTTGAAATCGTAGGGACCGTTGCGGAGGGAGATGCGGCCCCAGTGGTTGGTGCGGCCGCCGAGCATGCGCGCGCGCCACCACCAGAACTGGCGCTTCGGGTCGTCGGAGGCGCTGGTGTAGGGTTCGCCCGGCACCTGCCAGCCGCCGTCCACCGTCGAGTCGTGAAAGCCGAAGGGCTTGTCCGGCGTGCCCGCCGCACGCAGCGGGGCCTGGCCGTTGGTCTGGAACATCGGCGTCTCCTGCACCGGATCATAGTCGCGGCCGGCCTCCAGCATGAGAACCTTGGCGCCCTCCATCGTCAGCGTGTAGGCCGTCTGGCCGCCGGCGGCGCCGGAACCGACGACAATGACATCGTAATCAGATTTAACCTGGGCAGGGGTGATGTTCGGCATGGCGCGGGCCGTGAAGGGGGTGCGCCCAAGGGAGGCCACGGCGGCGAAATCGGCAAGGGGAAAGACGACGCGCGGGAGCGAAGCGTTAGTCTGGCCCGGCCCGTGAACAATTTTTTCGTGTGCTTTCGGGCTTTTCGTGGTTCTCCTCTCCTTCCCTTTCCCACCATGGCCAAAATCGAAGTCAACCAGGTCGCCGAGATCCTCAAGAAGCACAAGCTGGACCCGTCCATCCTGCGCGAGATCGTCGAGGAGATGAACGAGATCACCGCCCCTGCGGCCGACGAGGACATCAAGCCGCCGGCGCCGAAGAAGCAGTTCGTCATCGTGTTGTCCGACATGGAGGGCAAGCTGCCGCAGAAGGAACTCACCGGCTGGGTCGTGCAGATTCCGGAAAACGCGAGCCCCTACTCCACCACCGATCGCATCTTCAAAGCAGCCTACGACTTCAATGCCTCCAAGAAAGGCCGCATGCTCCCCGTGAAGTCCGTGGGCGAAGCCCTCGAGAGCGCCAGCGCAAAGTATTTCAAGGAGTCCGAGCTCTGGGTGAAGACCAAGCTCCCCGTCGGCGTCGTCGTGACCGACAACGTGCTGCCCAAGGACGAGTTCAAGACCGAGAAGGTGGACCGGCGGAGAAAACTGGAGTGAGCGGGTGGCAACAGACGGTTTGACGGCCACGCAAACTTATCGCAGGTTCGGGTCGTGACGCTCGCCGATTTCCCGCAACTCAAGCGCCTGCCTTCACGCCAGCGGCTGAAGCTGGCCGAGCAGCTTTGGGATTCTGCGGCAACCGAATCAATGGCGGTGCCAGCCGGTCACAAACGCCTGATCCAATCACGCCGCAAAGCTTACCAACAGGGCCAGATCGCCACGCTCACGATGGATGAGCTGAAAAAGTCGATCAAGCGCCCCAAGTGACCGGCAAACCCGTTGTCGCCCTGGCCATCGTAAGCGAAGATGTGCAGAACGCTTACGACTACTTTTCCGCCCGCCTCCCCGAGGGTGGAGACAGGTTCTTGGATCGATACTTCGAGACCACCGACCGCATTGCCATCAACCCGTGGAGCTATCCGGTGAAGTTCGACGACTACCACCGGGCGCTCATCCCCCGGAGCGATTTTGCGATCTATTACTTTCAGGAGAAAACGCGTTCCGTCGTCGTTGCCGTCATCCACGCTCGGCGCAATCCGCGTTTGATCCTGAACCTTGCCAGGGGAAGGCGGTGAGCACTGGGGATGGGCTGAATTGAACTGTAGCCGCGGTGGAACGCAGCGACAACGTGGTATCTTGGCGACCACGCTTTCGCCAGTCGCTCAATCGCGGCTACACCTTGGGTGAAACTGCTGTAGTTTCGGCTTAAAAGTCCACCGGCAGGAGCGGTTGGGTCAGGCCGTCCTCGGGAGGAGCATCCACCAAGGCCTGTTCGGCTTCCAGCCAGTGAGCCTGCGCCTGGTTCTCCGGGCGACCCGCGCGCAGCCACAGATCATGGGCCAGCGTGGCGATGGCCTCGTGCCTCGCGATGATGGAGGAGGAATGATGGGCTTCGTAGTCGGTGTGGTTTTTCATGGACGAGAGAAAGCAATGAGGCTGTTGGCGGGATTCCGGACGACTCCGCGGATCACCCGGATGATGCGGATGCAGGGGTTCATCCGGTCCGGGTGATCCACGGGTAAAACCGGCCGCGATGGTGAAGTCAGCTCTTTGGACTCCGCAAACCGCCCATCAGATAGATGATCAGCGCGACCAGCAGAATCAGGCCGATGCCGCTGCCACCGAAGACAGGTCCGCCGAAGTAAAAGCCGCCACCGCCGAAAAGGAGCAGCAGAACGAGAATGAGGAGCAAGGGATTCATGGCCTCACGGTAGCAGCGGAAGCGCCGCAGGCCTATGGGGCCTTCACCCATGACGAAGTCAGCACTCCGCGATCTCGACCCCATCCACCGCGCCGTCCGTCACCCGCACGGTCACCACCATCGGCCGGCAGCAGACCTCGCAATCGGTGACAAACTCTGCGCCGCCCTCGGAGACATCAAAGGCCAGGGAAAAGGTCTCCCCGCAATGCGGGCATTCAATGGAAAGGGCGTCGCGCACGAACCAGGGTGCCTCCGCCAGCACGGAAAAGCAACCGGCCGGAGAAACATCGGGGTCGGTGAAAATATCCGGAACCACTCCCGGCGCGGCGGTTCACGTAGATCGACAAACCATCCCATGAAAATACCCACTCACGACGAGATCGCCCAGCAAGCCCACCATCTCTGGCAGGACCGCGGTTGCCCGGCCAACTGCGACACCGCCCTCTGGCTCGAGGCCGAGCAGCAACTGAGCGAAAGCCGCACCCCGGATTCCGAAGTCCGGGCCGACGCTTTCGTCACCTACGCCCGGGGCTTCAACCGTCCCGAAAATCCGATCAGTTACCAGGTTCCGGCCGCAGCCACGGAGCGCGAAGCCAACCAAGCGGACCAGCAGAAGGAGGACGCCCGCGCCCCGCTGGTCCCCCGGCACACCGGACCGAAGGGTAAACCGTCCGAGTCCGGCAAACCGATCTGGGCAAAATCACATTCCTCGTAAGCCGGCGCGAGCGCGGTCTCCCCGCTTCATTCACTTCGCGCGCTCTGCGCCGCGCGCAACCTCGACATCCTTGGCCACCTCGTCGCGAATGAGCGCCCAGTGAAAGAGATTGTCGGGGTTCGCGTGGAAGAAGTTGTGGTTGTAGTGCACGAGCGGCATGTCGCGGTAGAGCGGACGCGTCAGCTTCACGAGTTCGTCCCATTGGGCGACGGCCTTCTCCAGGTGCGTGATCGCAGCCTGCTGGTCGGCGGCGGCGCCCTTGAGACGGAAACGATGAAGGGCCTGGCCGCCGCGCAGCTTCTCCGCGAGATGCAGGCCCAATCGGGCCCACGCCTGCACGTCGGCGACCTCGTAGCACAGCGTGGCATTGCCGGCTGGGTCGATGCCCGCCACGAGCCCGAGCGCCTCGCGGCAGTCGCGTTCGAGCAGGTCGGCCAGCTCCGGCGGAGTCATGCGCTCCGGACCGAAGCTCCCGCCCGCGGCTGTGGTCTCGACGTAGTCCTTGATGGAGACGTAATCGGGATCGAGCACGGGGGATGCAATCAGCCGGTCGATGCCGATGTATTTCGTGTAGTCGCCCTGCAACGCCAAGAAACCCTCGCCGTAGAGCGTGAAGTCCCAGCGCGTGTCGAACAGCGAGTTGAGCCGCAGCTGCGTGGTCGAGGCGAGTGCGTAGGCGCGCAGCAGGTTATCGCCCTTCGCACCGTAGCGCCGGTTGAACTCCGCCTGGAACACGGCGTCGGGCGTCTCCGGGTTGTAGAGCAGCCGGCCCCAAAGCTGGTAGAACAGCCACTGCCGCTCAAAGGCCCACTTCCAGTCCACCGGCTCCTTCAGCGCGGTGAAGTAGTCGAGCGCGGGGATGTAGCACTCGGAGCCGACGAAATAGCCGCCGACGTAATCCTGGGTGCCATTGCGCGCGATGTGCGAGCGGATGAAATCCGGCACGCCCCAGCGCAGGGCGAAGAAGTCCTCGTTGCGCGCCATCCACACGACCTTGTAGTTCGACGGCGTGGGCTTGAAGTAGGTGTCGCCGAGCTTGCCGCCGTGGACCTTCACGAGCTTCGGGGTCGAGTGCGCGTGCGACCAGTTGAACTTCATCTCCGCCCAGATCGGGCCGTCGAAGCGGTTCTCCAGCTTCTCCATCGCGGCGCGCGTCACCGCCTCGACGTGGGCGCTGGTGCCGCCGGCCGAGGACAGCCCGGACGAGAACGGCACGCGGTGGATGAGCTTCACCTTGCGGTGGGCGTCGAGCATGCCGGCCACGATCACGTCGTCCATCCACTGCTGGCGCTCGAGCGGAGTCATGCCGGCCATGCCCTCGCCGTGCGAGAGGCCGATGCCGTCGAGGTCGGGATATTCATTGAGCACCTGCGTGACGCTCTCGCGGATGTAGCGGCGCACGATCTCGGAGGAGTCGCCGTCCACGTAGTAGTGCGGGTAGAAATTCTTTTTCGCCACACCATGCGCCTCGGAGAACTCCTTGCTCACGAAAATGCTCCAGTGAACGATATAGGTGTCGAGGCCGCGCTCCTTCGCGAGACGGAAGATGCCGCGGTAAAGTTGCCGCCATTCCTCCTGCTCCGCCTCCGTCCACGGGCTCGCCTCGGGAAAATTCTTAGGCCGCACCATGAAGGTGAACGGGTGCATATTCCAAAGGCTCACCACGTTGAACCGGTTCGCCACCATCATGTCCAGGAACGCCTCCCAATACTTCAGGTCCTTCGCGACGGGGATGTGCTGGTCGAGCGCGGTGCTCGCGCGGTAGGTTTCCCAAGGAAGGTTGTATTTGATGCCGCGGAACGCCAGATGCGGCCGCTCCGCCGCGGGCTTCACCTCCGCGAGCGGCGTGCCGTGGCGCAGCGCCTCCGCCAACGCGAGCGTGCCATAGATGAGCCCGCGCCCGTCGCCGCCATAAACCGTGATCACTTTCCCCTCGGGAATGATCTGGTAGGCCTCGGGCGCGAGGCGCTCACGATGAACGGCTAGGCTGACGAGCCGGTCGTAACCGGCGCGCTCGCGGAGCAATTCGTGCCGCTGTCCGACGAGCGCCTCGCCGAGTTTGCGCGCCGCGTAGGCCGCCTGCGGCACATCCGCATCGTGGAGGATATACACGCGCTCGGCGCGCAGCGCACCGACGAGACAGAGACCGGCGAGCAGGGCGAGGATGCGGGGTTTCATCGTGGAGCCACTGAAACCCCACGCCTCGCTTTAACAAGGGAAAGCTTGGGCGAACGATGGACTGTCGTCACACGCAGACAATCGCCGGACGGCCGCGTGCGCTGATGCTGCGGCCGCGGCGCATGAAAAAGTTTTTCCGAATACCCGAAACTTTTTCTGGCACTTTCCGCGCGCGTGCCTGTAATTGCCTTGGGGTCGCTCACATTTCGAAGCCCGTGTTTCGTCACTTCTCGTTGCACTCGAGATCGGATTCGTGAGCGGCGTCATCGCCCGGACACTCCGGGCCCGCGGTCACGGCCGCGTCAACGCTCACCTGCCTTCGCCTGCGACTCACAGCCTGCGGGGGCAAAACCCATACAGTCTATGTCAGTTGTTATTCCTGAGTCTGCGCTCCCGCGCATCGGCATGGTTTCCACCCACGGTTACGTCGCCGCCGAACCCCCGCTGGGGGCGGCCGACACCGGCGGCCAGGTCGTCTATGTCCTCGAACTCGCTAAGAAACTCGCCCAGCTCGGCTTCGAGGTGGACATCTGGACCCGCCGCTTCGAGGACCAGCCCGAGATGGACATGGTCAACGACCGCGTCCGGGTGCTCCGCGTGCCCTGCGGCGGACGCAACTTCCTCGGCAAGGAGTACCTCGTGTCGCACCTGCCCGAGTGGGCGGAAAACGCCCTGCGCTTCATCAAGAAGCACGGCCTGAAATACCAGTTCTTCAACAGCCACTACTGGGACGCCGGCTACGCCACCCAGCGCCTCGCCGAGGCGCTCGACGTGCCGCACGTCCACACGCCGCACTCGCTCGGCCTGTGGAAAAAGCAGCTCATGGAGCGTGATGCGCCAGGCGACGCCGCCTCGCTGGAGAAGAAATACAACTTCACGCAACGCATCAACGAGGAGACCCTTCTCTACCGGAGCTGCGACGAGGTCATCGCCACCACGCCCGACCAACTCGACATGATCGTGAAGGACTACGGCGCGCCCGCCGAGCAGGTGAACATGATCCCGCCGGGCTACGACGACAACCGCTTCTACCCGGTCAGCGCCGCCACGCGGAACGCCATCCGCTCGCGCCTCGGCTTCGAGGGCAAGGTGGTGCTCGCGATCGGCCGGCTCGCGCGCAACAAGGGCTACGACCTCCTGATCGACGCCTTCTCCGTGGTCGCAACGCGCATTCCCGACGCGGTCCTCCACCTGGCGGTCGGCGGCAATGAAATGAATCCCAACGAGCAGACCATCCTGCGCGAACTCAAGGAGCAGACCGTCCGGCTGGGCCTGGAGGCGCGGGTGAAGTTCTCCGGCTTCGTCGCCGAGGCCGAGATGGCCGACCACTACCGCGCCGCCGATGTCTTTGTGCTGAGCAGCCGCTACGAGCCCTTCGGCATGACCGCCATCGAGGCCATGGCCTGCGGCACGCCGACGGTCGTCACCATCCACGGCGGCCTGTTCCGCGCCGTGACCTTCGGGCGCCACGCGCTCTACGCCGACACCTTCGACAAGGAGGACCTCGGCATCTCGATCGTGAAGGTCCTGCGCCACCCGCGTCTGTCCAACCGGCTGTCCCGCATGGGCGCCCACAAGGCCCGCAGCCTCTTCACCTGGACCGGCATCGCCCAGCAGCTCACCAGCCTCATCGAGGAACGGGCCACCGCCCTCGCCTTCACTGACAACGAATGGGACGAACCCTGGAACGACGGCGACTGAACAGCTGCCCAGCTGGCTCCTCCCTTCCTGCTTCATTCAACCCTCTTCATTCATCGACATGCTCGAATTCTCCCTCGACCAAGCCACCCTCATCCGCCTCATCGAGACAGGTGTCATCCTCGTCGTCGCCTTAGCGCTCTTCTTCGGCCTGCGCGGGCGGATCCTGCAGTTCGCCCACTGGGCCGGACTGCCGCGCCTCGCCTACGCGCCCGTGCGGCTGATGTTGCGCTACGCCATCCTGGTCGTTGCGCTCGCGCTGATCCTCAGCCTCTGGGGCTTCCAGATCGGAACGATCCTGGCCCTGATCGGCTCGGTGCTCGGTCTCGTCGCCATCGGCTTCGTCGCCGTGTGGAGCGTGCTGAGCAACTTCCTCTGCATCTTCGTGCTCGTGATTTTCAAGCCCTTCTCCGTGGGCGACGAACTCGAGCTGCCCACCGACAACGTGAAGGGCCGCGTGAAGGACCTCAGCCTCGTCTTTACCACCCTCCAGGTGTCGGATACCGAATCAGTCATGATTCCCAACAACACCTTCTTCCAAAAGGTCTTCAAACGCCGCCTCGGCACCTGCACCACGGGCCTGGGTGATCAGCTGCGGCACAACGCCGGAGGGACCGCCGCATGAGTGCCGCGAAAACCACTTCCGTCCTCGGCGGGGTGCGCGCCTCCTACCCGCGCCTGCTCCGCATCCTCGTGCCGCTCGACTTCTCCGGCAAGTCGCGCCAGGCGCTCCGCTACGCCGTGCCCCTCGCCCAGAAGTTCTCCGCGCGCATCCACCTCGTCCATGTCCTGCCCGACCCGGGCAAGACGCCGAAGGACGAGGTCACGCGGCAGCGGACGGTGGCCCTGAAGCGCCTCGGCGAGATGAGCCTCTCGCTGCTCCCGCCGCGCGTGCGCGCCGAAAACGCCGTGCTCACCGGCAAGCCCGCCGAGCAAATCCTCGCCCTCGCGGGCCAGCAGACCATTGACCTCATCGTGCTCACGACCAAGGGCCGCAGCGGCCTGAAGCGCGTCCTCGTCGGCAGCACTGCCGAGGAAATCATGCGCCACGCCCCCTGCCCCGTCATGTCCGTGCGCCGCCAATAGTTCATCGCCATGTCCGACTCCGCCCCGCCCCCGCCGGTCCGCCTCTTCTCCTCCGATCTCGACGGCACGCTGCTCGGCAACCCCGAGTCCACCGCCCGCTTCAAGACCGCGTGGGAGTCGCTGTCGCCGGAGGCGCGCCCGCTGCTGGTCTATAACAGCGGCCGGCTGGTGGACGACCTGAAGCGGTTCGTGGACGACGGCATCCTGCCCGCGGCCGACTACTACATCGGCGGCGTCGGCGCCGAGATCCACGACGTTAAGGCGGCGCGCCGCCTCGACGAGTTTCGCCACCACCTCACGGAGGGCTGGGACCTGGAGGCGGTGCGTCGCGTGGCCGAACACTTCCCCGGCACCCGTCCGCAGCCGCCCGGCTACCAGCACGAGTTCAAGTCGAGCTGGTTCCTCGACCACGCCACGCCAGGCACGCTCCGCGACCTCAAGCAGCGCCTCGCCGACGCGGGCCTCAAGGTGAAGGTCGTCTATTCCAGCTCGCGCGACCTCGACATCCTGCCGCGCAACGCCACCAAGGGCGGCGCGCTCCGCTGGCTCTGCGAGCGCCTCGGCGTGCCGCTCGACACTGTGCTCGTGGCCGGCGACAGCGGCAACGACGCCTCCATGTTCCGCCTGCCCGGCGTGCGCGGCATCGTGCTCGAGAACACCCTGCCCGAGCTCTACGAGGCCACGGTGGACGTGCCCACCTACAGCTCGCGGCACATCATCGCCGACGGCGTGCTCGACGGTCTGTGCCACTTCGGCGTGGTCTGCATGATCCCGACGAAGGAAAAATCCCGCGTGAAGCGCGAACAGATGGAGCCCGGTTTCCGGATGCTCTTCTCCGACACCAAGCTCGGCTCGCTCACCGAGAAGGAGCGAACCTTCCTCGCCACCGCCTACGAGCAGGCCGTCGCGGCCCTACGGCGCAACATCACGCCCCTCGGCTTTTCCGCCTGCTCCCTTGAGCACAACAAGGTCACCGGCACCGACGTGAACTACCGCAGCGTCTGGGCCCGCGACGGCTCGATCACCGTCTGGAACAGCCTGCATCTCGACGACGAGGACATCCGCGCCTGTTCCCTCGCCACGCTCGAGACCCTCCTCAATGCCACCACGCCCAACGGCCAGGTCCCGGCCAACGTCCGCATCGACACGGGCGAGCCCGACTATTCCGGCGTGGGCAACATCGCCTCGATCGACAGCGGCCTGTGGCTGATGATTGCGATCTACAACTACGCCTATCGCACCGGCAACCTCTCGCTGCTCTACCGCCACGCCCCGCGCCTGCAGACGATCATGAACTGGCTCGGCGCGCAGGATTCCAACAACGACGGCCTGCTCGAGATCCCCGAGGCCGGCGACTGGACCGACCTCTTCGGCCGCAGCTACAACGTGCTCTACGACGAGGTGCTCTGGTTCCGCGCCAACGTCTGCTACGGCCGCATTCTCGAGCTGATGGGCCAGTTCGACCGCGCCGCCGACTACCTGCGCGCCTCCCAACGCATCCGCGGCCGCATCCTCGACCTCTTCTGGCCGAGCACCCAGCCCGCCGACCCGGCACAGTCCGTAGCGCAGAACCGTTTCGCCCAGCGGCAGGCCGGCCTCGGCGATTCGCAGTATCTGTTGGCCGAGATCACGCCGTTTTCCTATAGCTGGCGTTGTGACACCTACGCCAACATCCTCGCGTTCCTCATGAATCTCCTCGATGTGGACCGCGCGCGCACCGCCTTCCGCTTCATGTGGGGCGTGGGCGTAAACCAGCCCTGGCCCGTGGCCAACCTTTACCCCGTCGTGCAGGCCGGCGATCCCGACTGGAAGGCCTACTACACGGTGAACCTGCTCAACCTGCCGCACCATTACCACAACGGCGGCATCTGGCCCTTCATCGGCGGCATGTGGGTGCGCTTCATCCACCGCCTCGGCTTCCACGAGGTCGCCTGCCGCGAGCTCGTGCGCCTCGCCGAGCTGAACCGCCTCGGCGCCGACCACGAGTGGGAGTTCAACGAGTGGGCCCACGGCCAGACCGGACGCCCCATGGGCAAGGCCTTCCAGGCGTGGAGCGCCGCGTCGTTCATCCGCGCCTGCCAGGAGGTCGGCCTCGAGCCCGGCCGCACCGATCATGAGTGACCCGCGTCCCACCGTCGTTTGCTTCGGGGAAATCCTCTGGGATTTCCTGCCGCGCGGCGCGTTTCCCGGTGGGGCCCCGTTCAACGTCTGTTACCATCTCCACCGCCTCGGCCTGCGCGCCCACCTCGTGAGCGGTGTCGGGCAGGATCTTCTCGGTGACGACCTGTTGCACCGGCTGAAAGGCTGGGGTCTCGAAACCGAAGGCGTCACGCGCCACCGCGGCCTGCCCACCGGCCATGTGCGCGCCGTGCTCGACGCCACCGGTAGCGCCAACTACGAGATCGCGCCCGAAGTCGCGTGGGACCAGATCATCCCGGGCGAAGACACTATGCGGGCCGTTTTTGGAGCGCAGGCGTTGGTCTTCGGCTCGCTCGCCCAGCGCTCGCCCGTCAACCGGGCCAGCCTCGACCGGCTGCTCGCCATATTACCGGCCGGCGCGCTGCGGGTGCTCGACGTGAATCTCCGCGCCCCCCACGACGCGCCCGCGCTGATCACCGACCTCGCCCGCAAGGCCACCCTGCTCAAGGTCAACGCCGGCGAGGCCGCCCGCCTCGCCGAGGACCAGCCTGGTTTCGGCCGCGAAGAAGGCCACGCCCGCACCCTCGCCGAAAAATACGGCTGCGCCCTCGTCTGTGTGACGTCCGGCGAGCACGGCGCCGGCCTGCTCGCCGAAGGCACCTGGCACTGGGCCAACGCGCAACCCGTCACCGTGCGCGACACCGTCGGCGCCGGCGACGCCTTCACCGCCGGATTGCTCGCGGGCCTGCTGTTGCACCGCGAATCGCCCGCCGCCGCCCTCGCCCGCGCCTGCCGTCTGGGCGAATTCGTCGCCTCCCATGACGGCGCCACCCCCGCATACACGACCGACGCCCAAGGTCGTCCCGTTGGCTGACCGGGCGATCTCAGCGGAGACCGAACAACTCGGGCTTTAGCCCGCGGGCGCGGACGGCCTCGGCCAGGGCCTTGAGGTCGATTCTGTCGCCGGGCTTCACGCCGGCGGTGCTAAACCAGCCCTGGTTCATCTCGAGGGCGAACTGCAGGTTGCGCCCACGCGAGACCACGGAACGTTCATCCCGCGGATAGAGCGGGTAGATTTCCTTCAGCACGCCCTCGGTGTCGAAGTAGCCGATATCGAGGGGAAGGGGCGTGTTGCGCATCCAGAAACTCATCTGCTGCGGCCGGTCGAAGACGAAGACCATGCCCTCGTCCACGCCCATCTGTTCGCGGAACATCAGGCCCTTCTGGGTCTCCGCCGGGAGAAGCGCGACCTGCACCTGCACGGTGCGGGCGCCGACCTTGATGGCGAAACGGTCCTCGATGGACTTCGGCGCGGCGCGGGCCGCGGCGTCCTTCCCGCAAGCGGTAAGCAACGCGAGGGCTGCAACAATCAGCAAGGGCAGGAAACGGCGGCGGGAAAACATTTTTGCGTTTTTGCACAGCTTCAGGGTCAATGTCGGCAAAAAATATCACTCCCCGTGAAACTCCCTCCCCCCCTCATCTACGCCAGCACCCATCACAGCGCCGACCAGCTCTACTTTGGCCGCGTCGAGGTCCACGATCCGTTCCTCGCCTTCGGCCTGCCCGACGGCACCAAGGTCACGGTGCAAAGCCCGTTGGAATTCGGCCGTGTCAAGAAAACGAGCGTCTTCGGGCGGGTGCTCCCGCTGGACGACTGGCGCACCAAGGCCCGCGAGAAATTCGGCCCCAAAGCCGGCCTCGCGGAGATGATCGCCACCGTCACGCGCGCGCATGGCCTGCGCCGCTTCCGCGTGGCGGATGACTTCCCGAGCCACCTCTATTTGAAGCTCACGAAGCTCGGCCTGAAGCTTGATCTGGCGGGCGGCATGCTTTTCCCGGAACGCGAAATCAAGACGGCCGCCGAAGCCGCCGCCGTGCGCGAGGGCAACCGGTTGTGCTCCGTCGGTTTCACCGCCGCGGAAAAAATCCTGCGTGCCGCCCGGATCAAGGGCCGCACCCTGGTCCATCGCGGCTCGGTGCTGACCTCGGAAAACCTGCGCTTCGCCCTCGAGACCGCCATCCGCGAGCAGGGCGGCGACCCGCGCGACACCATCGTCGCCGGCGGCGACCAGGCCTGCGACCCGCACGAGCGCGGCTCGGGCCCGCTGCGTCCGCACGAACTCATCATCATCGACGTGTTCCCTCGCGTGCTGAAAACCGGCTACTACGGCGACATGACCCGCACCTATCTCAAGGGTCGTCCGCGGGAAGTGCAGCGCCGCCTGGTCGCCACCGTGCGCGACGCCCAGAAACGCGCGCTCAACGCGATCCGCGCCGGCGTGGACGGACGCGAGGTCCACCGCGCAGTCACCGCTTGTTTCGAGGAAGCCGGTTATGAGACCCGCCACGGCAAGGGCGGCTCGGTGGGTTTCTTCCACGGCACCGGCCACGGGCTCGGCCTGGAAGTGCACGACCCCGGCCGCATCTCGCCCTTGATCGCCACGCCGCTGAAGAAGGGCTCCGTGCTGACGGTCGAACCCGGCCTCTACTACCCCGGCCTCGGCGGATGCCGCTGGGAAGACGTCGTGCAGGTCACCGCCACGGGTTCGACGATGCTTTCGCGTCATCCGTATCAGTGGGAGATCCGGTAAAACCGACGCCACCGGTCATCCTGAACGCCGTGAAGGATCCAGCAGCATGATCACTGCGGTCATCACCCTGGATTCTTCGCTTCGCTCAGAATGACAAGTAGGCGTTAATTGATCCCCACCCACCCATGCCCGAACTCGCCGAGGTTGAGTTTTTCCGCAAACGCTGGAGCGCCGGCCACGGCGCCAAGGTGCTCGCCGTGCGTCTGCACGAGGGCAAGAAAGTCTTCCGCGACTGCGACACGGGCGAACTGAGGCGGCGTTTGGCCGGGGCCAAGCTGCTCGGTTCCGCGTCCGCAGCCAAGCAGATGCTCTTCCGCTTCTCGGGCGAAAACTGGCTGGGCATCCATCTCGGCATGAGCGGTGAGACGCGCGTGGAGCCGCCCGACTACGTGGCCACGAAACACGATCACTTCATCCTCGTGCAGAAGGAACGGCAGCTGGTGTTCAACGACCCACGCATGTTCGGCGGCGTGCGGTTCCATCACGGCAAAGCGGCGCCCGCGTGGTGGACGAAGATTGCCCCGGCCATCCTGTCGCCCGCGTTCACCATGGAGGCCGTGGCGGATTTCCTGCGGCGCCGCGCCCGCGCGCCGATCAAGGCGGTGCTGCTGATGCAGGAGCGGTTTCCCGGCATCGGCAACTGGATGGCCGACGAGATTCTCTGGCGCGCCGCGCTCCACCCCAAGCGCCTCGCCGGCTCGCTGACAACCGCCGAGGTGCGCACGCTCCATCGCGAATGCCGCTTCGTCTGCCGGGGTGCGCTGAAATACAACGCCGGTGTCGGCGGCCCGTTGCCGGCCAGGCTGAACGAACTCATGCCTGCCTCCTGGCTGTTCAATCATCGCTGGGAGGACGGCGGGCGCTGCCCTCGCACCAACCAACTCCTGGTCCGCGAGGAAGTCGGCGGCCGCACGACGTGCTGGTCACCGGCCCGGCAAAGGCTACGCTGATCCCATGCCGGCCAAGCAACGTCTCGATGAACTCCTGGTGGCGCGCGGCCTCTCGCCTACGCGGGCGCAGGCCAAGGCGCTCATCATGTCGGGCCGCGTGCGCCACGGCACTGATCGGCTCGACAAGCCCGGCAAGGAATATCCGCCGGAGATCGAGCTGACCATCGACCAGCCGCCGCGCTTCGTGAGCCGCGGCGGCGACAAGCTCACGGCCTACCTCGAACAGTTCCCGCTCGATCTCACCGGTGCGCATGTGCTCGACGTCGGCGCCTCGACCGGCGGCTTCACCGACTGCGCGCTCCAGGCCGGCGCGGTCAGCGCCACCTGCGTGGACGTTGGTCACGGCCAGTTGCACGAAAGACTGCGCCGCGATCCGCGCGTAACCAACCTTGAAAAGGTCAACGCCCGCCATCTCGCCGCCGGCGACCTGCCGCGCGCCGACTACGATTTGGTCGTGATGGATCTCTCGTTTATCTCCCTGAAGAGCGTGCTGCCCGCCGTGTGGCCTTTCCTGCGCGCCGGCGGGACGCTCGTCGCCCTCGTGAAACCCCAGTTCGAAGCCGGCAAGGCCGAGGTGGACAAGGGCCAGGGCATCATCCGCGACGACGCCGTGCGCCGGCGCGTGCTGACCGAGGTGCGTGACTTCGCCCTGCAAGAGCTACCCGGTGCCACCCTCGTGGGGGACCTCGAATGCCCGGTCCACGGAGCCGACGGCAACCGGGAGTTCCTGCTGGGATTGAAGAAAGCCTGAGCCGCCTCCGGCGGATGACAGAGATGGAGGGATTGAACGTTGAACGTTCATCATGGGGTGTCCATCGTTCGCCCCATCCAATGGCTCCCATCCGCAGACTCGCCTTTGTCGTCAACACCGAGAAATCCGGCGCCGCCGCGCTGGCGCGCGAGCTGATCGCCATCGCCCGCACGGTGGGCGTGCGGCGCATCAAGAGCCGGCCCAACCGCAAGCTGCCCGCCGGCTACTTCAAGGGCTGTGACGCGGGCTGCATCATCGGCGGCGACGGCACCCTCCTCGGCGCGGTCAGCGAGGCGGCCGCGGCCGGCGTGCCGCTGATCGGCGTCAACCAGGGCAGCCTCGGCTACCTCACCAGCTTCACGCCCGACGAGGCGCGCGCCTGCTTCGGCGACATGCTGCTCGGCCACTACCGCATCGCCCCGCGCACGCTGCTGGAGTGCCGCACCGGCCCGCAGCGCCGCGACCTCGCGCTCAACGACGTGCTCATCAAGGCGGAGGTCAACTCCCAGCTGGTGCGCCTCGAGGTGTGCGCCGACGGCGAACTCGTGACCGATTACCTGTGCGACGGTCTCGTGCTCTCCACGCCGACCGGCTCGACCGCCTACAATCTCTCGGCCGGCGGCCCGATCATCCACCCGGGCGCCGGCGTGATTGCGATGACTCCGATCTGCCCGCATACGCTCAGCAACCGCACCATCGTGTTCAAGGACACGGTCAAGCTCAGCGTGGTCAATTGCACGCCCGGCACGCGACTGCTCGTCGCAATGGACGGCCAGCGCAACCGCACCGTGGTCAAGGGCTCCGCCATCGAGGTCACGGTCTCCCGGCGCCAGCTCGCCCTCGTGCACCGGCGCGACTACCGCCACTTCGGCGTCATGCGCGCCAAACTCAAGTGGAGCGGCGGCCTGACGGACAAGAAGTGAGTCGGGCGCTCCGGCGCAGGATCACTTCTTCTTCCACTGTCCGCCTTCGTCCTGAATCCAGACACCGGCCTTGCTGCCGCTGGCGATTTGCCGGGCGCGGGCCTTGCCGACGGCCTCGGGCGTGGCCCCGGTCTGCTTCGCGATGAGGGCATAGACCGCTTCGCGGTCGCGGTTCTCGTCGGTGATGACGGTGCCGCTGCCAGCCTTGCCAGCGGGCGGCACCTCGAGGAAGCCACGGTTGTTTTCGCCGACCGCGCCCTCGGCCTTGAGGGCGTCGATGGCGGGGAGGCGCTGCTCCATGCGGCGGCGAAGGTCGGCGGCGCTGTCCGCGTGGGCGACCACGGCCGAGAGGGTGACAAAGGCGAGGCAGGTAAGGAGACGGGAGGTCATGGGCGTCAGGACTTCGGGGTTTCGTGGGTGGCGGACTTGCTGTCGAGCTCGCCGAAGAAGTCGTCGAGGGCGCGGTCCACCTTCACGTTCACATCCACGGTGATATGGATCGGTTTCACTTCGATCGGCGTGGTCTTCACGTTCACGCAGCCGGAAAACAGGGCCGGCAGACAGGCGGACGTGAGCAGGAGAAAACGTTTCATGGGAAAAATTGGACCACGGATTTCAGGGTTAGGCACGGATTAAATCCATTGGCAGCAGGCCGGGTTGGTTTCCCGATTGAGTCAGCCGGCTCAAGGTTTGGTTCCCGTTTTGATCCCGCCCTTCAGTCCGAGGTTGAGCAGGCTTTCGATCGGGCCGTTGACGTTAAGGTCGAGCGTGACGGGCGCCTTGACCCGCGGATCGACCGGCTCCCCTGCGATGCGCAGCTGGGCGGTGCGGTTGGGCGGGGCGTTGGGCGGACGGACCTCGAGGCGCAGTTCCGTGACCTTGAGCTTGAGCAGGCCGTCCTCGACCTGCTTGAGCACCGCGTAGTTGGCGCTTTTGGGCGACGTGCCCGCGGTCAGGAGCCCCTCGGCGTGGAACTCGATCTCCAGGCTCTGGCCCTCGGCCAGGCCCAGCCATCCAGTCCCCAGCTGCAGGGCGCCGCCCTCGTAGCGCAGCGGCAGGCGTCCACTCAACGCCCCGGTCGCCCGGGCCGGAAGGTTTTGCGTGAGCGCGAGCACGTCTTCTGCGCGGATCGCCTCGGCGCGCACCACGGCCTGGATGGCGGGGTTGCTGAAGCGATGGGTGAACGGCTCCACGTGCAGGACCCCACCGAGGGCGCGCACGGACAGCGCCGACACCTCCACCTGTTCCGCCGTGGCGCTGGCCGCCTCCGCGTTGAGATCGGTCATGGCCACGGTGCCGGCGGTGAGTTTTTCGGCGCGCACCGCCACCCCGGTGGCCCGGAGCGCGGCCAGGTCCACCGCCGGCACGTCCATCTCCACGCCCTCGGCCACCACGGCGAGAGCGGGATTAGCCAGGCGACCTTGGCGGAGATGAAACTCCCCCCGCCCCGCAAGCGCTCCCTCTTGGAAACTCCCCTGCACGTCACCGTTCACCACGCCGGCGAACTCCCACGGCCCGGCGGGCAGCGGCAGCCAGTGTTCCAGCCAGGCCCGCCAGGGCAGCACGTCGAGCTGCAACGAGGTTGTCTGAAATTCGGTCCTGCCAGTGACTGGTGCGTAGCTGCCTGCGAGCGCCAGGTTCAGACCCGGGGCCGTCACCACCGCGGTCCCGCCCCACTCTTTTGTCGCCAGCGGTTGCACGGCAAATTGCACCACCAGGGCCTGCTCCAATTTGCCACCGGCCCGCAGCGTGACCAGGCCGTCGAAAGAGATGCCCTCCAGCGGCAACGAGGGCGGAGCGGTCGGGGTGCTCCCGTGCTTGGCGGTTGCCGGCTGGCTGGCGGTCATCTGGTCCACCTCGACGTCCACCCGGGCTGACTGCACGCGAAGGCGGCCCAACGAGGGCGACCACCAATGTGCCCGTTCGAGGGTGGTCCGCTCCGCGGCGAAGCGCACGGCATCGAGTCGGAAGGCCAGGTCATCCAGCTCCATGCGCCAGGGCGAAACCCTGGCCACATCGAAGGCAATCTCCGTGGCCCCGCCGGCCTTCAGCGCCGCGCCCAGGGCCCAGGGCAAGGCCGCCCATCGCGCCGCCGCGATCCCCGCCACCGCTGTCACGGACAGAACCACGAGCACACTGAGACGGAATTTGCGCGGGGACTTGGGCATGGGACGGTGATGTGATAAGACGGCGGGCCGGGCAGGATGTTTCCCGATGAACGTCTTCGCCCGCGGCGGCGTCGAGTAGTTTCGGGCCCGGACCGCGCGTGCCGGATTGCCTTCCGACCCAAGCCGGGCTCTCGTGAACCCATGAGAATCTGCGCCCGCCTGCTCGCGCTGTTTTGCCTGGGCCTCTGGAGCGGCTGCGCCAGCAATCCGGAATCCACCTCCTACGAGGAATGGAAACAGGAGCAGAAAGCCCGGTGGCAGGCCCGGCAGGCCGGCATCGAATACAAGACCAAGGCCGAAGTACGGAAGGAGGCGGAGGAGATGCGCGCCATCGCCACCGAGGTCATGAACAGCGCGGTCAAACCCGCACCCGCCGCACCGGCCGCGCCCACGGCCGAAGAGAATAAGGCTTTGCCCCGGTAACGCCCTTCCCGTTCGCTCGGCCATGATGACCGCCTCTCCCGCCGCAATCATCCAGCGCCAGCTCGACGCCTACAACGCCCGCGAGCTCGAAACGCTCCTGCAGATCTACGCCGACGAGGCGGAGCTCTACGAATTTCCCGCGACGCTGCTCGCCCGCGGCACGGCGGCCCTGCGCGAGCGTTTTGCCACGCGCTTCCGGGAGCCCAACCTCCACGCCGCCCTGCTCCACCGCATCGTCGCAGGCGACACGGTCATCGACCACGAGCGCGTCACCCGCACTTTCCCCGAGGGCCCGGGCACCATCGAACTGACCATGATCTACCAGGTGCAGCACGGCCGCATTGTCCGGGCCTGGAGCATCGCCGGCCCCAAAACCCTGGCCGGTGACTGAAGTGCGCCAATATTTGCGCAGCTTGCGCCCTTGAGTCCGCGCAGCCAGCCGCCAGCCTCGACGCGTTTCAACCTCCATCCCCATGAACCAACCCCTCCGTTTCATTTCCACGCTGCGCGGCCTGTGCGCGCTCGCGCTCATTGCCGGACTGGCCTTCGTCGCCCCGGCCCTCAACGCCGCCGAAAAGGCGCCCGCCCTGCCCCTCAAGGCCTCGTTCGAGAAAGTCGCCAGCACCGAGGGCACGCCCTTTGTGCTGCATCTCAAGAACGAGTCCAAGGACTCGCTCAAGGTCAGCGGCAAGGTCCTGCTCAGCGTGGTCCATCACGCCATGGACAAGGCCCGGGCGGTGCCCGAGGCGACCGTGGCGGCCGGCGCTTCGCTGACCATCAAGGACCTCTCCGCCGAAGACCGCGTGGTGCTGACCGCCGCCGGCTACGAGTCCCTTGAGATTCGGGTGCCCGCCAAGCCCTGAACCAGGCCAATCGCGACTCACTTGCAGCGCGCCCCGCGGGGCGCGCTTTTTCATGCCAGTCAACCGTATGGCAGATTTTCTCCTTCCGGTAACTGCGTGACACTGCACGCTCTTGCGCCGTGCAGCCCGACGAAGTCACGCCTCTCCTCCAGCGGATCAACGCCGGCGACCCCACTGCCGCCGAGGAACTCCTGCCTCTGGTCTATGGGGAACTGCGCCGGCTCGCCGCCTCACGCATGGCGCGCGAGTCCCCCGGGCAGACCCTGCAAGCCACCGCCTTGGTGCACGAGGCCTGGCTGCGCCTCGGGGGCGACGCCCAGCCCGCGTGGGCCAATCGCGCACACTTCTTCGCCGCCGCCGCCGAGGCCATGCGCCGCATCCTCATCGACAACGCGCGCCGCAAACAAGCCGTCCGGCACGGCGGCAAGCTCCAGAAAGTCAGCGCCAACGAAACCGCCTTCGACCTGCCGGCCGACCTGGCGGACGACAACGAGCTGCTCCTGATCAACGAAGCTCTCGAAGCCTTTGCCCAGCATGATGCGCGCAAGGCCGAGCTGGTGAAACAACGCTACTTTGTCGGCCTGACGATCGAGGAGGCCGCCCAGGTTCTCGGCATTTCCGAACGCACGGCCAAGCGCGACTGGGTGTACGCGCGCACCTGGCTGTTCAATGAGGTTAAGCGCCTCCGGGGCTAGCCTGCCGGAGCGGGCCCTGTCCTCTTCCATGGCAAAAACCCGCATTGGAGGCATGCCCCGCTGACTTGAAGCCGGACGACGACATTTTCGCCGAAGCTCTGGAACTGCCCGCTGCCGAGCGGCCGGCGTTCCTTGATCGTGCCTGTGCAGGTCAGCCCGACGCCCGCGCCCGGATCGAGGCGTTGCTGTCGGCGCATGACGAGGCCCAGCGTTTCCTGGAACGCCCGCTGACCGTGCGCCCCCCCGCCGGGCCCGAGGAGGAACCCGGCACGGTAATTGGTCCCTACACCTTGCGCGAGCGGATCGGCGAGGGCGGCTGCGGCGTCGTGTGGCTGGCCCAGCAGTCCACGCCCCTGCGCCGCTTCGTCGCCCTCAAGGTCATCAAGCCCGGCATGGACACGCGCAGCGTCATCGCCCGATTCGAAAGCGAGCGGCAGACCCTCGCGCTGATGACCCACCCGGACATCGCCCGGATCTACGATGCGGGCACCACCCCGGCCGGCCGGCCCTACTTCGTGATGGAATATGTCGAGGGGATCCCCATCACGCGTTTTTGCGACGAACACAGCCTCGCGATGGAGCGACGGCTGGAACTGTTCGCCCGTGTCTGTCTCGCCCTCCAGCACGCCCACCAGAAGGGAGTCATCCACCGCGACCTCAAGCCCTCCAACATCCTCGTCTCGCTCCGCGACGGCGCACCATGTCCCAAGATCATCGATTTCGGCATCGCCAAGGCCACGACGGGCGGCATGGGCGGCGAAACCCTGCACACCGAACTGGGGCTGTTCATGGGCACGCCCGCCTACATGAGCCCGGAGCAGGCGGAACTGCGGCACGACGACGTGGACACGCGCAGCGACGTCTATGCGCTCGGGGTGCTGCTCTATGAACTGCTGACCGGCCGGCCGCCCTATGACCCGAAGGAACTGGTGCGCGCCGGTGTGTTTGAGATCCGTCGCATCATCCGCGAAGTGGATCCGCCGCGCCCGTCCACCCGGCTTTCGACGCTGACCGTGGAGGACCGGGACACCGTGGCCCGCCAGCGCGGGGCGGCGCCGCCGCGCCTGACGGCGGTCCTGAAAGGCGACCTCGACTGGATCGTGATGCGCTGCCTGGAGAAGGAGCGCGACCGCCGCTACGGCACGGCCGCCGCGCTCGCCGAGGATGTGCAACGCCACCTGCGGCAGCAACCCGTCGAGGCCCGCCCGCCGCATGCGCTCTACCGCCTGCAAAAATTTGCGCTCCGCAACCGCCTCGCGGTGGCCGCGGTCACGGCCGTGACGCTTGCCCTCGTGGCCGGCACGACCGTGAGCACCTGGCAGGCGGTGCGCGCCACGCGGGCGGAGCGCCTCGCCGCCACCGAACGCGACGCCGCGCTCGCCGCCCGAGGGGCCGAGGCAGCGGCGCGCGCCGACGCCCAACGCCGCCAGGAGCAGGCCGAGGCGTTGCTCACCTTCATGCTCGGCGATTTCCGCACCGAGCTGCAGAAGATCGGCCGCCTCGAGCTGCTCGACCGCATCAGCGCGCAGGCGATGGAATATTTTGAATCGCTCGATTTGCGCGACGTCACCGACACCGCCCTCACGCGCCAGGCCAAGGCGCTGACCCAGCTCGGCGAGGTGCGGCTCGAGCAGGCGCGCTTCGCCGAGGCCGAGCAGGCGTTCACCGCCGCCCACGCCCGCGCCGCCGCGCTGGCGGCCCGCCATCCGCAAAACGGGGACATGCTCTACGAACGCGCCCAGGCCGAATTTTGGATCGGCTTCGCCGCCCGCCGGCGCGGCGATCTGGCGCGTCAGCGCGAGTGGCTGGTGAAATACCGCGACACCGGCGTGGCGCTGGCCGCGCTTGAAGGCGCCACCCGGCGCTCGCATCTCGAGCTGGCCAGCGGCCACCACAACCTCGCCGTGCTCGACGTGGATGCCGGCAATTTTGCGCCCGCCCAAGCCGGCTTCGTGGCCGAGATGGCCGCGCTCGCGCCCTTGCTGGCGGCCGCCCCCAACGACCCGGAATTGCTCTACCGGCGCGCTGACGGCGCCTCGTGGCTTGGCACCATTGCCGAACGCAACGGGCGCTATCCGGAGGCCGCCGATCATTACACCACCATGGCCGGCCTCTACGAAAGACTGGCCCAACTCGAGCCGGCAGACGCCCGGTGGCAGTTCGAACTCGCCCAGAGTCTCACCTTTGCCGGAACCATCAGCGCCATCAGCGGGGAACGGGCCCGGGCGGCCGGCAAATACAGCGAGGCCATGGCCGTGTTGCAGAAGCTGGTGGCCCTCGACCCCGCCAACAAGCGCTGGCAATCCGTGCTGCTGCGCCTGCAACTCACGCAGGCCGCGCTGCGATTGGCACCGCCCGCCGCGCTGCTGCCGACGGTCAGTGAAGTCCGGAAAAAATTCGTCACCCTCGCTGCGGCCGAGCCGGCCTCGGTGAACTTTGCCCGCCTGGCCGTGATGGCCTGGACGCATGAGGCCGGCCTGCTCCTGAGCGAGGCGCGGCTCGCCGAGGCGCACGACGCGATCGCGCAGGCCCGCCCGGCCGCCGAACGACTCTGGCTGAATCCTCAGGCTGACATCTGGACCCGCCATCTCGCCTGTCATGTGTTGATCATGGAAGGCCGCATCGCCGCAGCCCGCGGTCAGCCCCTCCCTGCGGATCACTGGCGGCTGGCCGCCGAAGTGCTCGGCCCGGCCGACCGAGCCCAAGACTGGCGCCTGTTGGAGCCGGCCGCGCTCATCGCGGTCCTCTCCGGCGACTCCGCCGCCGCCGCACCGTTGGTCGCGCGGCTGAAAGCTTTCGGTCATCGCTCCGCCGATCCGTATGTCGCGGCCACGCTGGGCCTGACCGAATAAAACATAACCTCATCGCACCCATGGAAACCCAACCCAGTCCGCTCAGCCTCATCCTCGCGGTCACCGTGACGCAATTCCGACCCTTCGGCGGAATTTTCCCCATCAGCGCCACCTACAAGGTCGTCTCGGCCTCGCCCGGCGTCAGCGTCTTCGGCGCCACCATCGTCGTCAAAGGCACCCAACCCGCCAAGCTCGTGTTCCAGCTCACGGACAAGAATTATGTCTTCGTCGGCGCAACCTTCGACGCCAACGGCCCCACCCCCGACGTCGGCACCACGGAGTTTCCCTCCGTCAGCATCGACCGCACCCCGGCCGGCAACACGCTGACCATCACCGACGCCAACGATCCGCGCAATCTCGGCAAAGTTTACGGCTACGTGCTGCTGGTCCAGAACACGCTCACCGCCGAGATCGGGCTGATCGATCCGAACATCATCAACGACACCGGTCCCTGAACGGGCCCGGGGCGGACGGGGCTCGGCTGGCCCGATCAGCCGGCAAATTGCGCATTGTGGGTATCCGGTGGAATGCCGGATTCCCACCATGCCCAAGGTAATCCCTCCCGTTCGTTTTGAGGCCACCGGCCATCTGCAGATCTACCTCGTGCCCGAGACCGCCACCTACCTTTTGACAGCCGCAGGGGCTGAAGGCGGGGGACACGGTGTGGCGGTGGGCGGCCGGGGCGCCATGGTGCGCGGGCTGTTTCACCTGCGGGTCGGCGAGGTGTTGCATCTGGTGGTCGGGCGGCAAGGGCAGCCGGGCATGAGCGTGCCGCCGCTGGCCAACGGCGTATCCTGCTCTCCCGCCTGTCTGCGGGGCGGCGGAGGTGGCGGCGGCACTTTTGTCTGGAAAGGCAATCCCCAGGGCGCACGCCCCACCTGGCCCCTGCTGGCCGCGGGCGGGGGTGGTGGCGGCGGGAGTTTTGCCGGCGGCGAAGGCGTGGTGACCAACGACGCCGTGCGCGCCGATGGTGCCGGGGGACGCAACGGCCAGGGTGGCTCCAGCGAAAGCGAAAGCTTTTACTACACCGGCGGAGGCGGCGCCGGCTGGCTCGGTGCTGGGGCTAGCGGAGCCGGCCCCACCTATTGCCAGGGCGGTTCACTCTGGGAGGGGGGCGAGGGCGCGCGGTTCGGTGGCTACATCGGCGGCCACGGCGGCTACGGCGGCGGCGGCGGCGGTTCTTTCTTTGGGGCCGGTTCCGGTGGTGGCGGCGGCTACAGCGGCGGGGCCGGCGGGGGCGGTCGCAAAGGCGTGGCCAGCGGCGGAGGCGGTTCCTACAACGCCGGCCGGGAACAGTTCAACGTGGCCGGGTTTCAACGCGGGGATGGATTTCTGACCATCGCGATGGTGCCCGAGCCCCTGGTGATCACCGCACCGGCCGAGGCACCTGTCACCGAGGCGCCGGCCCGCCCGAAAGCGCCCTCCTTTCAGTTCACCGAAAGCGCGACCCTGAATTTCCTCAAGCAACAGCAGCGGTGGCATTACCAGCCGGGTTGAGCGCTTAACCGACACTCCGGGGCGCATACGCCCGGTGTCCGGTGGTTGCGGTAACGCATCCGGTCACAGCCGACGACGCGACGAAGGAACCACGCGCGCGGGTTTGTTGACCGGGAAAAACAGGTGCCAGAGATCCGTCAGCAACTCCCCGAGATCCTCCCTCAGCCTGCGATAGACGGGGTCGCTCATGGGAAACCGGGGTTACCGGAACATCCGGGCGTGACTCGCCGCTGCAAAGATCGCTCCACCGAGAGCAACCAGCATGAAGAGGGAAATGGCGATGGTCATGCCCTAGTATCGGCGCAGCCGGGTGGCGGGTTTACCAAAAAAGGCTTCCCCTCACCCTTCGCGCCTCGTTTCCTGCCCGACTCACCTTTTACATCCGTCCTCCGTCCTCTGTCCTCCGCCTTCCGTCCATGACTCCCGCCCAGGAAATCGCCCGCCGTCGCACCTTCGCGATCATCTCGCACCCTGACGCGGGCAAGACGACGCTGACCGAGAAGTTCCTGCTCTACGGCAACGCCATCCATCTCGCCGGCGCCGTCAAGGACCGCAAGAACCAGCGCGCCACCGCCTCGGACTGGATGGAACTCGAGAAGCAGCGCGGCATCTCGATCTCGTCCACCGTTCTCCAGTTCGATTTCGCCGGCTGCGCGGTCAACCTGCTCGACACCCCCGGCCACAAGGACTTCTCCGAGGACACCTACCGCGTGCTCACCGCCGTGGACGCCGCGCTGATGGTGATCGACGCCGCCAAGGGCGTGGAGACCCAGACCCGCAAGCTCTTCGAGGTCTGCCGCCGCCGCGGCGTGCCGATCTTCACGTTCATGAACAAGTGCGACCGGCCGACGCGCAACCCGCTCGACCTCCTCGACGAGTTGGAGAGCGTGCTCGGCCTGCAATCGTCGCCGGTCATCTGGCCGCTCGGCAACGGGCCGTCGTTCAAGGGCGTCTTCGACCGCCGCACCCGGCAGGTGCATCTCTTCGAGCGCGTGCCTGGCGGCAAGTTTCAGGCCCCGGTCAACGTCACCTCCCTCGACGATCCGGCCGTGCGGGACAAGCTCGACGACGACACCTATCGCGACGTCAAGGAACAGCTCGAGATGCTCGACGGCGCCGGCCATCCCTTCGACCTGCACGCCGTCCAGCACGGCAAACAGACGCCCGTGTATTTCGGTTCGGCGGTGAACAATTTCGGCATCGAGCTTCTCCTGAACGGATTCTTGCAGGACTCCGTGCCCCCCGCCCCGCGCAAGTCGGTCAGCATCACCGTGCCGGGCGCCCCCGCCCCGACGACCGAGCGCGTCGTGCCGGTGGACGACCCGAAGTTCTCCGGCTTCATCTTCAAGATCCAGGCCAACATGGACCCGAAGCATCGCGACCGCATCGCGTTCTGCCGCGTCTGCTCGGGCAAGTTTGAGCGCGACATGGTCGTCACCCACCAGCGCACCGGCCGGCAGGTTCGCCTCTCTTCTTCGCACAAGCTCTTCGGTCAGGAACGCGAGACCGTGGACGAGGCCTGGCCGGGCGACGTCATCGGCCTCGTCGGCCACGACAGCTTCGGCATCGGCGACACGCTCACCACCGACCGCGCCATCGTTTACGACGAGATCCCGCGCTTCCCGTCGGAAGTCTTCACCTACATCACCAATCCGAACTCCGGCGACGCGAAGAAATACCGCGCCGGTCTCGAGCAGTTGCTGCAGGAGGGCGTGGTCCAGTCCTTCTCCGCCAAGAACGCCCCGCCCGGCGCGACGCTCCTCGCCGCCGTCGGTCCGCTGCAGTTCGAAGTCGTGCAGTGGCGCCTCCAGAGCGAATACAACGCCGAGTCGCGCCTCACGCCCACACCTTGGACCGTCCTCCGCTGGCTGGAGATTCCCGACCGCCTGAAGGATGCGAAGGGCAATTTCGATTTCACCCGCCTCATCGTTGCCACCGGCGTCAGTTTTGGTGCCGACAAATTCGATCACCCCGTCGTGCTCTTCCCCAACGAGTGGTCGATCCGCTACTTCACCGAGAAGAACCCCGAGTTGAAGCTGCACGAACTGCCGCTGGAGCAAACGAAGACCTGATCCCGCGCGGCGGCTCCACGCCGGAGATCGCGGCGATCAGCCGGCCGCCAGCCGTTGCAACCGCGCCCCGACGCGCTCCTTCCCCAGCACGCGGAAGATCGCGGTGATGCTCGGGCCGGCGTTGGTGCCCGTGACGGCGAGGCGCGCCACGGCCTGATAATCGCCGAAACCGAGGCCCTTGCTCTCGGCCAGCGCCTTGAGGCCGGCTTCGATCGTGGCGTCGGTCGAAAAATCCATCGCGGGCACCGCGGCGATCAACTCGGCGAGACGGGACTTCGGGTCGCCCTTGGCCATGACCTTGGCCTTCACCTTGTCGTCCACCGGGAAATCATCGCCGAAGAAATAGACCGTGTAGGCGGCGAGTTCGTCCACCGATTTGATCTTCGGCTGGGCCAGCAGCATGATCTCGCGGAAGTAGGCCTCGTTGGCCATGACCGCCGCGCCGTTCGGCTGATTGGCGAAGAAGTCCTTCGCGAGCGCGAGGAACTTCTCCGCCGGCTGCTCCAGCAGGTAAACCATGTTCATGTTCGCGAGTTTCTTCCCGTCGAACTTCGCGTTGCTCTGGTTCACGCCGGGCAGGTCGAAGAGCTTGATGATGTCGGCGATCGGCATCTTCTCGCGGTCGTCGCCGGGATTCCAGCCGAGCAGCGACAGGTAGTTTATGAGCGCCTCGGGCAGGAAGTGCCGCTGCTGGTATTCCTCGATGAGGGCGCCCTTGTCGCGCTTCGACATCTTGCCCTGCCCCATCTCGGGCGACTTCAAAATCAGCGGAATGTGTGCGAACACCGGCGCGGCGACGCCAAAGCCCTCGTAGAGGCGCACGTGCTTGCTGGTGTTGGACAGGTGGTCCTCGCCGCGAATGACATGAGAAATCTTCATCTCGATGTCGTCCACGACGTTCACAAAATGGAACACCGGGTTGCCGTCGGAGCGGAAGATCACGAAGTCCTCATCCTCCTGCCGCTCGACCCGGCCGCGGATCTGGTCGTCGATCACGACCGGGGCGGACTTCACCTTCTCGACCTCCTTCTTGCGGTGGTCGTCGAACACCTTGTAGCGCTCGCCCAGCAGCTTGAACCACACGGCGCCGTCCTTTTCGTAGGCGCGGCCGCTGGCGAGCAACTGCTGCTTGTAGCGGTGATAGATGTCGTTGCGCTGGCTTTGCCGATAAGGGCCGTAGCTGCCCCGCTCGCCCACACCGTTGGGATTCGGACCCTCGTCCCAGTCCATGCCCAGCCAGGTCAGGCTGTCGTAAATCAGCTTGAGGAACGCCTCGCTGTTGCGCGCTTGGTCGGTGTCCTCGATGCGCAGGATGAACGTGCCGCCGGTGTGCCGGGCGTAGAGCCAGTTGAACAGGGCCGTGCGGGCGCTGCCGATGTGGAAGAAGCCGGTGGGACTGGGAGCGAAGCGGACGCGAACGTTGGACATGGGAGAAGGGTCAGTGAGGCGGATGCCCCCCGCCCTGTCAAAGCCTGTCCCGGCCGGCCCGGTTCATCCCCGCAATTCCGGACACCACCCCTCCTGTTCGCCTGTTGACAGAGGGAGGGGCGGCCGTATTCGTGACCCTTTCCCCCATGATTTCCTGGATCCAAAAATACTTTCAGAAGCACATCAAGTTGGTGATGCTCGTGATGCTCTTCATTATCGGCCTGCCGATGGTGTTCATCTATTCGCAGTCGTCCGGCCTCGGCGCCGGCGACGTCAAGGTGCGAGAGCAGAAGTTCTTCAACGTCAACCTCGCCAACCCCGAGCAGGCCCAGCGCGTGTTCACCGACGGTCAGCTGAGCGCCCAGCTCCGGTTCGACTATCAGGCCATGCAGAACCTGCAGGCCTACTCGCTGCAGCGCGTCGCCGGCCTGGCCCTGGCCGACGAGCTCAAGCTCCCCGTCCCCACCCCCGAACAGGTTTCCGCCTACACCGGCCGCGTGCCCGCTTTCCTCAACCAGCAGGGCCAGTTCGACAACTCCGCCTACGCCCGTTTCGGCGACTCCATCAAGTCCGCCACCAGCCCGATCAAGGTCTCCGATGTCAATCGCGTGCTGAGCGACGACACCCGGCTCTCCGAACTCGGCAAGGTTCTCGGGGGCCCCGGCTACGTCCTTCCTTCCGACATCAAGCAGCAGCTGGCCCGCATTGACTCCACCTGGACCATCCAGGTCGCGGAGCTCGACTACGCCGGCTTCAGCCCCGCCATCAACCCGAGCGACGCCGAGCTGCAAAAATTCCATGACGAAAACGCCTTCCGCTACGAGGTGCCCGCCCGTCCGCGCCTGAGCCTCGTGGAGTTCAAGGCCGCCCGGTTTGCCCCCCCGACCGCGCCCACCGAGGAGGAGCTCCGCGCTTTCTATAATAACAACCGGGCCAGCTTCCCCACCCCGGCCGATGACACCAAGAAGGACGCGACCGCGCTGGCCACACCCGATGCCGCCGCCGATGACTTCCCGAAGGTCCGCGCCCAGGTCGAGGTTGCCATTCGCGACCTCGCCGCCCGCCGCCTCGCCTCCCAGGCCGCCAATGAGCTGACCGTCGCCCTTTACGAGCGCCGCGCCACCCTCAAGCCCAACTCCGCCGAGCTGTCCTCCTTCCTCGCCGGCATCAACCACCCCGCCGTCGCGATCGCACCCTTTGCCCCCGACGCCCCGCCGGCCGACCGCCCCTGGCTCGCCAGCTACGCCGAGGCCATCTCCAAGCTGGGTGCCGACCGCCCGGTTTCGGACGCCCTGCCCACGCCCGACGGCTTTGTGGTGATGCTGTGGAACGAGAGCCTGCCCTCCTACAAGCCCCTCTTCAGCGACGTGAAGGACCGCGTGCTGGCCGATTACCGCGAAAACGAGAAGCGCCGCCTGTTCATCGCCCGCGGCGCCGAGCTCAAAGCCAAGCTGCAGGCCGCCGGTGCGGGCTTCGCCACCACCGCCGCCGCCGAGAAACTCGCGGTCAAGTCCTACGCCAATTTCTCTCTCCGCCAGCCGCCCCAGGATCTGCCCCCGGCCGCCTATTCGGCCTTCGGCTCGCTCGAGGCCGGCCAGGTCTCGGATCTGCTCCCGTCCAACGACAAGGGCATCTTCGTCTTTGCCCAGGAAAAGAAGCTGCCCGACCTCAGCGCCGCCAACCCGCGCTATGCCGAGGTCCAGAAGCAGCTGATGGCCTTTGCCGCCAGCACCAACGAAAACTCGCACCTCGGCCAGCTGGTCGAGGCCGAGCTCGAGAAATCCAACCCCCAGGCCGTGCGCTGAGCCAGTCTCCGCTCATCCCGTCATAACACCGCCCGGCCATCCGGTAACTGCCACCGCCCTCCGCGGTGGCTTTTTTCTGTCCGAAACCTCCTTCCTTTCCCGGCGTCACAAAAGGCTTAAACTTTTCGCCAAACTCGCGTGTCCTGTTCCCAGTTCCAAACTCCCATGATCCCTTCGTCCCGCCGTCTCGCCGCCCTGCTGTCCGCCGCCCTCCTCGCCGCGTCCAGCCTCGCGGCCCAGGATAACGCCGCGCCCGAACTCTCCCTTGAGCAATGCGTGACCCGCGCCCTCCAGCGCAACTTCGCCCTCGAGATCGGCCGCTACGCCCCGGAGATCGCCAAGGACGGCATCCTCGTGGCCAAGGGCACATACGAAACCCAGCTCTCCGTGACCGGCAGCCGCAGCGGACGCGAATCTGACCTCTCGGGCACCTCCAGCAACGGCACCGACCTCCGCGTCGGCGTGACCCAGCGCCTCTATACCGGCACCACCGTCAGTGCCAGCAGCTCGATCGCCCGCAGTTCCTCCAATCCCGCCCTCGCCACCAACCCGGCCTACGACGCCGACCTCACCCTCTCCGTCCGCCAGTCCCTCCTCCAGGGCCTCGACCCCGCGGTCAACCGCGGCGGCATCGAACGCGCCGAGATCGGGCTCCAGCGCGCCAACCTCGACTACAAGGCCCAGGTGCTTGACGTCATCCAGGACACCGAAAACGCCTACTACAACCTCGCCTACGCGCGCGAACAGTTCGGCGTGCGCAACTTCTCCCTCGCCCTCGCCCAGAAGCTCTTTGACGAGGCCAAGACCCGTCGCGACACCGGCGTCGCCACCGACCTCGACGTGCTCCAGGCGGAGGTCGGCGTCGCGAACGCCCGCCGCGCGGTCATCCTCGCGGAGCAGGCCGTGAAGGACCGGCAGGATGCGCTCCTCGCCCTGATCGGCCAGTTCGAGCTCGATGCCCCCCTCGGCACCGTGCGCTTCAAGGATGCCTCCGGCCAGCTCCCCGTGTTCGCCTCCTCCTTCCAGATGGCGAAGCAGAACCAGCCCGACTACCTCTCCTCCCAGGCCGCCATCGAGCAGGTGAAAATCGACCTGCGTCTCGTCAAGGACGCCGCCAAGCCCGACCTCACCGTCGGCGCCGCGCTCGGCCTCAACGGCACCAACGGCAGCAGCGGCGACGCCTTCAGCGATGCCCTCGACCCGCAGAGCCACAACTGGCAGGTGGATTTTTCCTTCAACTACCCGCTCGGCCGCAAATCCGACAAGGCCCGCGAGCGCCAGAGCCTCGCCGCCCTCAGCCGCGAGCAGACCCGCCTGCGTCAGCTGGAGCAGTCCATCGAGGTGTCGGTCCGCAGCGCAGTGCGCTCGGTCGAGGCCAACACCGAGAGCGTCCGCATCGCGGCCCTCGCGTCCGCCCTCAGCCAGAAGCAATACGAGCTGGAGAAGGCCAAGTTCGATGCCGGCCTTTCCACCAGCCGCCGGGTGCTCGAAGCCCAGGATGACCTGGAAACGGCCCGCGTGAGCGAACTGCAGGCGCGCGTCAGCCTCGCCAACGCCATCTCCGCCCTCCACCGCCTCGAAGGCAGCTCGCTCCAGCGCTACGCGGTGGAATTGCCGTAAGGCTCTTCCATCTTCCAGGGAGGGCGCGCTTCCCTGCGCGCCGCGATCACGGATGCCGGTCCGCAGAGACGCGGGCCCTTCCCGCCGGCGGTCGCGCCGCCCGCCTCCGCCAAACTCCCATTGCCATCCCCCGCGCGGATCGCTCTGCTCCGGGGTCGCATGAGCAAAAAGACCGCCGCCGCCCAGCCGCCCGCCACATCCTCGTGGCTCACCGTGGGACTGATCGCCTGCTTCGGCGCGCTCTTCGGCGCCGGGCTCATGTATTTCGCGCTGCGTCCGCGCCAGCCCGCGCCTGAAACCATCACCGTCAACCTGCCCGCCGACCCGACCGTGCACCGGCCCGATCCCGCGCTCACCGCCGGCAAGGCACCCGCCGAGGCCGCCCGCACGCTCGGCAATTTCTACTACGACCACCAGAATTGGGCGCAGGCGATCGAGCACTACCAGTCCGCCATCCGCCAGGGCAGCGACGACGCCGACATCCGCACCGACCTGGGCAACGCCTACCGGTTTTCGAACCGGCCCGACGACGCCCTCCTCCAATATCAGCTCGCGCAGAAGCTGAACCCGGCGCACGAGTTCAGCCTTTTCAACCAAGGCGGCCTCTACAGCGAAGCCTATCAGCAGCCCGCCCAGGCCGTGGAAATCTGGCAGACCTACTTGCAGCGTTTCCCCAACGGCCGCAGCGCCTCCGCCGCGCGCCAGCTGATCGCTCAGGTCCAAGGCGGCCTGCCGGTCGTCCCCAGCCTGCCGGCCGCCGGGCCTTCACCCGCCCCGACTCCCGCGGCCTCCGCGGCGGAAAACCTTATCCTGCGCCAGATCGAGGCCGCCCGCACCAAGGACGCCAAACCCTGACATGGCCCCGAGCTTCACCCATGGCCTGTTTGCCGCCGGGGCCACCAGCCTGTGGCTGCTGCTCGCCTATGCCCTGGGCCTGCACACCCAGCACATCACCATCGGCCACTATGTGAACTACGGTGCGGAGATCATCCTGATCATCGCTCTCTGGCGAAGCCTGCACCGGGAGTTGCACGCGCAGAATCGCTACTGGCTTCCGATCTGGCTCGGTCTCCTCCATGGCCTGCTGACCGCGCTCGTGGCGGCCATGGGCGTTTACGTGTTTCTTGCGCTCTACCTGAACTTCATCAACCCGGACTACCCGGATCTGCATCTGGAATGGCGCGTCGCCACCTTGCGCGCCAGCGGCGCCGCCGAGGAGGAAGTCCGCGCCATGGCCCGGGCCTACCGCTGGAGCACCGGGCCGGTCGGCCTGCCCATCACCCTGGCCGGCCTTTACCTGCTTTTCGCCTTCATCGCCTCACCGCTGCTCACGCTCTGGCTGAACTGGCGCCGCAAAGAGCCCGGCCACATCGGCTGAAGCCGCCGGCACCAGCGCGTGCGCGGGCAGCTGGGTCTTGAACCATGTGCGCTGCTTCCTCACCAGCGCGCGGGTGTGCTTCACGATCAATGGCGCCAGTTCCGCTTCGGGCAACCGGCCCTCGATGAGCCCAACCGTTTCACGGTAGCCGATTGCTCCGGCCACGCTGGGGTTTTCCTTCAGCCCGCGGGCCAGCAGGCCGCGCACCTCGTCCACCAGCCCGGCCTGCAACATCGCCGCCACGCGCGCCCCGATCCGCGCGTCGAGTTCGGCCGGCTCGCGCACCAGTTCGCACAACCGGACCTCAAACGCCGCAAACGGCGACGGTTGCGCCGCAAAGTCCGCCAACAGGTCAGCCAGCGTGCGCCCCGAAGCCAGACACCGCTCCAAGGCCCGCGTGACCCGCCGCGGATTGCTGACGTCCAGCGCGCCCAGCCCGGCCGGGTTGAGTTTCCGCAGCTCCGCGACCAAGGGCGCAAGCCCGTCGCGCTCCAACCGGGACTGCACCCCGGCCCGAACCTCGGCCGGGACGGCCACCTCGTCCGCCACCGGAGCAAAGTATGCCTTGAGGTAAAATCCGCTGCCTCCCGTCACGAGCACCGCCTGCCCGCGTCCGAGGATGTCCTCCACCGCCGCCCGGGCCCTGGCAATATACTCCGTTACATCCATCCGCTGGGTGATTTCGCAGAGGTCGATGAGGTGATGCGGCACGCGGGCCAGTTCCGCCCTGGTCGGCTTGGCGGTGCCGATGTCGGCGCCGCGGTAGAACAGCAGCGAATCGCAGGACACGATCTCCGCCCCGTGCGCCTCCGCCCAGCGCAGCGCCAGCTCGGTCTTGCCGACGGCGGTGCAGCCGGTGAGGACATGGATCGTGCGGGGCATGACCCGATGCAAACATCCACCCCCGGCACCGCAAAGCGTTTTGTTACCCACGGAACACACGGAATACACCGAAGCATGACCGGGAGATCTTCCGTGTATTCCGTGTGTTCCGTGGGCCCTCCCCGTCTCGGAATCGTCACAACAAAATCCGTGCCTTCCGGGCCGTCTGCCGCTTTGCTGGGCCGGTCTCACGCTTGAAAGCCCGGTTCATCTTCAACCCCCACTCCGGCAGCAACCGCCGCAATCCCCACCTGCGCGACCGGGCCCGGGAGTTCATCGCCGAGCATAACTGGGACGCCTCGGTGGTCGCCACCGAGCGCCCGCGCCACGCCACCGAGCTGGCGCGCCGGGCCGTGGACGAGGGCTGCACCCTGGTGGTGGCCATCGGCGGTGACGGCACCATGAACGAAGTGGCCAGCGCGCTCGTGGATACGCCCGCCTGTTTCGGGCTTGTGCCCTGCGGTTCCGGCAACGGTCTCGGCCGCCACCTCGGCATCCGCCGGCCGGGCCGGGGCGCCTTTCGCACGCTGCTGGCGGGCCGGCCGCTCGCCATCGACACCGGCATGGTCAACCGCGACCCGTTTTTCTGCGTGGCCGGCACCGGCTTCGAGGCGCTCATCGCCAGCCGCTTCGCCACGCTCACCTCGCGCGGATTCGCGGGTTACCTGCGCACCAGCGCGTCGGCCTGGCGCGCCTATCAGCCCGACACCTACGTGATCCACCATGCCGGAGGTCGCGACACCGTTGAGGCCTTTACCCTGGCGATCTCCAACTCCTCCCAATACGGCAACAACGCCTACATCGCGCCCGGCGCTTCGGTGCATGACGGCCTGCTCGACCTCACGGCCGTGCCGCGCGTCGGCCTGCACAACGCCGTGCCCCTGCTCTACCGGCTCTTCAGCGGCTCGCTCTACCGCACGGCGTCGGTGCAACGCTGGCAGGGCGAGAAATTCGTCATCGAGCGGGCGCGCCCGGGTTGGATCCACACCGACGGCGAACCGCGTGCGGAAGTTTCGCGGCTGGAGATCACCGTCCGCCCGCGCAGCCTGCGCATCATGGTGCCGTCCGGCGAGGCCGGTGCGCCGAGGTAGCGCCCGCCCCGACTTTCCAGACCCCACGCCCGCTCACTACGCCTTGAGCGCCGCCATGTCCGTGGTCGTCACGACCCGGTTGCGGCCCGTGCGCTTCGCGGTGTAGAGCGCCTTGTCGGCGGCATCGAACAGCGCCTGCGTGGTGTCGGCATCGTCGGGCATCAGCGCGATGCCGGCGGAGAGCGTGACATTCACCGTGCCGCCGTTGTCCGGCAGGGTGCAGGGCGAGGCCGCGAGCAGGACCAGCAGGCGCTCCATGATCAGGCGCGCGTCCTCGAGGTTGGTCTCGACCATGATAATCGCGAACTCCTCGCCGCCGACCCGCGCGAGATGGTCCACCGTGCGCAACTGGCCGCTGAGCAGGTTGGCCACGTGTTTCAGCACGGCGTCGCCCGCCGGGTGGCCGTAGGTGTCGTTGATGCGCTTGAAGAAATCGATGTCGGACACGACGAGGGCGAAGGGGCGCTCAAACCGCGCGCAGCGCTGCCACTCCTCGGTGAGCAGCCGCTCGAACTCGCGGCGGTTCTTCAGCCCGGTCAGCCCGTCGTGGATGGACAGCAGGCGCAGCTGCTCCAGGGTGTCGCCCATCTTGCGGGCGTAACGCACCGACCGCGCGAGCATGCGCGGGGTGAACTCGGCCTTGACCAGAAAGTCCATCGCCCCGGCCTGCAGCGCCTGCTCGTCGAGCGCGGGGTCGGTCTCGGCCGTGAGGAAGATCGTCGGCGTCGTGTTGCCCGCGGCGCGGGCCGCCTTCAGCAGGGCCAGCCCGTCCTTGCCCTCATCGAGGCGGTAATCGAGGAGACACACCGCGTAACCGCCTTCCGTGAGCTTTTTGAGTCCCTTGTCGTAGGTGTCGGCCCAGTCCAGCTCCCACGGGCCGTCGCCGAAGCGGGGCACCATGCGTGACAGCATCTCCTGGGCGGTGGGGTTGTCGTCGATGAGGAGAATTCGCTTCACGGCGGGAATCTTGAATCAGAATCAACGCGTGCCCGCAACCAGGTCCGTGGCGACGGCCTGAAGTTTCGGCGCGATGGCGGCGCGGTCGGCGAGGCCGGCCTTGATGACGTTGACCAGCGCGCTGCCGACGACGACGCCGTCGGCGCTCTGCGCGACCTGCCGCACCTGTTCGCGGGTGGAGATGCCGAAACCGACGACGACGGGCAGCGCGGTGTGCTTCTTGATGGCCGCGACCGCCTCGGGGATGTTGGTGGCGATCTGGTCGCGCACGCCGGTCACGCCTTCGCGAGAGACGTAGTAGATGAAACCCGTGGCCGCGGCCCCGATCACGGGCAGGCGCGAAGCGGGCGTGGTGGGCGCCACGATGAACACGGTCTTGAGGTCGTGTTTCCGGCAGGCGGCCTGCACGTCGGCCGCCTCCTCGGGTGGCAGGTCGAGCGTGAGCATACCGTCCACGCCGGCCTCCTTGGCCGCCCGCACATAGGCTTCGACGCCATTGGAGAACACGAGGTTGTAGTAGGTGTAGAAAACGATCGGCACCTGGCTGGTCTCGCGAATCTTGCGCACCAGGTCGAAGACCCGGGCGGCGGTCATGCCGCCATCGAGGGCCCGCTGGGCGGCCAGCTGGTTGGTGAGGCCGTCGGCCAGCGGATCGGAGAACGGCACGCCGATTTCCAGCACGTCGGTCCCGGCCGCAATCACGGCGCGGCAGGCCGCGAGCGAGGTCTCGAAATCAGGGTCGCCGGCGCACAGGTAGGCGACGAAGGCGGCGCGTTTTTCCTGGCGGGCACGGGCGAAGCTGGCGGCGATGCGGTCCATGAAAGGGCGAGCGTCGGCAGGCGCCCGGCAGGGGTCGAGCGCAAATTGCTGCGCACCTCGGCTCACCCGGTGCCAAACTCCACCAGCACGGGCTGGTGGTCGGAGAGCAGGCTGCGCACGATCTTGGCGCGTGGCTCCCGGCACTCCTGCGGCAGGAAGATGTAGTCCAGGGCCCGCGCCGGCCACGCCGATGGAAACGTCTTCCCCGTCTTCGGCAGCAGTGTGTAGTTGTTGGACTGCTCCAGCCAGCCGAGCAGCGTCGCGGTGGCATCGGGCAGGTGCGAGGGCGTGTTGAAGTCGCCGCAAAAGAGCGGCGGGAGGCCCCACTGCGGAGCGCGCTGCTGCCGCAACTCCCCGACATGGCGGATGAGGTGCGCGATCTGCTGCAGGCGCTTGGGGCGGGAGTTGTGGTTGAGGTGGATGTTCACCAGCGGCAGCCGCCCGTGCGGGCTGTCGATCTCGGCGAAGAGGAAACCTTTTTCCCCCAGCGTGCCCCGGCCGAAGGGCACGGTCTCGTGATGATGGATGGGAAAGCGGGTGAGCAGGGCGTTGCCGTAGTTCAGATGGTAGCGCCCGCCGCGGCGGTTGGTCACACCATGCACGGCATAGGCCAGCCCCGTGTGCCGCTGCAGGTAGGCCAGATGGTCAAAACTTCCGGCCCAACGCGAGTTCTCGTCCACCTCCTGCAAAGCCACGATATCCACCTTCAGCCGCTCGATGAGCCGGGCGATCTTGCGGAGGTTGTTTTGCAGGGCCGAGATCCTGCGCAGGCTCTGATGGATCGGCGTCGGCCCGCGCGCATGGGCGATGTTGAAAGTCAGCAAACGCAAGCGGGCCATGAGTATGGATGCAATCCGCACCCCGTCCCGCCGGCAACGGGAAATCTCTGGGAGAAGGGTTGACAGCCGACGGGCCGGTATGGATGTTCGCCGTTCTCAATTTCACGGCGGTCATAGCTCAGTTGGTTAGAGCACAAGATTGTGAATCTTGGGGTCGCGGGTTCGAGTCCCGTTGGCCGCCCCATTTTTAGCCCGGTTGACCTTTGCGGACGTTCACTCCGTGACCGCACCGCACAGGAAGTAACGGGACGAGAACCCGCCGGGTTCGTGGAGCGCAGCGGAACGACCCATCCGCAGGATGGGGGGCGCAGCCCCGAGCGTAGCGAGTCAATCCCGTTGGCCGCCCCATTTTTAGCCCGGTTGACCTTTGCGGACGTTCACCCCGTGACCGCACCGCACAGGAAGTAACGGGACAAGAACCCGCCGGGTTCGTGGAGCGCAGCGGAACGACCCATCCGCAGGATGGGGGGCACAGCCCGCTCGCGGGCGCGCTTCGAAGGCACGCCGCTGATTTTACAAACATGGCGCCGTAACATTTGTCAAAATTCGCCTCGCCACCTTCCGGCGCAGGCGTTTCGGTTCGGAACCATGATTTCGTTCAAGAAGCTCCTGGGCAAAGAAGAGAAGTTCTACGATCTGCTGGAGGCCAGCGCCGACGAGGCCAAGGCCAGCACCGCCCTCCTCGCCCGGATTCTGGGTCAGGACAGCCAGGTCACCGCCACCAGCATCCACGATATCATCCAGTCGCGCCGCAAGGACAAGCGCATCACCCAGCAGATCACCGAGGAGCTCTGCAAGACCTTCGTCACGCCGCTGGAGCGCGAGGACATCGAGGCGCTTTCCCTCGCCCTCTACAAGATTCCCAAGACGGTCGAGAAGATCGTCGAGCGCCTGACCATCTGCCCCGCTCGCGTCCCGCGCGAGAGCCTGCAGAAGCAGGTCGTCCTCCTCGAACAGGCCATCGACTGCGTGGTCGCCATGGTGCGCCAGCTTCGCAAGGGCACGCAGATCGAGCGCATCCAGGACCACCAGTCCAAGCTCCAGTTCGCCGAGGGCGAGGCCGACAAGGTGATGCTCGCGCTCGTCAAGGACCTCTACAACGGGCCGCACGACGCCAAGGACGTCGTCATCCTCATGGAACTCTACGATCTCGTCGAAGCCGCCATCGACCGCGCCCGCGACGCCGGCCAAGTGGTCTTCATGATCATGCTGAAATATTCCTGAGCCCTGGCCGGGCGCCTGGCCCGGACAAACCCCGGCCGGTCAGCAGACCGGAACGGTGCAAGCGGACCTCTCCGAGCCCCATGACCATTTTCCTGATCGTCCTCACTGCCGCGCTGGTCTTCGAGTATATCAACGGCTTTCACGACGCGGCCAACGCCATCGCCACCGTCGTCTCGACCAAGGTCCTGACCCCGCGCCAGGCCATCTGGCTCGCGGCCTTCTTCAACCTCATCGGCGCGCTCGCCGGCACCGCCGTCGCCACCACCATCGGCAAGGGGCTCGTGGACACCAACGTCATCACGATGGCCACGATCTTCTCGGCCCTGGTCGGCGCCATCATCTGGAACCTCATCACCTGGTGGCTCGGCCTGCCGTCCAGCTCCAGCCACGCCCTCATCGGCGGCCTCTGCGGCGCGGCCCTCGCCTCCGCCGACGGCGACTGGAGCGTGCTCACCTGGGACGCCGTGGACGCCAAGGGCAAGGCGATCGGCCTCTGGCCCAAGGTCGTGGGCCCGATGTTCACCTCCCCCGTCATCGGCTTCTTCGGCGGCGCGCTGCTGATGTTCATCCTGCTGATCTTCATCAAAAAACTCACCCCGCGCGTCGTGAACGGCGTGTTCGGCAAGCTCCAGCTCGTGAGCGCCGCGTGGATGGGCTTCAGCCACGGCACCAACGACGCGCAAAAGACGATGGGCATCATCGCGCTCGCCCTGTTCACCGGCACGAGCAGCGGCGCCTTCAACGACCTGCCCGCCTGGGCGCATTTCCTCAACACGCCGGAATTCACGGTGGATCGCTGGGTCATGATCACCTGCGCCCTCGTGATGGCCGCCGGTACGGCCGCGGGCGGCTGGCGCATCATTCGCACCATGGGCCACAAGATGGTGAAGCTGCAGCCGGTCCACGGCTTCGCCGCCGAAACCACCGCCGCCGTCGTGATCCAGACCGCCTCACACTGGGGCATCCCGCTCTCCACCACCCACGCCATCTCCACCTCCATCATGGGCGTCGGTGCCATGAAACGCTTCGGCGCCGTCAAGTGGGGCATCGTCGAGCGCATCATCTGGGCCTGGGTCCTCACCCTCCCCGTCTGCGGCCTCATCGGCTTCCTGACCGAAATGGTCTGCCGGCACTTTGGAATGAAATAGGCACCGGACGGCGCCAAGCGGGAAGGATCAAGTAACAAGTATCAGGACCCGGAGCCGGGACCATCAGTCCCGCAGCCAGGCTTCGGTTCGGGCTCCTGTTACTTGATGCCGACACTTGTTACTTTCCTCCGTCCCGCTGCTTTCTTGTTACTTGTAACCTGATACTTGTTACTTGCGCGAAGATTCGCCGCCAGCGAATCTTCGCGCCTCTCTCCCCATGAGCGACTCCAAGCAAGGCATCTTCCTCGGCACCGACAGCGGCGCCACCACTTCCAAGACCGGCGGCGTGTGGGCCGACGGCTCCATCATCTCCACCAAGCTCCGGCAGAGCTCCACCAATTCCCAGGCCGGCACCGCCGCCGTCGTCAGCGGCTGGGTCGAGGGCGTGAAGGGCTTCCTCGCCGACAACCAGCTCACGTGGGACCAGGTGCGCGGCGTTGGTCTCGCCATCCCCGGTCCCTACAACGGTTACGGCATCATGGGCCGCGCCTCCAACCTGCCGAAGAGTTTTGAAGGCTGGAATTTCCACGCCGACTACGCCGCCGCCCTCGCCGCCGCGGCCGGCCGCCCCCTCCCGCTCGTCGTCGGCAACGACGGCAACTATGGCGGCGTGGGCGAGGCCCAGCGCGTGCGCGGTGATTCGAAGGCCACCGTGCTCATGCTCGCCCCCGGCTCCGGCCTCGGCGTGGCCTACGTGGACGCCAACGGCCTGCCCCTCGAGGGCGACACCCTCAACGGCATGGAAGGCGGCCACATGCCCGCCGTGCTCCAGCTCCTCGGCGGCATCAAGGTCCTCAAGTGCGGCTGCGGCCGCGACTGGGGCTGCATCGAGCCCTACACCACCATCTCCGGCCTGCCCCAGCTGCTCGAGGAGTTCCTGCCCAAGCACCCGACGCACCCCTTCCACACCTCCACCGCCCCCATCAAGGAGAAGGCCTTCTCGCTCCGCACGCTCGCGCAGAAGGGCGACGCGCTCGCCGTGGACATCTTCAACTTCCAGGCCAAGGCCCTCGGCATCCACATGGCCTCGCTGCTTACCGCAGTGGATGCCGAATACGTCGTCATCGGCGGCGGCCTGATCGACCCCGAGGCCACGACGCCCGAGTTCCGCGAGCGCTACCTGCGCATCATCCGTGAGAGCGCCCAGCCCTACCTCTGGCCCAAGCAGGCCGAGAAGCTGAAGGTTGTTCCCGCCACCCTCGGCGAACTCTCCCAAGCCATCGGCGCCGCCCTCGTCGCCCTCTACACCGCCAAGGCGAAGGCCTGAGCGAGCGCAGGGAGGAAACGATCCACGCCGGTCATGGACGTCCAAGTCACGCTGAACTTCCTTGGCCGCACCGAGGAAGCCCTCGCCTGCTACACCCGGGCGATCGGTGCTGAGACCACCTTCCTCCTGCGCTTTCGCGACTGCCCCGATCCGGCACAACGACGCCCGGGTTTCGAGGACAAGATTTTCCACGCCACCTTCCGCGTGGGCGGAACGGAGCTCATGGCCTCCGACTGCGGTTGCGAAGATCCGTCTGCCCCCGCCCGCTTCGACGGCTTCGCCCTCGCCCTGCGCACCGACACCACGGAACAAGCCGAGCGTTGCTTCGCCGCCCTCAGCACCGGCGGTCACGTGGAGCTTCCCCTGCAGGAAACTTTCTTCGCCACCCGCTACGGCCTGGTGACCGACCGCTTCGGCGTCTCTTGGAAAATCATGACCGAGAAGGCCCGGTCGGCGACCTGAGACGGCCCCATGCGGTTTGATGGTGGAGCGGCTTGCCCCGAGCGGACCTCCTCACGAAATCCACAGCAGGCTCGCGGCGAAGCCGAGGAAAACCGCCCCCAGCGCCCGGTCGATCCAATGGCCGTGACGCAGGAAGGCCCGGCGCACTTCGGTGCGGGTGAAGACCACGGCCACGAAGCTGAACCACGCCACGGTGGTGAGCGTCATCCACACCCCGTAGCCGGCCTGCACGAGCCGCGGGGTGGCCGGACTCACCGCAAGCGGAAACAGCGAGATGAAGAACAGCGCGGCCTTGGGGTTGAGCAGGTTGACCAGAAAACCCGTCATCCAGGCCGCCCGCGCCGTCGGGGCGCCTTCGGCGGACGCCAGATCAACATCGCCTTCGCGCGGCTTGGTCCGCAGGGCCTGCACGCCAATCCACACCAGGTAGGCGGCACCGAGCCATTTCACGGCCGTCAGCACCGTGGCCGACCGGGTCAGCACCAGGCCGAGGCCAAGCAGGCTGTAGGCGATGTGGATCGATAGCCCGCAGCCGATGCCCAGGCTGGTCCAGATCGCAGTGGCCCGGCCATGGCGGAGGCTCTGCCGCAGCACGATGGCGAAATCCGGCCCGGGGCTCGCCACGGCCAGCGCATGGGCCACGGCGATGGTGAGAAACTCGGGGAGAAAATTCATGGGATGAGGCGGAGGGTCGGTCGGCCAAGGGCCGTTAGATTGAAGTGGAGCCGCTTTGGAGCGCAGCGACAAAGTGGTCGCCCCCGGCCCACGCTTTCGCCTGCGGCTTAAGCACGGCTACATCTCTGATGATTGTGCCATGGGCAACTGCGGCCGGGGCGGAGACCGGCCCTCCAATCAGGGTGCAGCTTCCGGGCGCGGCCACCGCAGGGTCAACCCTAGCCCCGCAGTTCCATGTCCTGCGGGACGGTGCTGAGGGCCTCGGCCATGGTGCTGAGACCTTCCTTGACCTTGAACATGCTGTCCTGGTGGAGCGTCTTCATGCCGCCCTTCATCGCGATGCGCTTCAGCTCGGCCGTTTCCTTCTCCTTGTTGATGGCCTCGATCAGCTCCTCGTTGGTGACCATGAGCTCGTGGATGCCCACGCGGCCCTTGTAGCCGGTGCCGTTGCACTTGGCGCAGCCCTTGGCGTTGGCCTTGTAGATGGGGCCGGTCCAGCCGAGCGCGCGCTGGAGCACATCCTTCTCCCGGCCCTCGGGCTCATAGGCGACGCGGCAGACCTTGCACACGCGGCGCATGAGGCGCTGGGCGCACACGCACACGAGCGACGACGAGATCATGAACGGCTCGATGCCCATGTCGGTGAGACGGGCGACCGTACTGGGGGCGTCGTTGGTATGGAGCGTGGAAATGAGCAGGTGGCCGGTGAGCGCGGCCTCGACGGCGATGTTGGCCGTCTCCTTGTCGCGAATTTCACCCACGAGGATGATGTCGGGGTCCTGGCGCAGGAAGGCGCGGAGGGCGGCGGCGAAGGTCAGGCCGATCTGCCGGTGCATCTGCATCTGGTTGATGCCGGGCAGCGTGTATTCGATCGGGTCCTCGGCGGTGCGGATGACGACGTCGGACGTGTTCACCTCGTTGAGCGCCGAGTAGAGGGTCATGGACTTGCCCGAGCCGGTGGGACCGCAGTGCAGGATCATGCCGTAGGGCTGGCGGATGCAGTCGCGGTATTTCTTGAGATTCTCCTCGGTGAAACCCAGCGCCGGCAGCGGCAGCGTGGACTTCTGTTTGTCGAGAATACGCATGACCACGCCCTCGCCGTGGTTGAGCGGCGCGGTCGAGACGCGGAGGTCGATGTCGATGTTCTTCTTGTTATACTGCTTGAAGACGATGCGGCCGTCCTGGGGCAGGCGGCGCTCCGCAATGTCCAGGTTGCACATGATCTTGAAGCGCGCCACGAGGGCGCCGGCGACCTTGCCGGGCAGGCGGAGCTTCTCCTGCGTGAGGCCGTCGATGCGGTAACGGACGACAATCTCCTTTTCCCAGGGCTCGATGTGAATGTCCGACGTGCCGGCGAAATAGGCATCCTCGATGATGCGGTTGGCCAGCTGGATAATGGGGGCGGAATCCTCGTTCTCGAGATCCTCGTCCTTGATCTCGGTCTCGTCCTCGTCGAACTGGGCGCCGAGCTGGTCCACCACGTCGGAGAACTGCACCTCGTCGTGGACATGGTCCTTCTTGAGCTTCTCGCGGATGTCGGCCTCACGGCCGAGGAGCCGCACGACGCGCTGGCCGGTCTTGTCCTGGATCTTGGCCGCGACGGTCGTGTCGAAGGGATTGGCGAAGGCCACCAGCAGGAAGTCGCCCACCTGCCCGACCGGCAGGATCATGTTCTTCTGGCAGAACTCGAGGTCGATCTTCTCGAAGGTGGAGGGCTGGACGCGGTAGCGCGCGACGTTGTAGGGCGCGAGGCCGAGGGCGCGACATTTGGCCAGCAGCAGCTGGAAAATGGTGATGTGGTGATCCGTCTGCAGGATCGCGTCGAGCTGGTCACCGGTGGGCTCGTCGGGGCGGGCCAGCAGCACGGCCTTCTGGTCGGCGGTGAGCTTCCCCATCTCCTCCAGCTTGTCGATGATCTGCGTCTGGGTGCGTCCGAGAGGCATGGCTTAGAGGGTGGACGCGGGTTTGCCGGAACTCGACCCGGGGAAAGGCAGCGGGGTGTGCCCGGAACCGGTGGGCGGCGCGGGCATCGGCGGGTTGCTGGCGGGACGCGCCGGCACCGGCGGGTTGCTCCCGCCGACGGCAAAGGGGGGGCGCGATCCGCGCTTGGCCGACTCGGCGCGCTCGGCCTGCATGCGGTCGAGGAAATCCGCGATGATGTCCATCGTCGTCGCCTGCCAGATGATCTGGCCGCCGAGCTTTTTCTCCCAATGGCTGCGCACGGCCGGGCTCAGGTAATAGGCCGTGGCCACAAAGTGAAAGTCCTCCTCGCGGTCGAAGGGCACGCTCCAGGTCGCCCAACAGGCGTCGAGGTCCATCTCCTTGCGCACATCGTCCGGCACGTCGTAGCCGCGGAGGTCCACCACCCCCACCCCGTGGTCGTCCACGACATGGTGCAGCACATCCTCCTCGCGCAGGACCTTTTTCTCATAGACGAGGATGTTGAGCACGGAACTCTGCCGGACCTGGCCGCTGGCCGCGATTTCGAGCAGCCGCTCGTTGGCCGCCTCGAGGTCCTCGAACTTCACCAGGTTGTGCTCGATGAGCGCCGAGCCAAGCAGGCGGTTGGCGCGCATCAGCAGGGGGCGGTATTCGACCGAGGACATGGCGGGGTGACGACGGGAAACTGACTCAGGCGGTCCGGCTTGGCGATTTCTTTTCTTTGGCGCGCATCTTCTTCACGCGCTTCAGGAGTTCCTTGAGCAGCTTGGGGATGCCTTCCTCGGAAAGGCACGATATCGGCACCAGCTCGACCTTGCTGTAGCGCTTCTTGAACTTCTTGAGGTTCGCGACGGCGGCCGGCTCATCCATCTTGTTGGCGGCGACGAGGCGGGGCTTGTCGAGCAGCGCGGGATCGTAGAGTTCCAGTTCCTTGAGCAGCTGCTTGTAGTCGTCACGCGGGTCGCGGGTGTCGGTGCCCGCCATGTCCACAATGATGAGGAGCAGCTTGCAGCGTTCGATGTGGCGCAGGAAACGGTGACCGAGACCCTTGCCGTCGCTGGCGCCGGCGATGAGGCCGGGAATGTCGGCGAGCACGAGGCGCTCGTATTCGGCGGCATACTCGATCACGCCGATCTGCGGATGCAGGGTCGTGAAGGGATACGGCGCCGTCTTCGGGCGGGCCTTGGTGATGAGATTCGTGAGCGAGGATTTGCCGGCATTCGGGAAGCCCACGAGACCGATGTCAGCGATGCTCTTCAGCTCCAGCCGGAAGTCGCCGACCTCGCCGGGCAGGCCCGGTCCCGTCTTGGTCGGGGCGCGGTTGGTGGAGGACTTGAACTTGGTGTTGCCCGCGCCGCCCTTGCCACCCTTGAGCAGCACGATTTCCTGGCCGTCCTCCAGCACCTCGCCGACGAACTCCCCGTCCGGCAGCTTGTAGGCGATGGTGCCCAGGGGCACGCGCAGGACGGCGGGCCGGCCTTCCCGGCCGGTGCAATCGCCGCCCTGGCCATGTTCACCGCGCTCGCCGTTCCAGTGCGGTTTGTATTTGAAGTCGATCAGGTTGTTCTGGTCGTCGTCGCCCCGGAGGATCACGTCGCCGCCCTTGCCGCCGTCGCCGCCGTTGGGGCCGCCCCACGGTTCGTATTTCTCGCGGCGGAAGCTGCGGCAGCCTTTGCCGCCGTCGCCGGCGCGGGCCTTGATGGTGGTTTCGTCGATGAACATGGGGCTAACACGCCTGAACCGGGGCGTATGTCAAAGCTTCCTCAGAGCGCGACCTTGATGCCCTTGCGCAGGTAGGTCGGCACGTCGAGGTCCTGCCCCTCGAAGAGGTTGCGGTCGGATTTGTCGAAGGCGCCGCGGTTCTCCACGGGCTCGGCGCCCTGGAAGCCGAACTCCTCCTGCTTGGGCTTGTTGGGATGGACCGGCGGGGCGCTGGTGCGCGTGACGTGCGCGTCGGTCGTGACGGTGGTCTTGACGTTGGCAGTCGTGGCGACGGCCGTCGTGGCGGTGGCGGCGGGCCTGTCGGCCTTCCGCACCGGCGACGGCGGGGCCGGCCGGCGAACGAAATTGCGGCTGCCGACATCGGTCGTGCCGAGCACGCACAGTTCGACGCGGCCCTGCAGGGCCTCGTCGATCGCGGCACCCATGACGACGTGCGCCTCGGGGCCGAACTGCTCGGTGACGGCGGACATGATCTCGTTGACCTTCGTGAGGGTGAGGTCGGCGCCGCCCGTGATGTTGACGAGCAGGCGGTCGGCCTTGCGGGCGTGCTCGGGCGTGTGGAGCAACGGGCAGTGCTTGAGGTCCTCGAGGGCGGTCAACGCGGGGTTCTCCCCCGCACCGGTGCCAAGGCCGAAAAGGGTTTTGCCGCCCCGGTGGTGAAAGACCTGCCGGATGGCGGTGAAATCGACGTTGATCAGCCCGGTGCGCGAGAGCATCGCCCAGATGGACTTCACGCCGCGTCCGATCCATTCGTCGGCGCGGGCAAAGGAGTCGAGCACGCTAGTCTGGTCGGTGCCTTCCTGGAGCAGCATGTCGTTGGCGAGCGGAATGACCGCGTCGCAGGTGCGGCGCAACTCGGCGAGCGCCTCCTCGGCCTGCCGGGCGCGGCGTCCGCCCTCAAAGCTGAACGGCAGGGTGACAAACGCGATGACCAGCGCGCCGGCTTCGCCAGCAATCTGCGCCACCACGGGCGCGGCGCCGGAACCGGTGCCACCACCCAGGCCGGCCACGAGGAACACGAGGTCCGTGTCCTTCACGATCTCGGCGATCTTGTCAGCATCGGCCTCGGCGGCCTTGCGTCCGAGCTCGGGATCGCCGCCGGCGCTCAGGCCGCGGGTCTGGGTGGCGCCGATGAGGATCTTGTCCTGCACGGGCGAGGTGCCGAGGGCCTTGAGGTCGGTGTTGATGACGGCCAGCTGGAGCCGGTCGAGGTTCTCCATCTTGAGCCGGTCCACGGCGTTGGAGCCGCCGCCGCCCACGCCGATGAGCTTGATGCCGACGTCGCGGTCGGCGAGCGCCTCGAGGGGAAGTTCGTTGGAGGAGTTTTCCATGGTCAGGAGGTCGCGAACAGGCGGGTGAGGTTGCTGAGCAGACCCGGCTTGCGGCGGGCGGGCAGCGCGTGCTCGTGGGCGGCGCGCAGGCCGAACTGGAAGATGCCGAGAACGGAGGAGAACATCGGGTCCTTGAGCTCCTCCTTCACCCACGACGGCGGTTCGCCGCGGCGGGCGTTGAGGCCGAAGACGCGGGTGGCCGCCTCCTCGATGCCGGGCAGCTTGGCCGTGCCGCCGGTCAGGATGACGCCCGCGCCACAGTGCTCGGGCACAAAGGCCGGGCCGAGCTTCTGGCGCACGACCTCGAGCAGTTCCATCGTGCGGGCGGCGGAAATCGTCTCGATCGCCATCTTGGGCAGCTGGCGGTCGCCGAAGGCGCCGTCGCCGTTGAGCCAGACCTTGTCGGTCTTGTCGCGGGTCTGCACGGTGCCGCGGCCGTGCCGGAGCTTGAGCATCTCGGCCTGGGAAAGCGTCACGCGCAGGCCGATGCTGAGGTCGTTGGTCAGGTGATCGCCCGCGACCGGCAGGGTGCCGGTAACGAGCACGTGGCCGTCGCGGTAGAGGACGTAGTCGGTGACGCCCTTGCCGATGTCGATGACGAGCACGCCCTGCGCCCGCTCCTCGGCCGTGGTCAGGAGCGAACCGCTGGCGAGGCTGGCGAGCACGAGTTCGCGCACCTCGAGGTGGTAGCCGCCCACGACGTGGATGTTGTCGCTGATCTTGCCCTCGGAACCGTGCACGATCCAGTAACCGACCTCGAGGCGCTTGCCGGAGAGGTGCTCGGGATCCGGCACGGCGCGGCCGTCGAGGCGGAAGGGCCGGCGGATCTCGTGGATGCGCGAGCGGCCGGCGGGCAGTTCCTTTTCCTTGGCCAGCGCGCAGACCGAGTCGATGTCGAGGGCCGTCACGGTGTTGTCGGCCGACTTCACGTTCACCGAGGCCTCGTTGTAGAAGGCGTCCAGGTGGCCGCCGCTTTGCGCGAGCCAGACGGCCTCGAGTTTCGCGCCGGCCCGCTTCTCGGCCATTTCCAGGGCGTGGTGGGTCGCTTCGCAGGCGGCCTTGTAGTCCACGACCTCGCCCTTCATCACGCCGCGCGCCGGGGCCACGCCCACGCCGACGATGTTGAGGCTGCGGCCGCGGGTGATTTCACCCACGAGGACCACGACCTTGCCGGTGCCGATTTCGACGGCGCCGATGATTCTGCTGCTGTTAGAGATCACGTTGTTTTTTCCGTTGGGAAGAGGTTGAGAGGGAAAAATCCGGCCGCTCCGGCACCGCCGGCATCAGCTCGTCGGGCGTGCCGTGCAGCTTCACCGGCACCTGTCCCTCGAGCGTGAGGTTGACCGACTGCAGCGCGGCGGCCTCGGGCAGCGCCTGGGCGGCATCGAGCACGAAGTCGAGCTGTGCGACCTGCTTGTAGTAGTCGCGCTTGCGGCTGAAGATGATCTCGGTGCGGTCCTTGGTCTTCACCCGCAGCTCGTCGCGTTCGGCCAGATGGGCCAGTGAGACGATGATCCAGTCGCGGTAAAGGTGGGGCGCCTGCAACTGGGCCGTGGACAGCAGGGCCGACACGTCGGCCATGCCTTCCACGGGTTCGAAGCCCCGGACGGAACGCAACAGGCGAAGGCCGTCGAGCCAGGGCAGTTCCTCGGTCAGGGCCTTCGCATAAAGCCGGCCCTCGTACACGACGCCATCCTTGGCCACGAACAGGGGCTTGGACAGGCCGGAGCTGTCCGTCGCCAGGATGCGCGCCACGGGGGTCCGTTCCTGGAGAGTCACGACCAGCGTGTCGGGAAAACTGCGCGTAAGCACCGCCACGCGGATCTGGCCATGGGCGAGCAGGCGGTCGCGCAGGGCGGGCAGATCGAGGGCCATCAGGCTGGCGCCCTTGGGCAGGGCCAGGGTTTCGGCGACCCATTTCTGGCTGAGCACCCCGTCGGTGATGAGCACGGTTTCGCGCACCGGGGCGCTGTGCACGGCGGTGGTCAGGGCCGCGCGATCGGTGGCCCAGGAATGGGCCAGCTCATAAACCGACCAGCCGCCCAGGCCGACGGCAGCCGCCAACACGCCGATCTTGAGCCAGGCCAGCCAGCGCCGCCGCAAGCCCTGCCGCGACATCGCGGGCGAGCTCACATCCTGGCGGATGTTGCGCCAGGAGCGGCCGGGGGCGTCGGCGGGTTGGTCGGCGGATTTCATCGGTGGGCACGGGCCGGCCGGAGGCGTTCCACGGCGGGCGCAACCAGTTCGCGGCAAAGCGCGACAAAGTCCAACCCCACGCAGCGCGCACTCATCGGCAGCAGGCTGGTTTCCTTCATGCCGGGCAGCGTGTTGATTTCCAGCAAATAGAGCTCGCCCTCCGCGGAGAGCATGAAGTCGATGCGCGCGTAGTCGCGGCAACCGCAGGCGGCGAAGGCCGTCTCGGCCGCGCCGCGGACCTTGGCGGCGGTCTCGTCGGAGAGCAGGGCCGGGGCCAGATACTCGGTGAGGCCCTTGGTGTATTTGCTCGTGTAGTCGAAGACGCCCGACTTCGGCACCACCTCGACGATGCCCATGGCCCGTCCGCGCAGGAGCCCGACCGTCAGCTCGCGACCGAGGATGCGCCGCTCGGCGATCCAGTCGCCGGCGCGGAGGCCGCCGAGCGCGATCTCCAGCCCGACCCGGGAGGAAACGATCTGCAGGCCGACGCTGCTGCCCTGGCGGTTGGGCTTGAGCACGACCTGTTCGCCGAGTTCGGCGGCGAGTGCCGCCGCCGTGGGCTTGGTCGCGGCGGTGAAATTTCTCCCCGGGGCCACCTTCACGCCCATGGCGGACACGCTGAGCCGCGTGCGCCACTTGTCGAAGCAGAGGTCGCTGCTGCGCGCATCGCAGCCGGTGTAGCTGAAACCGCCCGCGTCGAGCAGGCCCTGCATCCCGCCGTCCTCGCCGAAGGTGCCGTGCAAGGCCGAGCACACCACATGCCGCGCCGGATCCAGCCCGGCCGGCAACGCATCGGCGTCCACCGTGTAGAACTCCGTGGGGTGCGAGTAAGCCAGGGCGAGGGCGATGGCCTTGCCGGAGCCGAGCGAGACGTCGCGTTCGGGGGAAGTGCCCCCGGCCAGCACGGCAATGACGGGCGAGTGGCTCATTTTTGATTTTGGGTTTTAGATTTTTGATTTCCAACGCCGGAGGCGGGCAAGCGCACGACTGCGCCTGCATTAAATCCAAAACCGGAAATCGAAAATCGAAAATTCATAACACGTCCTTCCATTCGGCTCCGTAGAGCAGCACCTCGGGCTCGAGGTCCACGCCCTTGGCCGCCTTGACGCGCGCACGGACCTTCTTCACGAGCGCGATGATGTCGGCGCTGGTGGCATGGCCCCGGTTCACGATGAAATTCGCATGCACGGTCGAGACCTCGGCATCCCCCACCCGCTCGCCCTTGAGGCCGCTCTCGTCGATCAACCGTCCGGCCGAGTTGCCCGGCGGGTTCTTGAAGATGCAGCCCGCGCTCGGCTCGCGCGGCTGGGACTCCACGCGCTTTTTCTGGTAAACATCGATCTGCCGGCGGATGTCGTCGGACTGCGCGCTGGCCGCCGGCTTCAGCCAGGCGCCGAGCGCGATGGCCTCGTGCAGCTCCGCGCAATGGCGGTAGTCCACATGCATCTCGGCCTTCTTCATCGTGCGGATTTCGCCCTGCAGGGTCATCAGCTGCACTTCGTCCACCACGTCGAACATCCAGCCGCCCATGGCGCCGGCGTTCATGCGCAAGGCGCCGCCGACCGAGCCGGGGATGCCCTCAAGAAACTCAAAGCCCTGAAACCCGGCCTTGATCGCGAGACCGCAGAGATTCTTGAGCCGCAACCCGGCGCCGGCCCAGATGCGGCCATCGGCGTGTGGCTCGAACTTCTGCCAGTGCTCATGACCGAGACTGATGACGAGGCCGTCCACGCCCTCGTCGGGGATGATGAGGTTCGAGCCACGCCCGAGCAGGTGCACGGGCAGCGCGCGCCGGTGCATCTCGCGCAGGAGAACCTGCAGGTCTTCCGCACCCGCCGGTTCGGCATAGACGCGCGCCGGCCCGCCGACGCGCATCGTCGTCTTGTTCGCCAGCGACTCGCGCTCGACCAGCCGGGTGGCGGCGGCGAGGCGCGGGCGCACGGCCAGCAGGAAAGCGTTCCACGCCGCCTCGCGCGCCTCGGTGGATTTGAGCCGGGCGACGAAATCGCGCGCCGACTGCTCGATGTCGCCCGCGCCGACAAACGCCAGCGTGTCACCGGGCTTCAGCGCGGCCTGGAGCGCCCGCAGCAAGCCGGCGTCGTTGCCCGGCAAATAAGTGACGTGATCGGCCGCGCCGCTTTTCTTCAGCTCGGCGTAGATGTCGGCCGTCGTGCCGCCGGCCACGGGCGCCTCGCTGGCCGCATAGACATCCATCAGAAACAAGCTGTCGGCCCCGGCGAGCGCGGCGGCAAACTCGGCCTTGAACTGGGCGGTGCGGGTGTAACGATGCGGCTGGAACACCACCACCAGCCGGCCGGATAGAGCCTGCTTCAGGCTGCCGAGCAGAGCCCGGATTTCCGTCGGATGGTGTGCGTAATCCTCGTAGATCGTAAGCGCCGACGCATGCAGCACAGCCTGGCGACGGCGAACGCCGGAAAATTCCGCCAGCGAATCCGCCCTGAGCTTGGCGCCCAGCTCCTGCGCCACGGCGAGCGCGGCGGTGGCGTTGGCGGCGTTGAACTCGCCCCGGCTGCGCACCTCCGCATGCGGGAGGGCGAAGCGTCCGCCCAGCGTCAGTTCGAGCCCGGCCGGGGTGTAACGCAGTACGTTGCCCTTGAACTCGCCGGCGCGGCCAAAGGTGTGGACCGGCGCGTTGAAACCGCCGCGGGCGGCGATGCGGGCCGACATCGGGCAGGCGTCGCTGATGAACACGGCCGACCTGGTCCGGGCGAGCAGCGCGGCGAAGGCCGCTTCGAGATCGGCCAGCTTCGCGTAATGGTCGGGGTGATCCCAGTCGAGGTTCACCACGAGCGTCACCTCGGGACTGAAGCGCCCGATGGTGCCGTCGCTCTCGTCCACCTCGGCGACGATCCAGTCGGAACCGCCGACCAGGGCCGGAGGCAGCGAGGAGTCGTTGAAAAGCCCGCCCAGCACCCAGTCGCTGGCGAAACCGGCGCGTTGCAACACGGTGATCAACATGGCCGTCGTGGTCGTCTTGCCGTGCGAGCCGACGACGGCGACAAGCTTCTTCCCCTTCACGACCTCGGCGAGCATCTCGCCGCGCCGCACCTGCGGCAGGCCGCGGGCGGTGGCGCGCCGGCGGGATTCATGGGCCGGGGCAATCGCCGAGGAATGCACGACCAGCTGCGCGTCGTCGGGCAACGCGCCGGGCGCCACGATCCGAACGCCGGCCCGCTCCAGCAGGGTGCGCACGGCGGGATTCCAGCCATCGTCCTCGCCGCTGACCTGGAAACCGAGACCGGCCAGATAAAGCCCGAGCGGGGCCATGCCCATGCCGCCCGCGCCGATGAGGTGGAGGCGTTCCGCCGCGAGGCCGAAGACTGCGGGGCGCGGGGTCATACGACGGAGGCGGCCGGGGCCGGCCGGAGGGGCCGCCCGGGCGTGACGCCGGAGGCCAGCGCCTCGAGGTCGTGCACGATGACCTCGATGGAGCTTTCCTGCTCCATACGGCGCAGGTTGGTGCGGAATTTGTTCAGGAGCCAGTCGTTGAAGACCATGTCGATGATCTCCAGCTTCAGGCCGGCGAGCGCGGTCTCGGCGACGACGAGTCCGCCGCCCTGCTGCTCGAAATATGCGGCGTTGGCCTGCTGGTGGTTGTCGGCGGCGAAGGGATACGGCACGAGCACGCCGGGCGTCTCGCAGCGGATCAGTTCCGCCAGGGTGCCCGCGCCCGCGCGGCTGATCGCCACGTCGGCGGCCGAGATCAGGACGCCCATGCGGTCGCAGAACGGTTCGCGCCAGACGCGCACGGTCTGGCCGTTGCGGCCGGGAAACTCGCGCACGTCAATCTCGCCCTTGCCCATGCCGGTGACGCACCAGACCTGCACGCCCTCCTGCGCGAGCGCCGCGGCCGTTTCCTCGACCCAGCGGTTGAGCGGGCCCGCGCCCTGGCTGCCGCCGAGCACGACCACGAGTTTCTGGTTGGGGTCCACGCCCAGCTGCGCGCGGGCCTCGTGGCGGGACAGGCGCACGATCTCGCGCCGCACGGGCAGGCCGGTGTGCCGCACCATCAGGCCGAGCCGGCCGGGCAGACGCACGCCGGGCGGCAGGTAGAGTCGCTGGGCGATCCGGGAAAGCATGCGGGTCGCGCGACCGGGCACGCGGTTGGCCTCGTGCAGGGCCACCGGCACGCCCGCCATGCGGCCGGCCAGCACCACGCCCGCGTTGGTAAAGCCACCAAAGCCGATGATCACGTCAGGTTTCAACCGGGCGACGAGCCGACGGCTGTGCGCGAGACCGCGGGCCTGATCCCACGCAAAACGGGCAAACTTGCCGGGGCTCCAGCCCAGCGGCGCGCTTGGCACGCGCTCGAAGGTGAGCCGGGGATATTTCTCGCTGAGGCGCGCATCCACCCTCTTGTGGCTGATGAGCAGCGTCGCCGCATGGCCGCGCTCCACGAGCGCCTCGGCCAGCGCGATGCCCGGCGAGAGATGACCGCCCGTGCCGCCGCAGGCGATGAGGAAGGTGCTCATGCGCCGCCCTCCGGACGGAAGCAACAAGCAGCAAGGATCAAGCAACAGGATGCCCGAACCGCTCGGCTCCTGATCCTGGTTACCCGGCACTTGTTACTTTCCTGATTCACCCGATCACCTCCGTCAGCGCGCGTTTTCGGACCAAGGGCTTGGGGCGCTCCCAGGTACGCTGGGTGTTGATGATGACGCCGACGAGCAGGCCCATCAGCAGGAGATTGGAGCCGCCGGCGCTGATGAAGGGCAGCGACATGCCCTTCGTGGGCAGCATGCCGGTGACGACGCCGAGATTGATGATCGCCTGCAGGCAGATCAGCAGCAGGCAGCCGGTCACGAGCAGGAACTGGAACAGGTTCGGCGCGCGGCGCACATGCATGAGGCCCGCCACGAAGATCGTGACGAAGAGCGCCACCGTGAGCAGCGTGAAGATCAGGCCCATCTCCTCGCCCATGATGGCGAAGATGAAATCCGTGTGCGCCTCGGGCAGGAAGGAGTTCTGCTGGCGCCCCTGGCCGAGGCCCACGCCGTCCACCCCGCCGGCCGCAAAGGCGAGGATGGCCTGCCAGAGCTGGTAAGCGCCGTCGCCGCGGTTGGCCTCGATGTCCATGAACGACGTGATGCGCCGCAGGCGCACCGGGTTGTGCAGCACGAGGACGACGAAGGCGAGGAGCGCCGCGCCGATGGCGGGCAGCAGGAACTTCAGCCGCGCGCCGGCGAGGAAAAGCAGGATCATGCCGATGGTGCCGAGCAGAAAGGCGGTGCCGAAGTCGGGTTCGGCAAGCACCAGGAGCGCGAACAGGCCCGTCCATGCCGCCGGGATCACGAAGCCGCGCCAGAAGTCGTGCAGCTTGCTCTGGTTGAGCGCGAGGTAGTGCGCGAGCGAGAAGACGAGCGCGAGCTTGGCAAACTCCGACACCTGCAGGCGCGTGAAGCCGAGGTTGAGCCAGCGGCGGCTGCCCTTCACGGACACGCCGATCTGCGGGATCAGCACCAGCACCAGCGTGACCAGCGCCACCGCCGCCGCGATCCACGCAAAACGGCGCAACTGCTCCAGATCAGCGAGCGCCACCAGCCAGGCGGCGCCGATGGCGAGGGCGAGGAAGATGAGCTGCTTGTAGAGGTAGGAGTAGTAGGGCCCGCCCTTGATCGGCGAGCTCGCGCTGAACAACACCGCCAGCCCGATGGACACCAACGCCGCGACGCAGATGATGATGACGCTCGCGGGGGTGATCGTGAGAGGGCGGCGGGGCAGAACGGCGCTCGTCGAACTCACCATGGGGGTGATCTCAGTTCGGCTTGGGCGCGTCTTCGACCTTGATCGTGGGCACCTCGGTCTCGGCGCCCTTCAGGCCGGCGTCGAGATCCTGACCGGGGGGCGGCGGCGTGAGTTCAAACTTGGGCGCGGCCGGAGCGGGCGCGGTGGAAACCGCCGGCGTTTCCGCGGACGTGGTCGGCGCGGCGGGCTTGGGGGCGGAGGCCGCCGGTTTGGCGGTGACACCCTTGAAGCCCGGGATGACGAGCACCTGGCCGGCGCGGACCATGGCCGGATCGGTGATGGGGTTGGCCTCCACGATATCGGCGACCCTGACCCCATACTTGCGGGCGATGACGCCGAGGCTTTCGCCGGCGGCCACGGTGTGCGTCACCTTCTCGCCGTTGGTCGGACGCGTGGTCATCGGAGTTTTCTCGGCGGGTAACGACATCGCGGAAGCGGCCATCGGTTCCTTGGCGGCGCCGGGTTTGCCGGGGATGATGAGCTTGCGGCCGGGCTTGAGGGCGGTGCCGGTGGGCAGGCTGTTGGCCTTGGCGAGTTCGGCCACGGTCAGGCCGTGTTTCTTGGAGATGCTCCAGAGGCTGTCACCGCGCTCGACGGTGTAGGTGGAGACGGGGGCGACATTCTCGACGGGCTTCGGCGGCGTGACCGCCACCGCGGCGGCGGAGCCGGGGCGCGTCGGCGTGGCGTGGCCGAGCGGCGATGCGGGCGTGTAGGAAACGGCGGGCGCGGTGCCGAGGTCCACCGGCTCGGGCGCAGCCGAGTTGTAGCTCACCGGCGGCGTGGTGGAGCCGGCCGGCATGGTGGCGTCGGGCGTGGGCATGTTCCGCGGACCGGTCGAGCAACCAGGGCTCGCAAAAATGAAGATAAACGCGAGCAGGTGGACGGCGACCACGGCTCCGAAGATCTTGAGAATGTTCATGGCGGTATATGAGGGCTGAGGATTGCGATTTGCTATCTAAAAAACGGGGTTGTTCACAGGTTTTCCACAAGGCTTTCAAACTGCCGGCCACGATCGTCGTAGCCGCGGAACATGTCGAAGCTGGCGAAGCCCGGACTGAGCACCACCTGGTCGCCGGCGGTGGCGAGGGCCCGCGCCTTTTGGACGGCCTCGGCAAGGCTGGTGCAGGCTGTCGCGGCCACGCGGAACTGCGCACAGTGGGCCAGCAACGCAGCCTGGGTTTCACCGATCAGGAAGGCGTGCTTGAGCTGGCGGGCGATCCGGCCGACGAAGGCGCCCAAGTCGCCGCCCTTGGCCTTGCCGCCGCCGATCCAGAGGACCGGGGAGGAAAACGTCGCCAAGGCCGCCTCGACGGCGTGGAAATTGGTCGCCTTCGAGTCGTTCCAGTAGGCCACCCCGGCCTTTTCCGCCACCCGGGTCAGGCGGTGCTGGCCCAAGCGGAAGGTCTCGGCCGCGCTGTAGAGCAGACTCGGCGGCAGGCCAGTCTGGCGCCACCAGGCGGCGGCGAGGATGAAGTTCTCCCGCTGCGGGTAGCTGGCAAAGATACTCCCCCCAAGCCGGATGTCGGCCGGCTGGCCTTCGGTGGCCACCGGGACCACGGGAGGCAGCGCTTGCCCCGCCACCAGGGCGAAACGTTGCACGGAGGATCCGATGAACACACCGCCCCGCATGGTGCGTTCGAGCAGCCGGCACTTCGCCGCGAAATACGCCGGCATGCCAGGGTGCCGCTCGAGGTGATCCTCGGCAAAATTGGTCCACAGGGTCGCCGTCGGCCGGAAGTGCTGCAGCGTCTCCGCCTGGAAGGAGCTCACCTCGCACACGGCGACGTCCACCTGACCCATCTGCTCGACCACAAAGCGGCTGAACGGATAGCCGACGTTGCCCGTGACGTGCGCCCGGCGTCCGGCCGCGTTCAACGCGTGGGCCAGAAATTCCGTGAGCGAAGTTTTGCCGTTCGTGCCCGTGACGGCGATGACCTCGCCACGCCAGAACAGCGAGGCAAAGTCCAGTTCCCCAAGGCAGGTGCACCCGGCCGCGCGGGCTGTGCTGAGCCACGGGTGCTCGGGCGCAAAGCCCGGGCTGAAGACCACGAGCCCGTGGGTGGCGGCCTCGGTGGCCGTGAAAACGCGCGCGGCGTGGTCCGCCCGCTCATCGTAGAGAACGCCCGTCGCCCCGATGGCGCCGAGCAACAGGAGCACGCCCTGCCCGCTCACGCCCGCGCCCAGCACGGCGACCGGCCGGGCGAGCAAGGGGGCGATGGATTGGGGCGGGGTGAACGGCATGAAAATTAACGCAGGAAGTCCGCTGACAGCAGATTTGGTAAGGTTCCGATTGGAGTTGGTATAAAGAACCTGTCAGCGGGCTCCTGCGAAAGTCTTGGCGCTGCGCACGACCGGGCCCTCGGGCACGGCCTGCCCCTTGCGGAGGCGGCGCAGTTTGGAAAGTGAGCGCACCACCGGCTGCCTCAGCAGCACGAGGCTGGTCAGGGTCACATCACGAAAGCTGGGCGTGTTCTCGAAGTTGTAGTCGATGGGCATGGGTGGGGGTGGTGAAAGTGAAAGGGTCGGGTGATACTCAACGTGCTCGGATCAACATGGGGCGATTGGGATGTCCCTGGTCGTTGGTCTCTGGCCCCGGCTAGCGCCGCAGGCCGAGGATGATGAAGGCGGTGAAGGCGCAGGCCCAGAGGGCCGCGATAAGCAGGGTCGTCCGCGAAAAGGGCATGCGGGCGTCGAACTGCTTGGTGAGGGCTTTGATCATGGCGGACATGGTGCGGAACGAGGGATGGTTAGCGGAGCTTGAGCGTGGCGAGGCCGGCGAGGGCGAAGCCGAGGGAGAGAACCCAGAAACGGAGGACGACCTTGGTCTCGGGCCAGCCCTTCTTCTGGAAATGGTGGTGGATCGGGGCCATGAGGAAGAGGCGTTGCCCCGTGCCCGTGCGCCGGCGGGTGTACTTGAACCAGCCGACCTGGAAGATGACCGACAGCGCCTCCATCACGAACACACCGCCGACGATCACCAGCGTGAAGGGCTGGTGGATCATGAAGGCCATGACACCGATGAGTCCGCCGAGCGCTAGCGAACCGGTGTCGCCCATGAAAACCTCGGCGGGATGCGAGTTGTACCAGAGGAAGGCCATGCAGGCGCCGATCAGCGCCGAACACACGATGGTCAGCTCGCCCGTGCCCGGCACGTAGCTGATGAGCAGGTATTCCGAGATGACGCTGTTGCCCGCCGCATAGGCCATGATGCCGAACACCAGCGCCACGGTGATCGTGCAACCGGTGGCCAGGCCGTCGAGACCATCGGTCAGGTTGATGGCGTTGCTGAAGCCGACGATCCAGAGGTAGATCAGCACGAGCAGCAGCGACCAGTGCATGTGCGGAATGATCGCCGTCTTGAGAAACGGGACCCACAGCTCGCGGATCTTGGCGGAGCTCTGTGGATGCCAGAGCAGGATGCCGAGCGCGATCACGGTTGCGGCCGTCTGCCAGGCGATCTTCTCCCAGGAGCGGATGCCGTCCTTGTTCTTGTGGACGACCTTCAGGTAGTCGTCGCGCCAGCCGGGCACGGTCAGCGCCGTGTAAACGAAGAGCGCGACCACGGTCCACACGTTGGGCACGGCCCAGAGCACCGTGCTGAAAAACACCGAAAGGAAGATGATGAGCCCGCCCATCGTCGGCGTGTGCTTCTTGTCGAAGTAGGTCGCCCCGAGCGCGCCCGTGCGCTCGTCGATGTAACCGTGACCGAACTTCAGCTCGCGGAACCGGCGGATGAGCCACGGACCGATGACGAAGCCGATGAGCAAGGCCGTGATCGCCGCACCCACCGAGCGCACGGTGATGTATTGCAGCAGGCGAAACGGCCCGAAGACGTGGTCGTATTGGGAAAGGTAGCTAAGCATGGCCGTTCCTCCGTTGGAAGGTCGGTGTCCCGACCGACCGCGGCCGAACCCCACCCGTCACCTGTAGGCTGTCATTCTGAGCGGAGCGAAGTTCCGAGCGAAGCGACATCCCCATCCAGTTTGATACGCGACATGCTGCTGGATCCTTCGCTTCGCTCAGGATGACACGATGGCGAACCATTTTTGGTTCCGTATAATTCAGGAAGATCCGCGTCGAGAAGCTGTGGTGGAAGGAGAGCATGTCAGTGCGCGGTGACGGCCGAGGGTTCGAGCACAGTCTCAAGCTGGTAGCGGCGGCTGCCCTTCAGGAATACGGCGCCTTTGAAACCGGCCAGCCGGGCCCGCACGGGATCAAGCGTCGTGATGACCTCGACCTGCGCGGGATCGTTGCCGTTTTCCAGCAGCCCCTCGCGGAGGGCTGCGGCCTGGCTGCCGATGGCGTAGAGATGATCGCCCGGCTGCAGCAGGAGCGTGCGCCCGAACTGGCGGTGATATTCCGCCGCGTCGGCGCCGAGTTCCTCCATGCTGCCGATCACGTAGATCCGCGGCAGGTCCTCGCCGACCATGCCGTTGAAGGCGTCTACCGAGTCGGTCATCGAAGCCGGGTTGGCGTTGTAGAAATCGCAATAGACCGTCGCCTCGCCGCTCCGGCGCAGCTCGCCGCGCCATTTCGACGGCGCCCACGTCGAGAGCCGGGCCTGCAACGTGGCGTCATCCACGCCGAGTTCCGAGGCGAGCGCGAGCGCCAGCGCGGTGTTCTGCGCCATGCCGCCGGAAACGCGGCGCAGGATGAACGTGCGTTTGCCGTCGAGCCGCACCTCGGTGCGCTCCGGGCGGTGAAAGACGTTGAACTTCACCGTACGGCCGGTGACGCGCACCATGCCCTCGTTCTCGGGCACGAGGACCAGTGGATTGGCCAGCTCGCGAAACACCGTGTGCGCCCAGCACGAAACGGGAAATACCTGCAGGCCGCCGGCACGCACGCCGGTCAGCAGCGTGACCTTCTCGGCCGCGACGCCGTCGAGCGATCCGAGTTTCTCCAAGTGCGCCGGACCGACCAGCGTCACGACCGCATGGTCCGGCTCGATCATGCCCGCCAACGGGAGCATCTCGCCGGGTGAGTTGATCCCGGCCTCGACCACCGCGGCGCGATGGATCGCCGGCTCAAGGCGGGTGAGGGTGAGCGGAACGCCGATGTGATTGTTCAGGTTGCCCTCGGTGGCGAGGACCGTAGGACCGGTCTGTGACTGGCCTGGCCGGTCGGAGACCGGCCCTGCCCCGCCCAGCAGCACGGCGAGAAGATCCTTGGTGGAGGTCTTGCCCACGCTGCCGGTGACGCCGATCACCGGTCCGTGAAACTCGCGACGATGCTCGCGGGCGATGGCCTGAAATGCCTCGAGCGGATCCTTCACCACCAACTGGGGAATCCCCTGCCCCGGCACGGTTCGCGCCACCAGCGCGGCCGCGGCGCCTTTGCCCTGAGCTTCGCCGAGGAAATCGTGGCCGTCGCGCTTGTCGGTCTTGAGCGCGACAAAGACCTGCCCGGCGCTCAGCGTGCGGGTGTCCTGATTGAAACCGCGGATCGCCGCCGCCGGAAACGGCGACCAAGTGCCACCGGTCCAGGTGGCGAGCTTTTCTGCGGCAAACGTTGGCATGGTGAGTGAATACGTTACGCGGATTTCCCGACACACCCCGCCCTGCGGGCACCCCTCTCCAGAGGGGATTGCAAACCCGCGCTGCGTGAGATCCCCTCTATCAAGAGGGGTGGCGCGCAGCGCCGGGGTGGGTTGATCGGTCGGGGCATCGGTTCAGACGGGCTTGATGGACTTGATCCCGATCAGCTCGCGGACGACCTGGCGGTCGTCGAAGGGCACGATCGTGTCGGCGAACTCCTGGTAGGTCTCGTGGCCCTTGCCGGCGATGAGCAGACAGTCGCCCGGCTGGGCGGCGTCGAGCGCGAGGCTGATGGCGTGGCGGCGGTCCTCGACGAAGGTGATCTTGTCGGGGGCCTTAACGCCCGTCTTCATGTCGGAGAAAATCTGGCCGAGCTGCTCGCCGCGCGGGTTGTCGGCGGTGGCCCAGGCGAAGTCGGCGAACTCCTGCACGGCCCCGGTCATGAGCGGGCGCTTGGTGCGGTCGCGGTTGCCGCCGCAGCCGAACACCACGAACAGCCGGCCCGGCGTGATGGCGCGGAGCATGCCGAGGGCGTTGCGCAGGGCGTCGTCGGTGTGCGCGTAGTCCACGAGCACGTTGTAGGGCTGGCCCTCCTCGATGCGCTCCATGCGGCCGGAGACGCCGGGGAAACTCTTGAGGCGGAGCGCGATGACCGAAGGATCGCGGCCGAGCGCATAGCAGGCCGCGAAAGCAGCCAACAAGTTGCTCACATTGTAGCGGCCGATGAAAGGACTCTCAATCTCGGCACGGCCCTCGGGCCAGACGAGGGTGAGCGACGTACCCTTGAAGTTGAGCTTCACGTTCTCGGCGCGCACGGTCGCATCGGGCGCTTCGCCGAAGGTGACCACGCGGACGTGTTTCGGGACCTCGGCGGCGAGGCGGCGGCCGTAGGCGTCGTCGAGGTTCACCACCGCGGCGCGCGGGGAGCTCCCGATCCCGCCGTTGAAAAGGCGCGTCTTCACCTCATAGTAAGCGTCGAGCGTCTTGTGGTAGTCGAGATGGTCGCGGGTGAGATTGGTGAACACCGACACGGCGAACTGCATGCCGAGCACGCGGTGCTGGTCGATGCCGTGCGAGCTGACCTCCATGGCCGCCTGGCGGCAGCCGGCATCGCGCATCTGCGCGAGCATGCCGAAGAGCTCCAGCGACTCGGGCGTCGTGCGGTAGGAAGGGACCACGCGGGCGCCGAGATCGTAGTTGACCGTGCCCACGAGACCCACGCGCTGCGTGCTGGTCGAGAGCAGGTGCTTGATGAGGTTGGTGACGGTCGTCTTGCCGTTCGTGCCGGTCACGCCGACCAGCTCGAGCGACTTGTCGGGGAAGCCGAAATAGCGCTGCGAAACCTGCGCGAGGGCGCGGCGGGCGTCGTTGACCTGGATGTAGGTCACGCGCGCGGCGGTCGCAGCGGGGATTTTCTCGGCCACGATGCCGACGGCGCCGCGCTGGATGGCCTCGTCGATGAACGAATTGCCGTCGGCGCGCCGGCCGGGCAGCGCGAAGAACAGGTTGCCCGGCAGCACGCGGCGGCTGTCCATGGCCAGACCGGAGATGGGGCGGTCGAGGTCGCCCTTGTTCGCGCGGATTTCGTCGTCGCGGAAATAGTCGGAGAGCTTGGGGGCCATTTTGAAGATTTGCCGGGTGATCCGGTCCGCGGGGCGGGTGCGGGTCTTGGGCAGGGTGCGGAAGGCGGCGACGAGGGGATAGTTGGGCGTGAGGTAACCGATCACAGGGCACCTCCCTGCATGGCCACCAGGTTGCGGGTCAGCGGAGTCACGGGTTTGATGTCGAGATACTGGATGAGCTGTTCGGCCACGCGCCGGAAGGCCGGCGCGGCGACGGCGCGGCCGTAGTTGTTGCCCTTGGGCACCTGGGCGTCGTCCACGATGACGGAGAGGACGATCTCGGGGCGGCTGGCCGGGAAGAAGCCGACGAAGGAGCCGACGTGGCGGTTGGTCACGTAGCGGCCGTCCACGATTTTCTGGGTCGTGCCGGTCTTGGCCGCGATCTCGAAGCCGGGGATGTCGAAGCCATTGGCCGTGCCCTCGGGGCCGACGACGCGATGGAGCAGCTGCGCGAGGGTAGCCGCCGTGCTGGGCTTGAGCACCTGCGTGACCTTCTCGGGTTCAAAGGTGCGCACCACGTTGCCGGCGCTGTCGCGGATTTCCTGAAGGATCTGCGGGCGCATGCGGGCGCCGCCATTGGCCACGACGCTCATCGCCATGTGGATCTGCAGTGGCGTGGCCGCGACCGCGTGGCCCATGGGCATGCGCGTGATGGTCAGGCCGTCCCAGCGCGCCGGCGGCTCCATGATGCCGCGCACCTCGCCGCCGAGGGGGAACTTGGTGGACGTGCCGAAGCCGAAGCGCTGGGCGTATTCGTGGAAACTGTCGCCGCCCATGAGCATGGCGAGCTGCGCGGCGCCACGGTTGCTGGAATGACTGACGATCTCCGAAACCGTCAGCAGGCCGAAAGGATGGTCCTCCTTCGGCAGCTTCAGGTCGCGGCCGCGGTAGTTGGCCACAGGGTTGCCGCAGTCGAAGGTGGAGGCGGGCGACACGATGCCCTGGTCGAGCGCGGCGCCGGCGGCGACGATCTTGAAGGTCGAGCCGGGCTCGATGATGTCGGTCACCGCGTAGTTCCGCTGCGCCTCGAGCGGGGCCTTGCTGTAGTTGTTCAGGTCGAAGCTCGGGTAGTTCGCCATGCCGAGAATGCGGCCGGTGCGCGCCTCGCTGACGATGATGGTGGCAAAGTTCGGGTTAAAGCTCTGCGCGATCTCGCGGAGCTCGTCCTCGATGATGTGCTGCACAACCGAGTCGATGGTCAGCACCACATCATGACCGTCGCGGGCGGTCACCTCGCGGGAGCGGAACTGCGCGAGTTCGCGGCGGGTGCCGTCCTTCTCCGACTCGATCCAGCCGTCCTCCCCCTTCAGGTAGAGATCCAGGTGGCGCTCGACGCCGGTCACCGAGGTGCCTTCGCGGTTGAGGTAGCCGATGAGGTTGGCGGCGAGGCTGCTGCCGGGATAAACGCGGCGATAAACCCGCTCGGCGGTGAGGCCGCGCACGTTGAGCGCGGCGATGCGCGCGTAGGTCGGCTCGTCGAGTCCCTCGCGGATCTTTACCCACCGGTCCTTGATCTGGCCGTCGCGGGCGCCGTCGTGGTTGTCCTTTTCCACCGGCGCGGCTTTCAGGCGGGGCACGAAGGCGGTTTCGATCTCCGCCGTTGTCACGCCGAGCAGGCCGGCCAGCTGGATGCGCTTCAGGCGCTCATCGGCCGCCTTCTTGGCGCGGCGGGCCTCGTTCTTGTCGAGGTCGAGGTAGTCCACGAGCGACCAGGGATCCACCGCGAGCGTGACCTCCGAACGGCTGGTCGCGAGCAGGTTGCCGCGGGCGTCGAGGATCGCGCCGCGCCGGGCATGCTCGACCACGATCTGGCGGCGGGCCTTGTCCACAAAGCCCAGCAGCTCCTCCCGGTCCACCACGTGCAGGAACACCAGCCGCACGCCGACCGCCATGAAGCAGGCCAGCACGCCGACGGCGAGCAGGGTGAGACGGTTGGAGGCGAAACCCTTGGACATGGCAATGGATCAGCGCAGGGCGGCGGTCACGAATTGAAAGGAGGGAGCGCGGGCCGGCGTCTCCAGCGAGGCGACGGAGACGCGGAAGATCTCGCGGTTGCGCTTCTCGGCGAGCCGCAGCTCGGGCGAGACGTTCACGCGCTGGACCTGGATCTCGCGGGGCGTGACCAGGCCGAGGCTCATGCTCTGGTTCTTCTTGAGGAGCGCGTCGGGGTTGACCGCGGCGGCGACCAGGGCGTTGACATCGTCAAGCCGGCGCTCGACATCCGCGATCTGCACGTGGATGGCGCGGCTCTCGTTGGCGGCCTGGGAGATGCCCTGGCGCATCCAGACGGCGCCCAGGCCGAGGGAGCCGGAAAACACCAGGAGAGCGAGCGTCAGAAGAATGGCGCGGTTGACGAGGGCGTTGGTCGGGGGGGGCTTCATGTGCGGGACAGGGTCAGAGTTTGCGGAGGACGCGCAGCTTGGCGGAGCGGCTGCGCGGGTTGGCGGCGATCTCGGCCGCGGAAGGGGTGACGGGTTTGCGGGTGAGCAGGTCGGCGTGCTTGGCGCGGAGCTGCTGCGGCGTGGAGTCGTTCTCGTCCACGGGCAGGCCGCAGGCCTGGCGGAAGTAGCGCTTCACGGGGCGGTCCTCGAGCGAGTGGAAGCTGATGACCGCGAGCACGCCGCCGGGGGCAAGCTTCGAGAAGGCCGCGGGCAGGCCGCGCTCGATGGCGCCGATCTCGTCGTTCACGGCGATGCGGATGCCCTGGAAGGAGCGCGTGGCGGGATGGATGCGGCTGTCGCGCTTGGCGTAGGCGGGAATGGCGTCGGCAATGAGCGCCGCGAGCGAAGCGGTGCGGGCGAGCCGGCCCGAGCCGCGGGCGGCCTCGATCGCGGAGACGACCTTGCGCCAGTTGTCCTCCTCGCCGAAGTCACGGATGGCGCGGACGAGCGCCTCGTGGCTGGCGGTTTCCAGCCAGCGTGCGGCGGACGAGCCGGCGCGCGGATCCATGCGCATGTCGGCCTCGGCATCGTGGCGGAAGGCGAAGCCGCGGTCCGCCTCGTCGAGCTGGAACGACGACACGCCGAGATCGAAGAGGATGCCGTCGAAACCGGTGTCGGGCAGCGACGCGAGATCGCCGAAGTTCAGGTCCACGAAGCGGAAGGTCGCGGGAAACTCCGTGGCGGTGCGCGCGGCGCGCGGGGCGGCGGCGGGATCGCGGTCGAGCGAGGTGACCCGGGCGCCGGCCGCCAGCAGGGCGCCAGTGTGGCCGCCCCCGCCGAAGGTGCAGTCGAGGATCTGCCGGCCCGCCTGCGGCGCGAGGTATTCGAGGACCTCGTGCAGCATGACAGGAAGGTGCCCCGGGGTCATGGTGCGCGGTTGAATCTCAATGACGGGCGCGGGCATGGGGCTTCTTCCAGGGCAGAACGATCGAGATCGGTTCGCGCAGGAGTGACCGCCGGTGCGCGCAGAACACCGTCGAAAGTTTCGGGAGGGGCTGGGACTTGATCAGGGGCGTCAGAATCTTCATGGAAAATTTTAGAGGCCGATGCGGCGCATCATGTCGCCGAAGTTCTCGCCCGCCGTGCTGCGCTGCATCTCGGTCCAGCGGGCCGGACTGAGGATGTTGAAAGTGTCGCCCATGCCGGTGAGCACCGCGTCCTTCGCGATGCTGGCATGTTTCAGGAGGTCCGCGGTCACGCCGAAGCGGCCCTGCTTGTCGAAGGTGAAGGTGAGCGCCTCCGAGAAAATCTTCGCCTTCACGGCCTGTGCGTCGCGGTCGGAGATCTTCATCTCCGAGACCTGCGCGAGGAGCTTCTGCACGCGCACGGGCGGGAGCACGGCGATGTAACCGTCGGGGTGCGGCATCGCGAGAAACTGCTCCGTGTCGGAGTGCGTCCAGCGCCAAGCCGACGGAATCGTGAGACGATTCTTGTCGTCGAGAGCGTGCTCAAAACGCCCCGAGTAAATGCTTGTGCCGGTTAACGCCATGGAAGGAGTCCGGGTGCCCTAGCTCCCCAGAACGCCCCATTTCTCACCATTTTCCTCCCAACAATCAAGTAAAAACCCGGGGGGAATCGTCAAAACTTGTTCACAAATTGAGCACTTGCGCGGTTCGACGAAAATCTGTCGGAACGGCATTATTTTAAGTTTAAATTATCCGCGCCTAAGATGGATCGCCCGCTCGATCAGGCACCGGGCCGGGAGCCCCCCCCCCTACTCCACTGGCATCAAAGGTCCTCTTGAGGACAAGCCGCTCCAACGCGCGCGCACGGCTTTGGGCTCAGCTTAGCTTCAGCTCGGCCGCAGCCGCGGCCAGCGCGCGATCATGAGTCCAAAGCCGGAGCCCATCGATGCGTGCGGCCGCCAGCAACTGGATGTCTGACCAAGAAAGCCCGCGGCCCATCAAAGTGTTTTCATCCAAGAGATGGAGCCCCTCCCCCAGATCAATCTCATCGGCCCGCGGCAGCTTTTGCAGGTGTCGCAAGATCTCCGCCCGGTGTTTCAGGCGTCCGGCCGCCAGCTCGCCAATCACCACCGTATGAGTCCAGACCTGCCCCGCCTGGAGACAGGCCTGCAGCTCCGGATTCGCCCGGTGAAAATGATCTATCCAGACAGAGGTATCGACCAGCACGCTCACCGCCGTGGTCTGGTCTTCCGCCGGGGTGCCGCCGCCGCCTTGGTCTCCTTGCCTCCGAGTGCCGCGAGCCGCGCCGCCGCCTCGCGCTGGATGAGCGCCCTCAGGCCCTCGTGCAGCAAGGCCGTCTTCTCCTTCAGGCCAGCATACTCACCCGCCTCCTCCATCAAGGCGCTGTCGAGATTCAGGGTCGTCCTCATGCAGACTAAGCTGCACATTCCGTATGCATGGTCAAGGAGGCTGGTCCATTTCCATCAGCGGTGAATATGAAATCCGCAGCCTGACTCTTTTCTCAGCCCCTCGGCGGCCTTTGCGCGGGGTCTGGCTCCAGTCATGAGGTAAACCGTAAAGCATGACTCCCTGCGCCCGTATCGTTGGCTGCGGCGGTTGTTGGTTAGCCTCTTGCTATGAGGTAGATTTGGCATCCGGTATTTAATGTCGGATCACCCGTAGTATTCGGTTTCGGAGGCATGATGAACCAAACCTCATCAAACGAACCAGATTCGAAATCGAAGTCTGCGGAGCAAAGAAAATCATCCCGGCAGAGCTCTGGCTCGTCTGAGTAGATAACGAGGGCTTTCCCCTCATAGGGTGGGTCATTGAATTCTGACTTACTCTTGCTCCCGATTCGTTCGCGGAGGAGTGCAAAGAACTCCTCTTTCTCGTAGAGCTTGAAGTCGGTGTTGAGTCCTTTCTCCCATGCCGAGATTGTTGGGCCATCTACTAACTCCGTAACTTCGACGCCGACTCGCGCTCCCTTGATGTCCGTCAAGACCACGTCTGGCGGATCTAACGGATTCGGTCGGGGCTCAATCTTAGAATAGTGTTCTTCCGGGTGTTCGAATCGTGCCTGCAACCAATCGTAGACGACGCCCATTTCCGTCATCATCTTATCGCCTCGAAAGTGGAAATAGCCTGCGTATGAAAGCTGGCGTCTCAACATTTCCTTTAAATCATCCTGCATGGGTACGTCGTTTATGCCACCGCCAGTGGCTCAATCAAATGGGCATGAAGTTGCATGGGGGCGCTTTGGCGAAAATCAGGTCCGGCCCAAACCCGAGCTGGCAGTTTTTTGGAGATTTGTGTCGCTGCACCCGGGTGGCAATTCTGAAGCCGCGGGCGCAACACACCGGGACGAGGGCGCCTCGGCTCCAGCACAAGCCGAGCGATCAAAGCGGCTTGGGGAGCAAGCCGCTCCACCCTGCCCGATCAGGGCAGGAGGCGCCAGTTGGCGGAGGGCTCGGCGGGGATCGTGCCGTGGCGCTCGACCCAGTCGATGATGAGGTCGCGGATCTCGGTGCTCGAACGGGCGAGGACCTTGGCCTCCTTGAACATCGCGTAGCCGCCACCGCCGTTGTAGCGGTAGTTGTTGATCGCCACCTTCAGCTTGCGATCGGGCGCCAGGGGCTGGCCTTGGTAGGTGAGGTTGAGCACGCGGTCGCCGACGGGCCGGCGGAGGTCGATCTCGTAGGCCACGCCCTCGGCGATGTCGAAATTGTAGAGCGGGACCGAGCGGTCCGCGAGTTCGGCCGCCGTCTTGCCCGCCTCGTAGGGCCGGTAGTAGCGCGCGGCGTGCTCCAGCGCGGCCTTCACCTGCGCGCCCGTGGCCTCGACGAGGTAGAGCGTGTTCTCGTAGATATAGAGGTTGCTGATGTCGCGCACGGTCACGTCACCCGCCGGCACCTGCGCACGGAGGTTCAGGTTGGCGGTGAACGACACGTCGGCGCCCAGCGACTCGAGCTGCACGCGATGGATGACGTCGAGCAGGGCCGAGTCCTGCAGGTGCGCGGTGTTGGCGTCGAGGGCGCGCTCGCTGCGGCCGATCACTCGGCCGAGCCAGGCCTGCGTGGCGCGGTGATAGGGCTCGGCGAGCGCGACGATGTCGGGATCGGCTGCCACGGCCGCCGTGACCGGGATGGTCTGCGCGGCCTTGGCGAACACGGTCCAGCGGGCGGAGGCATCGGGGCGGTCGAAGGTCAGGTCCGCGCGGGAGAGACGGTCGCCCCAGCGGCCGGCCTGGGAGATGAGCACGCCGTTGACGACCAGGGAAGGCACGTCGCGATGCGTATGGCCGAGGAAGATCACGTCGAGGCCCGGCACTTCGCGGGCGAGCGCGAGGGCGGCGTTTTCGCCGACAAAGTCGCCGGGGGCCATGCGGCCGGTGGCGAGGTTCTCCTCGACGCCGCTGTGCATGCTCACGACGACGGCATCCACCTTTTCCTTTTCGCGAAGATGGGCGACCCACTTGCGCGTCTCGCTCACGAGCGGACGGAATTCCAAGCCCGCGTAGTTCTCGGGGTTTTCCCAGTTGGGGATGGAAGGCGTGGTGAGGCCGAGCAGGCCGAGGCGCACGCCGGCAACCTCCTTGACCAGATAAGGCGTGTAGGCCGGCTCATCGGTGCCGACGCGGTAGGTGTTGGCGGAGAGCCAGGGGAACTTCGCCTCGCTCTGTGCCTTGCGCAGCACGCCGAGGCCGAAGTTATACTCGTGGTTGCCGAGCGCCATGGCGGTATAGCCGAGCGCGTTCATCGCGGCCATCATCGGGTGGACGGGGGTGTTGTCCTTGCGGTTGAAATAATACGCAAGCGGCGTCCCCTGGATGGTGTCGCCGCAGTCGAGCAGCAACGTGTCGGGCGCCTGCCGGCGGATCTGCTTCACGAGGGTGGCGATCTTGGCGAGGCCGACCTCGGCGGGCCGATCGGTGCCGTAGTCGTAGGGCAAAATGCGGCCGTGCAGGTCGGTCGTGGACAGCAGCGTGACCTGCGCTCGCTCGGCCAAGACGGAGACCGCGGCGCAGAGGGCGAGAAGCAGAACGGAGAGCGGACGACGGGCGAGAAGTGAGAACGGTGACATGCGCGAACACATACTCAGAAGCGTCCGGACCGCGAGCGCGGAGATGCAGCCTGTGTGCAGGCAAGCAAGCCCACGAGAAGCGCGGGCTCCACCGAGAACATCGACTGGGCAACCACGTTGTCGCCAGAGCTCCAACGCGGCTGCACTTCAGATCACACCAGCGGGGTCGTGCCGGGGACGGGGATGTTCACGGCGGGAGCGTCGCCCCAGGCGTAGGCGGAAGGTTTCAGCTCGAGCTTGGAGGCTTCCAGCACCCACGCGTAGCTCACCTCGCGGCCGGTGTAGGCCGACATGCGGCCGAGGATGGCCGTGAGCGTGGACTCGGCGACCTGGCGGCCCTCGTTGAGCGGCGTGCCGGCGCGGATGCTGCGGATGAGGTTGATGTGCTCCTGGTCGTAGGGATTCACGAGCTTGCCCTCGAACTTCCACGGCGCAGCGCCCTGGATGACGCCCGACGGCCGGGCCGTGCCCTTGGTGCCGACGAGGCGCTCGGTGACGCGGGTCGAGCTGCCCGCCACCTGCCGGCAGAGGCTCTGCACCCGCACGCCGTTGGCATACTCGAACTCGACGGAGAAATGGTCCCACGCGTCGCCGTATTTCGGATCGGTGCGGCTCTGGCGCCCGCCCATGCCGAAGGCCTTCACCGGCGGGCCGCCGAAGGCCCAATTCATGACGTCGATGTTGTGCATGTGCTGCTCGACGATGTGGTCGCCGCTCAGCCACGTGAAATAGAGCCAGTTGCGCATCTGGTATTCCATCTCGCTCCATTCGGGTTTGCGCCCGCGGTGCCACAGGGCCTCCTGCATCCAGTAGCAGGAACCGCCGACGAGCTCGCCGATGGCGCCGTCCTTGATGCGCTGCATCGTCTCGAGGTAATCCGCCGAGTGGCGGCGCTGCGTGCCGGCGACGATGGCGAGTTTCTTCTGCGCGGCGAGATCGGCGACCTTCATCACTAGCCGCACGCCGGCGGGATCGACGGCCACGGGCTTCTCGGTGAACACGTGCACGCCGGCCTCGATGGCGGCCTGGAGGTGCAGCGGACGGAAATGCGGCGGCGTGACCAGCAGCACGAGGTCGATGCCGGACGCGAGCACCTGCTTGTAGCCGTCGAAGCCCACGAAGCAGCGCTCGGGCGTGACGGCGAACTGGTCCTTCGGCAGCGGCGGGCGGAGGTTGTTGCCGTCGCCGCCGCCCTCGGCGAACTCCTTCATCGCCGCATCCACGCGGTCGGCGAAGGCGTCGCACACCGCCACCAGCTGCACGGAAGGATCGGCCGCCACGCAGTTGCGCACCGCGCCGATGCCGCGGCCGCCGCAGCCCACGAGGCCGACGCGGATGCGGTCGGTGCCGGCGGCGAAGACGGGCTGGAGCGAACCGAGCAGCGGGAGGAGCGAGGCGGCGGCACCGGTCTTGATGAACTGGCGGCGCGAATTACCGGGAAGCAACGAGGAGGCACTCATGACGGGAGGGGTTGGACGGTTGGGTTGAGCCGGCCGGGCCGGCGAAGCCGAGGGATGCTTCTACTACAGGGCTTTTCGCCCAGCACGCAAACGGCTTCCGCCCAAAAGCCAAGGCATGCGCAGAGTTTCCCAAACGGATACCGGCCTTGCCTCGCCGCCAATCAGGATAATTTTCAACCCCGTGCCGCTGCGCTACCTCACCATCGACTTCAACTCCTTCTTCGCCTCGGTGGAGCAGGAGGAGCGGCCGGAGCTGCGGGGCAAGCCCGTGGGCATCGTGCCGGTGATGGCGGAGACGACCGGGTGCATTGCGGTGAGCCTGGAGGCCAAGGCGGCGGGCCTGACCCGCAACGCGCGCGTGGCTGACGCCCGCCGCATCTGCCCCGGTCTCGTCGTCGTCGAGGCGCGGCCCGAACTCTACATCACCTACCACCGCCGGCTGGTGCAGGTCATCGCCGCGCACGTGGCGGAGACGGAGGTGCAGTCCATCGACGAGGTCACGGCCAGGCTGCACGGCTTCCTCAGCCGCCCGCAGGCGGAGAAACTGGCGAAGCAGATCAAGGCCGACCTCGCCCGCGAAATCGGTCCCCGCCTGCGCAGTTCCATCGGCATCGCCCCGACCTGGCTGATGGCCAAGGTCGCCTCCGACATGCAGAAGCCCGACGGGCTCGTGATCCTCGAGGACGCCGACATCCCGGAAAAAATCCTGCACCTCAAACCCGGCGACATCGCCGGCATCGGGCCCAACATCCAGCGCCGCCTCGAGGAGCACGGCATCACCACGATGGCCCAGCTCTTCGCCGCCAACGCCCATGTGCTGCGCGGCGTATGGGGCGGAGTCCGGGGCGAGCAGATGTGGCGCCTGCTGCATGGTGAGGACCTGTCCTACTTCGAACACGAGGGCGGCAAGACCATCGGGCACGGCCACGTGCTGCCCCCGGCCAAGCGCAACGCGACCGACGCCCTCGCCGTCTTGCACCGCCTCCTGCAGAAGGCCGCGATGCGCCTGAGGCATTCGCAGCTGTTCGCCTCGGCGCTCAGCATCTCGGTGGATTACCTCGACGAAACCCGCTGGTCCGACGAGCTGCGGCTGAGCGAGACGCAGGACACGCTGCGGCTGACCCACGCCTTGAACGAACTCTGGGCGAAACGGCCCGCGCAATCCGCCCGGCTCAAGCCGCTGCGCGTCGGCCTCCACCTCACCGGCCTGATCGACCTGAAGCTGCACACGCCCGACCTGTTCGAAGGGCAGACGGAAAAGGCGCGGGGCAAGCTCTTCGCCGCCGTGGACCACCTCAACAAGGTGCTCGGCAAAAACACGGTCTATCTCGGCGGCGCGCACGGCGCCACCAAGGACGCGCCGATGCGCATCGCCTTCACGCGCATTCCCGAGCCCGAGATCGAGGAAATCGACCGCAGCTTCGAGGGCCGGCTGAAGAAACGGAAGCCTCCGCCGAAGGAGCCGGAGGTGTGGTGAAGGGTGCCGTTGTAGCCGCGCTTAAGCCGCAGGCGAAAGCGTGGGCCGGGGGCGACCACTTTGTCGCCGTTTCGACAAGCTCAAGCCGTTCGACAAGCTCAGGCCCTGAGCAGCAGCCGAAGGGGTCCCGAGCCTGTCGAGGGACTGCGCTCCAAAGCGGCTACTTGCTGGGCCGCGGCACATCGGGAGATATGCCCTCCACAAAAAACGGGGAGCGGACCGGGGTCAGTGCCCCCGGCTACACTCAAACCGCCCCGCCTCACGCCACGCGGCGTTGGCCGAGGCCGAGGCGGTTCCAGAGCGTGTCGAGTTCGCCCGTGACCCGCTGCGTGATCTCGATGAGGTCGGCAATCCGCATGCCCTGTTCGCGCAGGAGATTGGGTTCGGGCAACGGGCAGCTCTCGTTGCCGCCGCAGATCTGCCGGCGGATCCAGCGGGCCATCTGCATCAGCGCCGCCATCCGGTAGGCGTTGCGCGCGCCGTCGGGCCGGGTTTGGAAACGCGCGGCCTCGACCATGTTCGCGGGAAAATTCAGGGTCTGCATGACCTCCGCGGTCGCCTCCGCGTGGTCGAAACCCAGCAGGCGCATCTCGGCGGTCTGCCATTCGTCGGGCCAGTCTTGACGCTCCAGGCGCGCGTCGGGCCGGCGCTGCATGACCCAATTGTCGATGAGCACCATGCCGATGTTGTGCAGCAGACCGAGCGCGTAAGCCTTGGCCGTATCCTCCTGCCGGATTCGCGCCAGCTCGCGCATCGCGCAGGCCATGGCGAGGGAGTGACGCCAAACGATCTGCGGCGGATAACCGTAAAGACGCAACGGCCCGGGAAATACCTCGATGGCCATGAGCGCCATCGCGGCATCCTGCACGACCGAGTAGCCCAGCCTTTGCACCGCCTGATCAATCGAGTCGCAAGGCTCGCCGACATAGGCGGCGCTGTTTGCCATGTGGATGACCTTGGCGGCCAGGCTCCGCTCCAGGCGAATCAGTTCCACCAGGTCATCGAGGCTGGAATTCGGGTCCTCGAGCAACTGCATGGCCCGTTGCATCGAGTGCAACGAGGAAGGCAGGGCCTTCATCTGTTGGATCAGATGCTCGGGAGACGGATATCGCTGGGGCGCACTCATGACAAACTTCGTCTAGTATCGGTCCCGCCCGGGTAAACTTTAGCCCAAATAGCGGAGCACGAGCGAGTTTTGGGCTGGCCGCCCGGCGGCGAACCGGCTCCATGAAGACCATGCCCTCCCCTGCCGACATCCAGCTCATCGGCTCCGAGGTCGCCATCCGTTGGGATGACGGCGTTGAGAGCTACCTCACTTTTGCCACGCTGCGGGCCAACTCCCCCAGCGCCGAGGTGAAGGGCGAACGCGACATCTTCGGCCATCAATACGGCGGCGAGGTCCCGCGCGACCATCGCGGCGTGGAAGTCACCGGCTGGGAACGCGTCGGCAACTACGCCATCCGCTTTGATTTCAGCGACGGCCACCGCACCGGGCTCTACAGCTACGAACTGCTGCGGAAGCTGGGCGGAGACGGCGCGCCGTGAGGGAGTAAGACCGCGGGCGGGATCACGGGTGGGTGGAGCGACCTGCTCCTCAGGGCGCTTTCGGCGCAGCGGACATCCTTGGCGCGTTGGGGGAGCCGTTTCGGCAGGCTCCAGGCCCAGAGCTCGTCGGATGGGCACCGCGCTCCACCGTTCGGATGCCCCGCGGGCGACCTCGCCCGCGTTTCAAGAACAGCTCAGTGCGCGAGGTCGGCGAGCTTGAGCTTGGCGATGCCTTCGACCGCTTTGCCCTTGGCGAGCGCGGGCGTGAACCTCGCGACCGCCACCAAGCGCTCCAACGTCTCGCCCCCGGGCCGGATACACTCCGCATCGCGGAACACCCCGAGCGGCAGGCCATCGCGGCTGACTTTGACGTAGATGGCCTGCTCCAGCTGGGTGGGATCAAAATGGGCCTGGAGATCCGCGGCCGTCAGCCCCAGGGCCACGCCCGGTGACAAGGTCGCGCCCTTGTGCGCGGCGACATGCTCCATGACCAGGTATTGGTGCGCCTCCTCGCGGGTGAGTCGCACGCTCTTGTCCGCCACGTTGGTCCCGAATTCCAGGCCGGTGCCGTAGAGGTGAACGGTGGACCGGACGAGTTCGTAGCCCTCGGGGAAGCCGCCCTGCATCACGCGCACTTTCTGGGGCTCCGGGCCGAGTTGCTCGAGATCCTTGGCAAAGATCCAGCGCTTCAGGTTGGTCGGGTCCTGCTTGTCGCGGTAGTGCGCCACGACGACGAGGTAGGCGTCCGGCACCGCCATGGGCGCCGAGACCTCGCAGGTGACCAGCACCGCGTCGAAGAGCTGCTTGGCCAGTTCATCCTGGAGCTGACCGGCGGCCACGCCCGCGTTATTGAGGTCGGAGCCGGCCGCCCGGCTGGCGTCGTTGAAGGCCGTGATCTGCGGTGCGGCGGAACCGCCGCCGAGGCTGGCCATGCCGCCGCCGAGGGCGCCGGCGCGCTGGTCGGCCAGCTGCGCTCCCATCAACGCGCTGGACATCTGCCCGGCCGCGGTGCCGACCGCGGATTGCGCGGCACTGCCGGACTGGGCGGCGGCGAACTTGCGGTGCGGGTCGTTCTGCGGCGTATAGGCCCGCTCGATCTTTAACCCCGCGACCTGCGCGGTCCGGTCGCTGAGCTTCAGCTGGGGTGTGACCTGCATGTTGAGCACATTGCGGTTCATCGGCACCAGCAGCGGCCCTTCCTTCAGCTGCACGACAAAGGCGTCGCCCTCGACGCCGCTGACGCGGTGCATCTGGCGGTTGGCCTGCACCTCGAGGTCAGCCCCCATGAAGAGCACAAAGGGTTTCTCCAGCGGCGTGGCAGTCGTGGCATCGGACGCAAACGAAGGCAGGGCGGACAGCAGAGCCGCGGACACAACCGCGCGCCCGGCGTTGAACCGGAGGCAGACATTCATGGGAGGGAGGGTTAGGGGGACTGTCAGCGGCCCGCCTTAGGGAGCGGACCGCAGGGCTGGTTCAGCCAATTCCGCCCGCACCGGGTGTCAAACGGCAACCCGGGGGAGAGGGCCGCAGGATGCGTCTCAACCCACCGCAGTCGGGGAGAAAATCACTTGCCGGCCACGACGCCGCGCTCGCTCCGGGTGACGAAGTCCAGGAAGTGCTGGAACTCCGGCGTGCCGGCGAGCTTGTGGGTGCGCATGTGCTCGAAGGCCTGGGTGCGGTTGTAACCCGAGCGGTAGAAGAGACGGAAGGCCTGCTTGATGGCTTCGAGCTGCTCGGGCGTGAAGCCGTTGCGCTCGAGCCCGACCTTGTTGATCGAGCGCGCGATGGCGGCGTTGCCATCGGCGATGATGTAGGGCGGCACGTCCTGCACCACCTTGGACATGGCGCCGATCATGGCGTGGGAACCGACGCGGCAGAACTGGTGCACGCCACTGCCCCACCCGATGTTGATGTGGTCTTCGGCCACCACATGGCCGGCCAGCGCGGTCTGCGCGCTCATCACGAGGTGGTTGCCGACGATGCAGTCATGCGCGATGTGGCTGTAGGCCAGCATCACGTTGTCGTTGCCCATGCGGGTGAAGTCGCCCTCGTTGGTGGCGCCGTGGACGCTGACGTATTCGCGGAAGACGTTGCGGTCGCCGACGACCAGGCCGGGTTCGCCGCCCTTGTATTTCAGGTCGTGCGTCTTGGTGCCGACGCAGGCGAAGGGGAAAATCTCGCACTGGGCGCCGATGGTGGTGCGGCCCTCGACGTTGGCGTGGTGGTGCAGGGTCGTGCCGGTGCCGATGGTCGCGAGGTTGCCGACAAACGCGTAGGCGCCGACCACGACGTCCTCACCCAGCTGCGCGCCGGGTTCAATGATGGCGGTGGGGTGGATCTGGCGGGCCATGGCTCAGTCAAAGTCGGCGTTGTCCACGAGGGCGAACATGAGCTCGGCCGAGGACACGACCTGGCCGCCGACGCTGCACTCGCCCTCGGCGCAGGCGATCGCGCCGCGCAGCTTGGTGAGCTTGACCTTGAGGCTGAGCTGGTCGCCGGGCCGCACGGGCTTGCGGAACTTGACCTTGTCGGCGCTCATGAAGAGCGCGACCTTGCCGTCGATGGTCATCTTGCGGATCAGCAAGATGCCCGCCGCCTGGGCCAGCGCCTCGAGCTGGAGCACGCCCGGCATCACGGGGTTGCCCGGGTAGTGGCCCTGGAAAAACGGCTCGTTGATCGTGACATTCTTGATCGCCGTGAGCTCGTCCACGCCCAGCTCGGCGATGCGGTCGATCATCACGAACGGATAACGGTGCGGGATGGTGTCGAGAATGCGGCGGATATCGAGGGAGGTCTCGGTGGTGATCTCGGCCTTCGGCGCGGCGGGCTTGGCGGGTTTCTTGCCGCCCTTCTTCCACGCCTCGTATTTTTCGAGGAGATGCTTGGTCAGCTCGGCGTTCAGCGCGTGGCCGGGGCGCGTGGCCACGATGTGCGCCTTCAGCGGGATGCCGAGCAGCACGATGTCGCCGATGATATCGAGAATCTTGTGGCGCACGAACTCGTCGGCGAAGCGCAGCGGCTCCTTCGAGATGATCTTGTCGCCCTTGATGACGACGGCGCAGTCGAGCGAGCCACCCTTGATCTTGCCCAGCTTGATGAGCTCCTCGATGTCCTCGTAAACCGTGAAGGTGCGCGAGGCGGCGACCTGCGTGACGTAAACGTCGGGATCGATCGTGAGCGAGAGGTGCTGCGTGTGGATGCCGCGGTCGTCGGCGCTCGTGCAGGTGATCTTCAGGCCGTCGAAGGGCAGCGCGATGATGGAGGAGTTGCCCTTGGAGACGGAGACGGTCTCGGTGAGGGCGAAGTATTCGCGCTCGGCGTTCTGCTCCACGGGCTCGCCCTGCTGGATGAGCTTCACGAACTCGCGGGCCGAACCGTCCATGATCGGCGGCTCGCTGGCGTTCATCTCGATGAGCAGGTTGTCGATGCCGCAGCCGCTGAGCGCGCTGAGCACGTGCTCGACGGTATGGATCTTGGCATGACCCTGCTGGATCGTGGTGGCGCGCACCAGGTCGGTGACGAGGTCCACCCGCGGCTTGATCTCGGGCTGGCCGTGCAGGTCCACGCGTTTGAACACGAGGCCGTGGTTGGCCGGGGCGGGTTTAAAAGTCATTTGCACGGCGTCTCCGGTGTGCAGGGCATTGCCCTTGATGGAGACCTCGCGCAGAAGGGTGCGCTGCTTCATGGGTGAAGGCGGAGTGTCCTAAAGCACTTGTAAATGACAAGCTTGGAGATGGTCCGGACCGGCCGCCAGGGATCGACGATGACCGGGGTGGAACCCGCGCTCCGCGCGGGTTGATCGAAACAGCCCGCGCGGAGCGCCGGCTCCACCTTTCTGGGAGACGGCTGTTGACAGCTCCGAAAGCCGGTCGGTATTCCTGTCCCCTTTCAAACTAGAAACCTCCGACCCGATTCCGTCATGCCCGCAGCCAACGACGTCCGCAAAGGCCAAGTCATCAAGTTCAACGGCGAGCCCCACCTCGTCATGGAAACTCAGCACCGCACGCCGGGCAACCTGCGCGCCTTCGTGCAGATCAAGATGCGCAACCTGCGCTACGGCAAGACGCTGGAACAGCGTTTCAACTCGCCCGACCCGGTCGAGGTGCTCCCGACCGACCGCCGCACCCTCGAGTTCAGCTACGCCGACCGCGAGACCTTCACCTTCATGGACCCGGAGTCCTTCGAGAGCTTCGAGCTGAGCGCCGCCATGATCGGTGACGCCAAGAACTACCTCGTCGCCAACGGCAAGGCCGAGGTGCTCTTCATCAACGAGGCCCCGGTCACCATCGACATCCCCTCCTCCGTCACGCTCAAGGTGACCCAGAGCTCCGAGGGCATCAAGGGCGACACCGCCTCCAACGTCCAGAAACCCGCCACCTGCGAGACGGGCCTCGTGGTCCAGGTGCCGCTCTTCATCAAGGAAGGCGAGCTGATCAAGGTCAGCACCGCCGACGGTTCCTATCTCGGCCGCGCCTGACGGGATTTTTGATTCCCGATTCTTGATTTCCGATTGGCCCGCGATGCAAGTCGCGGGCCTTTTTGTTTTCCGGAGGTGGAGAGCGTTGCCCATTCGACAAGCCAGGGCCTTGAGCCTGCCGAAACGGCTCCTCAACGCGCTGATGACTCTCGCTTCGGAGAAAGCGCCCTGTGGAGCAGGTCGCTCCACCCTGATACGCGAAGCCGCGCTCAAAACTGCAGGCTCTTCGGCGTGTATTCCATCAGCTCGATAACGTTGCCGTCGGGGTCGTGGACCCAGGCTTGTTTCGAATGATCCATGCCGACCTTCACCGGGCGGTCGATCTTCACGCCGCGCGACTCGAGCGTCGCGAGAAACTGCTCGAGCCCCTGCACCTCGAAGCAAAAGTGATTGAAGTGTGTGCCCGCATGAGGCCGCAGCTTCTCGGCCGCGTCCCCACCCCATTGCTTCGCCGCACCGGCGCGGTCGAAGATCTCGATGAAGCTCATATGCCCGGCCTCGAAGTAGTGTCCGAAGGCCGTGCCATCGTCATGCTGTAGCGAGAACTTGATCGGCAGACCGAGCCCGTCGCGGTAGAACGCCGTCATCGCGGGCAGTTGGTGGGACATCAGGCAGAGGTGGGCGAGCTGGCGGATCATGGGGCTGGGGTTATTGGCTGAGAGTTACTGGTTATGGGGGGACGCCGCGAAGCCCGAGGACGTCTATCTGTAGAGCCGCTCTTCGATTCCGTCATCCTGAGCCGCGCGATGGATCCAGGTAAGCGATCGACACCCCCCTGGATTCGAGCCCTGTCGCCTTCGGCTCGGTAACTGCGCGCGGCTCAGAATGACAGCACCGAGGCATGTCCCATCAATAACCAACAGCCCTCATCCCATAACCGCGCGGCACGCGCCGCGCTCACCACGGCACCGACGTGCTGCCGTGTTGCGCGGCCTCGACGGCGTGCTCGTAGGCCAGCGCCGCCTCCTCGCTCGTGCTCGCCGAGGTCTTCAGGTCGCGCAGCAGGCCATCGCGCAGGCCGTAGATCCAGCCGTGAACCGAAAGCGACTGCCCGCGGGTCCACGCATCCTGCACGATCGTGGTCGAGCAGACGTTGGCCACCTGCTCGATGACGTTCAGTTCGCAAAGCTTGGCGCTGCGCGCCGTGTCGTCGCCCAGCATCGAGAGGCAGTCATCGTGCTTGGCGCGCACATCCTGCACGTGGCGCAGCCAGTTGTCGGCGAGACCGACGCGCGTGCAGCGATAGGCGGCCTGCACGCCGCCGCAGCCGTAGTGGCCGACAACCATGACGTGTTTTACCTTGAGCACGTCCACGGCGTATTGGAGCACGGAGAGGCAGTTGAGGTCGGTGTGCACGACCACGTTGGCGATGTTGCGGTGCACGAAGACCTCGCCGGGGAGCAGGCCGATGATCTCGTTGGCCGGCACGCGCGAGTCGGAGCAGCCGATCCACAGGTATTCGGGGTTCTGCTGGCGCGACAGCTTTTGGAAAAACTCCGGATCACGCCGCTTGATGGCTTCGGCCCAGGCCTGGTTCTGTTCAAAGAGGTGCTTCAGGCTTTGCATCGTGCCCAAATGCTTGGCGGTGACCCGCGCTTGTCCATCCCGGAGTTTGCGTCGCGGTTCACGGCTTGCCCCGTTTGGAACCGCGACAAAGATGGAGGCCCATGGCACCTGAGGCCGGGTGTCCTGTTCTAAGAACCGATCGTCCGCCGCGTTTAATCCCCGGCGACACCCCACCGCCCCCGTTTCCCGTGCCCATGAAAACCCGTTTCTCCCTCGGCCTTGCCCTGCTCCTCGCCTGCGTCACCGCCCTGTCCGCCGCCTCGCGCAAAGCCCAATGGGAAAAGGTCGAGCAGGCCCGCGACCAAAAGCTCCCCCAGTCCGCCATCGCCGCGCTCGAGCCCATCATCGCCGGCGCCATCGCCGACAAGAAATACGCCGAAGCCCTCAAGGCCATCGGTCAGAAGAACTCCTTCGAACGCCAGATTCAGGGCAACAAGCCCGAGGAACAGATCGCAGGCCTCCTCGCCGAGCTGACCCGGACGCCGCCCGAGATGAAACCCGCCGTCGAGGCCCTCGTGGCGCGCTGGTATTGGATTTATTTCCAGCGCAACCGCGGCCGCTTCCTGCAGCGCACGCAGACCGCCGCGCCGCCCGGCGCGGATTTCCAGACTTGGGACCTCGCGCGCATCCTGACTGAGATCGACCGGCACTACTCCGCCGCCCTCGCCGACGAGAAGATCCTCAAAGCCACCCCGATCAGTGCCTACGACGATCTGCTCGAACGCGGCAACGTGCCCGATGCCTACCGCCCCACCCTGTTTGATTTCTTCGCGCACGAGGCACTCGAGTTTTACCGCACAGGGGAACAGGGAGCGATCCGCGCGGAAGACCGCTTTGTGATCGACGCCGACAACCCGATCTTCGCCGACACCGACGCCTTCATCCGCTGGCAACCGACCACCACAGATACTGAATCCCCCGCCCTGAAGTCGGTGCGACTCTACCAGAAGCTCCTCGAGTTTCACCGCAACGATCGCGACAAGTCCGCCTTCTACGACGCTGACTTCGCCCGCCTGACCTTTGGTCGCAACCTCGCCGTCGGCAGCACCAAGGAAGAGCGCTACCAAGCCGCACTCGAGCGCTTCATCCAGACCACCTCGAAGCACGAAATTTCCGCCCGCGCCCTGAACGAGTTCGCCACCCGTCTGAACGCAGCCGGTGACCCCACCAAGGGCCATGAATTGGCCCGCCGCGCGATCGAGGCCTTTCCGAAAAGTGCCGGCGCCATCGGCTGCTCCAATCTCATCCAGCAAATCGAGGCGAAACAAGCCTGGCTGAACACCGAGTCCGTCTGGAGCGCACCATGGCCGACGCTCAACGTGAACTACCGCAACGTCACCCGGGTCTATTTCCGGGCCGTGCCGGTCAGCTTCGCGGACCACCTCTCCCGGTCGCATTGGGGCGAGACGCCGAACTTCATCCAGGAAAACCTCGCGCGCACCCCGGCGCTGGAGTGGTCGGCCGAGTTGCCGCCGACCAAGGATTTTCGACTGCGCACGGAGAGCCTGCCGGCACCGACGACGCTGAAGCCGGGCTATTACGTGATCTTCGCCAGTCACGACCCGTCCTTCGGCTTCGAGGAGAATCAAGTCAGCATGGCCCGGGTCTGGGTCAGCAATCTCGCCCTGGTCACGCTGCCCGACCGCGACGACGGTTATCTGAGCGGTTTTGTGCTCAAAGGCGAAAGTGGCGAACCGGTCGCCGGGGCGCTCGTGCAGGCGTGGGAACGCAACCGGGAGGGCTGGTTCAAATCGGCGGAGCGCATCCTCACCAATGCCGACGGCCGCTTTCGTTTCAAGGCCCCGAGAAACAACCCCCGCAACCTGATCCTGGTGGCCGAACACGAAGGCCACACTCTGGCCAACTCCGAGCCCGTCAGCGTCTCCCCCGAGGACACCACCCCGAACCGACCCGAGCCTGAAACCGTTTTCTTCACCGACCGCGCCCTCTACCGCCCGGGACAAACCATCCAGTTCAAGGGCATCTGCATCCGCAGCGACCCGGACAAAGCGAACTACTCCGCCCTCGCCGGCCGGTCGGTGACGGTCGCGCTCTTCGACAGCAATGACAAGGAAGTCGCCCGCAGCAACCATGTCGCCAACGATTACGGCTCCTTCAGCGGCAGCTTCACCGCCCCGCGCGACCGCGTGACCGGCGGCATGACGCTGCGCGTGCTCGAAGGGCCGGTCGGCCATTCCTGGTTCCGCGTCGAAGAATACAAACGCCCGAAATTCCAGGTCGAGATCGCGGCCCCGACCGAGGCGCCCAAACTCGGCGCCCCCACGCGCGTGACTGTCAAGGCGGCCGCCTACACCGGCGCCGCCCTCGGCGGGGCCAAGGTCAAATGGAACGTCATGCGCACGACCCAGCTGCCGCCGTGGTGCTGGTGGTGGTCAGGCCATTCCATCCAAGCCATCGCCCATGGCACCGCGGTGACCGAGGCGGACGGTACCTTCACGGTCGAATTCACCGCCGCGCCGGATCGCGCAGTGCCCGAAAAGAACGAACCGGTCTTCATCTTCACCATTCACGCCAGCGTGACCGACAGCACCGGTGAGACGCGCTTCGCCAACCGCAACATCAGCGTCGCCTACACCGCCTTGCAAGCCACCCTCCTTGCCGACGAATGGCAGACTCCGGACAAGCCCGTGACCTTCGTCATCGGCACGCGCTCGCTCGACGATGTCCCGCAGGCGGCCGAAGGGAAGATCACCATCCACTCGCTCAAACAGCCCGCGCAGGTGGTCCGGGCTAATCCGGGAATGGAGGGATTTTCGTATCACCCCAACATGGTGATCATCCGCCCGAAACCTCCCGGAGAACCCAAGGTCGATCCCACTAAACCCGAAAGTTGGGAAACCGACCGCAAGGTGTCCGAACTCGCCTTCAAGACTGGCAGCAACGGACTCACAGAACTCAAGGCAACCCTGCCCGCCGGCATCTACCGTGCCGAGCTCACGACCAATGACCGCTTCGGCAAGACTGTCACCGCCCGTCACATCCTGCAGGTCCTCGACCCGGCGGCTCCGCGCTACGGCGTGAAGATTCCCAATCACCTCGCCGCGCCGAAGTGGAGGGTCGAGCCCGGCGAGGAATTCACGGCGCTCTGGGGCACGGGTTATCCCACGGGCCGGGCTTTCGTCGAGCTGGAGAGCGCGGGCAAACTGCTCAAGAGCTACTGGACCGACGCAACGCGCACCCAGGAGTTAATCACCCTCCCCATCACGGAAAAACTTCGCGGCGGCCTGACCCTGCGCGTTACCTATGTGCGGGAAAACCGGGTCTATCCCAATGAGCAGATCGTGGACGTGCCGTGGAGCAACAAGGAGCTGAGCCTCAAATGGGAAAGTTTCCGTTCGAAACTCCTGCCCGGTCAGCCGGAGACGTGGACCGCCGTCATCACCGGCCCCGAAGCAGAGCGCGCCACCGCGGAGATGGTGGCCTCTCTCTACGATGCCTCGCTCGACCAGTTCTCGTCCCACGGTTGGCGGGACGGATTTGGCGTGTTTCGCCGGGAGGAGGCGTTCGGCACCGCCTTTCTGCACAATTCCTTGATCGGCTTCAATCCGGTGGGAGGCCATTGGAGGCTGGCGATGCGTCCCGTGGAGTGGCGCTATCGCTCGTTCAGCGATGATCTGCGCGGCTGGAATTACTACAGCGACGACGATGTGATTGTTTTGTCGCCGTTTGCGGTTTCCGCCGAATACGACGGCGTTGGCTATGCCTCGGCCAGCACCCTGGCCGGCAGCCGCGTGCGCACCGAACTGCGGGATGTCGGGAATGCCGTCACGGTCGTGAACAGCCAGTTCATGATGGACGTGTCGGCAAACGACATCGCTACGCCGGCCGAAGCCCCGGCACTAGCCGAAACCGCCGATAGCGCACTGCCACCGCCCGACCTCTCTCAAGTCACCGCCCGCAAGAATCTCAACGAGACCGCTTTCTTCTTCCCGCACCTGCTGACCGACGAAAACGGCGTCGTGAAGATGCAGTTCACGATGCCCGAGGCGCTGACGGAGTGGAAATTTCTCGGGTTCGCACACGATTCCAAGATGCGCTCCGGTTTCCTCACTGCCAAGGCCGTCACGGCCAAGGACCTCATGGTCGAGCCCAACCCGCCACGATTCGTGCGCGAGGGCGACGTCATCGAGTTCACCGTCAAGGTCAGCAACCAGTCCGAGAAACCGCAGGCCGGCCGCGTGCGCCTCACCTTTGCCGACGCCGCCACGCTCGCATCCGCCGACGCCGCGTTGGGCAACGCCTCGCCCGAGCAGGCCTTCGACGTGCCGGCGAAACAATCGCGCAGCTACTCGTGGCGCATCGCCGTGCCCGACGGCGCGGGCTTCCTCACCTACAAGGCCGTCGGCGCCACCGCCGCCGGGAGCGACGGAGAGGAGGGCTTCCTCCCCGTGCTGAGCCGCCGCATCCTTGTCACCGAGTCGCTCCCGCTCCCGATCCGCGGCCCGGCGACCAAGGAGTTCGACTTCAAGAAAATGATCGAGTCCGGGCAGTCCGACACGTTGCGCCACCAGTCGCTCACCGTGCAGATGGTGTCGCAGCCCGCGTGGTATGCCGTGATGGCCCTGCCCTACCTAATGGAGTTCCCGCACGAATGCAGCGAGCAGCTCTTCAACCGGCTCTACGCCAACTCCCTCGCCCGCCACATCGCTGGCTCCGACCCGAAGATCCGCCGCATCTTCGACCAGTGGCGCAACACGCCCGCCCTCGACAGTCCGTTGCTCAAGAACCAGGACCTGAAATCGGTGATGATCGAGGAGACGCCTTGGCTGCGCCAGGCCACGGCCGAGAGCGAGGCCCGCCGCAACGTCGGCGTGCTCTTCGATGCCAACCGCCTCGATTCGGAATCGGAACGCATTTTGAGCCAGCTCGCCGAGCGTCAGCTCAGCGACGGCCTCTGGCCGTGGTTCCCCGGCGGTCGCCCCAGCGAATACATCAGCCTTTATATCGTCACCGGCTTCGCGCGCCTGCGCCACCTCGGGGCCGAGGTGGACGTCGCGCCGGCTATCCGCGCCCTCACCGCGCTCGACGCGTGGATGACGAAGCGCCACGCGGAAATCCTGAAATGGGACCACCCCGAGCTCTACGTGCCCGGTTCGCTCGAAGCGCTCTACCTCTACAGCCGCAGCTTCTACCTCAAAGACCAGCCCGTCGCCCCCGCGCACCGCGCTGCCGTGGACTTTTTCCTCGGCCAGTCGCGCAAGTTCTGGACCAAGGTCGGCAGCCGGCAGAGCGAGGCGCATCTCGCCCTCGCCCTGCAGCGCTTCGGCGACCGCGAGACTCCGCCGGCGATCATAAAGTCGCTCAAGGAACGCAGCGTGAACCACGAGGAGATGGGCATGTTCTGGCGCGACACCGAGCTGAGCTGGTGGTGGTATCACGCACCGATCGAAACGCAGGCGCTCATGATCGAGGCCTTCGACGAGATCGCCCGCGACACCCAGGCCGTCGAAGACTGCAAGGTCTGGCTGTTGAAACAAAAGCAGACCCAAAACTGGAAAACGACCAAAGCCACCGCCGACGCCGTCTATGGCCTGCTGTTGCGCGGCACCAACCTGCTCGCGAGTGACGCCCTCGTGGAAGTCGCCCTCGGCGGCGAGACAATCAAGCCCGAGAAAGTCGAGGCCGGCACCGGCTTCTACGAGCAGAAGTTCGTGCGCGGGGAGATCAAACCGGAGATGGGCCGCGTCACGGTGAAAAAGACCGACGAGGGCGTCAGCTGGGGCAGCGTCCACTGGCAATACCTTGAGGACATGCGCAAGATCACGCCCCACGAGGGCACGCCGCTGAAGTTGAAGAAGGCGCTATTCATCAAGGAAAACACCAAGCGCGGCCCGGTGCTGACGCCCGTGACCGGCCCGGTTGCCGTCGGCGACGAGCTTGTCGTGCGCCTCGAGCTGCGCACCGATCGCGACATGGAATACGTCCACCTTAAGGACCAACGCGGCAGCGGCACCGAACCCGTCAACGTGCTCAGCGGCTACCGTTACCAGGACGGACTCGGCTACTACGAGAGCACGCGCGACACCGCCTCGCACTTCTTCATCGAATACCTCCCGAAAGGCACCTACGTCTTCGAATACTCGACGCGCATCCAGCTCCGCGGCAGCTACCAGACCGGCATCGCCGAGATCCAGTGCATGTATGCCCCCGAGTTCAACAGCCACTCCGAGAGCCTGCCGCTTGAGGTGAAGTAGCACACGCCTCCCGACCGTTGCCCAGCAAGGTGGAGCCTGCGCTCCGCGCAGGCTGGTTCGAAAAGCTGCGCGGAGCGCCGGTTCCATCCGAGCCCGCCGACAAACCCTTGCCGCCGCCCCGGCGCCCGCTACTTAAGACCTCGTGCGTTCTCCCCTCCACCGCGCCACTGCCGCGGCCTGTTTGCTCGCTGCCTCCACCTTCTTTGCCGCCGAGCCGCCCCCGCCCTGGGCCTACGGATTCAAGGAACCGCCTCCGCCCGGCACCGCTCAAGTTCCGCCCGGCAAGGCCGGCCCACCGCCGACCGACCCGGTGAAGCACGGCCTCCCCGGCACCGACCGCGCCTTCACGCGCGCCGAGATCACGGACATCTTCGCTCCGGCCGACTACTTCCCCGGCGAGCACCCCGCTCCGCCGGAAATCGTTTCGCACGGCAAGCCGCCCGTCGTGTGGTCCTGCGCCCGCTGCCATTATTACAACGGCCAGGGCCGCCCGGAAAACGCCGGCCTCGCCGGCCTGCCCGTGGATTACTTCATCGCGCAGATGCAGGCGTTCCGCAACGGCGACCGCCACAGCGCCGACCCGCGCAAACCGAACACGCCGATGATGATCGAATTCGCCCGGGGCATGACCGACGCGGAAATCCGTGCCGCCGCCGAATACTACGCCGCCCAACCATGGCGGCCGTGGATCCGCGTCGTCGAGACCGAGCGTGTGCCGCAGACCACGATCTCCGCCGGCATGTATCTGCAGGTGCCCGGCGGTAGCGACGAACTGCTCGGCCACCGCATCATCGAGGTCCCCGTGGACCCGGAGTCCGTTGAAATCCAGCGCAGCCCGCAGGTCGGGTTCATCGCCTACGCGCCGGTCGGCAGCATCAAGCGCGGCGAGGCACTCGTCACCACTGGCGCCGGCAAGACCGTCGCCTGCGCCGCCTGCCACGGCCCGGAACTGAAAGGCATGCCCCTGCCCAACGTCGGCACAATGCCCGGACTCGCGGGCCGCTCGCCCAGTTACGTGGTCCGTCAGCTGTTCGACATCCAGCACGGCCACCGCCGCGGTCTGCACGTCGAGCTGATGAAGCCCGTTGTGGCCAATCTCACCACCGATGACATGCTGGCTATCGCCGCCTACCTCGCCTCGCTGAGGCCGTAAGCCGTATTTTCAAACCCTCCCAGTTCTCAACAGCTGACATTCTGAGTCCCCTATCCAAGTCGGAGCCAACATAAGTGCGACCATCAATAAACGTCCCTACCGTCATCCTGAGCCGTGCGAAGGATCCAGCGGCACAACCGACTGCGGACATCAGCTTGGATCCTTCACTGCGTTCAGGATGACAGCCAAGTTTGAAAGCAATTCTTTGACGCACCCGATGTCCCTGATCTGCCCGCTCTGCCGCGACGCGCTGCTTCCCGCCGGAAAATCCTACCGCTGCGGCAAGGGCCACAGTTTCGATCTCGCGAAGGAGGGCTATCTTTCGCTCCTGCACGGCCGACAAAAGGGTGACGGACGCGGCGATTCGAAAGCCATGATGCTGGCCCGCGACCGCGTGCACCGTGCCGGCGTGTTCGATCCGTTGCTGCAGGCGCTGTCCGCGCTGCGCTTTGACCCACCTTTGCGCTCCGTTCTGGAGCTGGGTTGCGGCGAGGGATTCTTCCTCGGTCATGTCGCCCGGGCGCACCAGGTCCCCGTGAGTTACGGCCTCGACCTGTCGGTCGACGCCGTGAAGCTCGCCGCCCGGACCCAGCGGCAGTCGCTCATCCTGCGCGCCGACCTGCTCACCGGCCTGCCATTCGCGGATGCGAGCCTTGACCTCGTACAATCGATCTTCGCCCCTCGTCCGCTGGCCGAGATCCGGCGCGTGCTGCGTCCGGGAGGTCATGCACTTTTCATCTATCCCCAAGCGGACCACTGGCACGAACTCCGCGCTTTTCTGCCGCTGGCCGGAATCGGCGAAGAGAAGCTTCAGGCGGCCGGTCTCGCGGGCTTCGTGCCGGTCAGCGAGGAGGCGGTCGTGACCCCGCGTGAACTCACCCATGACCTGCTCACGGACTTGGTGGAAATGTCGCCCTCGATCCACCGGCTGGAGCGGGACGGCGTGCCGTGGCGGGAGCAGTTGCCCGCCCGTCTCACCGCCACGCTTTCCGTACGCGTGATGCTTTGCCGCAAGCCGTGAGCGGCACTGAGCGCGACATGCGTGTCAGCGACAGGGAATGGCTTGCGCTCGCCGTAGCCGCCCGCCTAGTTAGAAATCGTGATGAGCGCCCCCCGGAACCACGCACAACCGGCGGCCCCCTGCCAACTCACGACCGATGATGGCTGGCGTGAGTTCTGCAACCCCTGAACGACATGGCCCGTCCCGATCACCGGCGTTTACTGCGTTCCGTCCTGCTCGCTTTCGCGTGGATTTTGGTCTTCCACGGCACTGCTCTGCCACCGGCGTATGCGCAGACCGCAGCCGATCCGCGGGTCACCGCCGACGCCGCGCGCTGCCTGCAGATTGACCAGGCCCTGGCCGAGCTGAACACGGAGGCCCGCAGCGGTGCTCTCCCGCCCGAACTCTACAAGCAGCGCTCCGCCGTGCTCACCGAGGAACGCACCCGCATCACCGCCGCCTACGGCGCGCGCAATACGCCTCCCGCCCAAGGCCTGCTGGCCGAATACAACCGCCTCAAAGCTGCCGCCGCCGCCGAAGCCCGCGCACGGACCGCTGCCGAGACCAAGGCGAAACGCGAAGCGGCCGCCGCCGAGGCCAAAGCCAAGCGTGACGCCGCCGCCGCGGAAGCCGCCGAGAAAGCCCGGGTGAAAAAAGAGGCCGCCGAGGCCGCCACCGCGGAAAAAGCCCGTCAGGCCGAACTTGTCGAGGACGCCATCTTCGCCGACGTCAGTGCGGTGGCCGACGAGCGCATCGCGCGTGCACGGGATGCGTTCTATCGCGATTTCAGCCTGCCAGCCCCCACGCCCGACGCCGTCGCCGCGCAGCAGACGGCCGCCGCCGAGCAGCTGCGGGCCAAGCACGTGCCGCCGCAGAGCTCCGAATTGCGGCCGCCCTTCGACCAGCGCGTCAACACGCTCTTCCAGACGCGCCTGCCCGAACGCCGCAACGGATGGTTCGGCGAGGTATTCCCCTCGGCGACAGAAATCATGGCCCGCGTGTCGGGTGACATCGAGCAGACAGCCGCGCTTGAAATTGCCGCCCGCCGCCTCGCGGAAAATACGACCGGCGTTCGTCCCTACGCCGTGCAGACACTGATCGAGTCCTATCAGGCCGCCCGCCGCGACCTGAAGATGGATTTCACCGGGGTCTCCCGTCTCGCGCAGGACAAGGAGTTCGAAGCCCGGGTCTTTGAGAAAAGCCTGCCCGCCTACGCCGCCAACCTCCGCAAGCTGGCGGAGCGTGACCGGCTGGCCGCCGAAGCCGAGGCCAGGCGCAAGCGGATGAACCAGATGTCCAACCTGCTGACGCTGCTGGTTCTCGTCGTGGGCCTATGGTTTCCCGTGCGCCTGATGCGTCGCCGGGCATTTCGTTGGGACCGTCAGGCGCTGACGGAAGCGGCCTGGGAAAAGCAGATGGCCGCCACCCCCCTGCCGAAAGACCTCTGGTGGATCGAGGTGCCCGGCTACCGCTACCCGGCTTCGCTGTTTTCCGGCCAGATTTACGACAAGGAAGTGTGGACCGAAACCACGGTGTCCACGACCACCACTGTTAACCCCGGTACCGGGTCCGGCTCCTACTACACGCCGCCGAGCACTTCCACGACCACCCATGTCTCCTCGACCACCTATCACCGCTACTGGCTGCGGACCCCGGAGGGAAAGCAGACCTGGTTGAAATTCTCCGACCACGAGGTCCTGGCGTCCGTCGGCCACAAGCTCAGCTCAATCTGGAGTTCCAGCAACCAGGTGCTGATGGCCTATAACCATGCCACGGGCACGTTCGTCTCGCCAAAGTGGTGGAGCCAGGCAGTGCATACCCCGCCATACTGGCGCACCATCTGCCTCACCATGCTGCTGTGCCTCGCCGTCACCGGTCTAGGCGTAGCGGGCATCGCCCTCGGCACGGGCCTGACCGAAGAAAACCTCGAAGAGCACATCGCCTTCGCCATCAGACTCGGCTGGGCCCTGCTCATCCCGGCCTTGTTTCTACTGATGATGTATGCGGGCATCGTCAGTGCGGTGATCACCACCCGGAGACAGAATCATTTTCGAAAGCAAGTCGCGCCCCGCTACGAAGCCTTCCTGCGCAGCTACGATCCGGAGATTCCGGAGGTGACGAAGGACTGAGGGCGAGGTTGATAAGCTTTAGGCTTGGGCCACGGCCCCCAACCGACATCGCCGGCTGCAGGATGATCGCACGGCTCGGCACCGTCCCGGTTGATGAGCCGAGGGTCAAAACCGCCATCGCCAACCCGGCGGGCTCCCCCATGCTGGGCGTCCTTGCCTGACGGGGCCAAACCCTTTCCCTTCTGTCGTGTCATCCTCCTCCGCTTCATCTGCCGCCCCGACCCTGCCGCCGACCCTTCACCGCTGGCTCTCAGGCGCGGCGCTGCTGGGAATCCTGGCCTCCAACATCCTCGGCGGCGACCGCAGCGCGGGCAGCTGGCTATTTCTGGTGCTGTTCAGTCTTTGGGCCATGGCACCGTGGGTGGCGCTGCTGCTGGCCGGACGGTTTCTACAGAATGCCTGGATCACGACGGGCGCCGCACTGCTCGGCCTCGCGGTGGAGGCGGGCATCCGGTCCTCGGTGTTTCTTTTCCCGCGCGGCTCCACCGCTGCCATCGCGCTGGTGTTTTCCCCCGCCCTGATCTTCGCCGGCGCCTTTCCTGCGGGCGCGGTGCTCGGTTGGCTCGCCGGCCGGCTCTGGCGTTGGCACCCGCTGGGGCGGATCGCCGTCGTGCTTCTGGCCGGGATCGCTCCCGGACTGGTCTGGTTGAAACTGGCGCGCCCCGAGCTTTTTCCGACCACCGTTCTGGCCCGGAACGCCGCGCTCGCACGCATCGGACCGCCGCGCGTGGCTGTCGGCGGCGACACCTTTCTGCGCACGCCGGTGCCGGAAGCGCGATCGGCTTGGACTGAGGCTGACGATCTCCATCCGCACCCGGGGACGGAGCTGGTGATCGCTTCCCAGACCGGCGCACGGCTGATGGACCCCGCCACGCTCGCCACCCTCGCGCAGCTAGATTTTCCGCACCTGCCAGCCGGCACCTGGAACTGGTTTTCGCGACTGGTGCGAATCGGCGACCGTTACGCCATCGCCCAGACCGGCGGCGGATACTCGGAAACCAAGGTCCTTGGCCTCGATGGTTCCTTGCTCTGGGCCTACCGGCCCGACCCGAAACTGCCGCCCAGTTCCCTGGTCCCCGCCGACCTCGACCGGGATGGCCAGACCGAATTTTACAGCACCACCACCCATTCGCTCGTGCGCCTCGACCAGGCGGGACGCGAAATCTGGAGCCAGCCGGCTGGACTCGCCGGGATCACGACTCTCCTGCCGGCGGATGGCCCGCACCCCGCCGTCATCCTCACCGTCGAACACGGCCGTCGCGCCGCCGTGTGGGACACGCAGGGCAAATTGCTGGCCGAGAAACCGGTACCCGCGGACGACGCGCCCCTCGCCTTGGTGAACCACCCGCGCGGACGCGTCCTGATTTATGGCGGGGCCAGTGCCCGCGGCCATGCGCTGACGGGCGAACTGCTGTTCGAGGTGCCCCTGCCGGACATGCGCCTCGTGTCCGCCCATGGCGTGCGCCTTCACCCCGGCGACCCGGGTCACCTCGCGCTTGTCGCCACCGCCGATCGTGACACCAATCGCAGCCGGGCCCTCTTGGTCGCAGCGGACGGGAGGATCGCTTACGATGAGATCACCGCCGACCTGCCCCGCTGGCTACCGGTGCTCCAGGCGGACGGCAGTCATGGGCTCTTCCTGGCTCGCCCCCATTTGCTCGAGCGTCTCAATCCTGTCGCCCCGCCTTCCGGCATCATAAACTCGCCATGAAAAAACCGATCCTCCGACTGCTGCTTGCGTTGCTGCTGCCGGTTACGGCACTGACCGCCCCGCCGCCGAATATTATCCTGATCCTCGCCGACGATCTCGGATACGGGGAACTTGGCAGTTACGGCCAGAAGCTCATCGCCACGCCGCATCTCGACCGCCTCGCCGCGGAAGGCGTGCGCTTCACGCAGTTCTACGCCGGCAGCACGGTGTGCGCGCCCTCGCGCAGCGTGCTCATGACCGGCCAGCATACCGGCCACACCCGGGTGCGAGGCAACGCGGGTCGCGACCGCCCCGCCGCACAGACGCTCCTCGCCGAAGACGTGACCGTGGCGCGCGTGCTCCAGCAGGCCGGCTACCGCACCGGCCTCGTCGGCAAATGGGGCCTCGGCCTCATTGACCAACCCGGCGAGCCCCGCCAGCAGGGTTTCGACACCTATTTCGGCTTCCTCCACCAGACCCACGCCCACAACCATTTTCCCGACTTCCTCTGGCGCGATGGCGTAAAGGTTCCGCTGCCCAACGATCTCGTCCCGATCGGCCCAATCGAGGGCGTCGGCTACGCCACGAAAAAATTGGCCTACGCCGGCGACCTGTTCGCCCAGGAGGCCAAGGACTTCGTGACGGCCAATGCCAAGCGACCATTCTTTCTTTTTCTCTCCGTGGTCGTGCCGCACGCCAACAACGAGCGTACCCGCGAGCTCGGCGACGGTCACGAGGTCCCGGACTTAGGTGCTTACGCGGACAAACCCTGGCCCGACACGGTCAAGGCCCACGCCGCCATGATTACGCGGCTCGACACCCAGGTGGGCGAACTGATGGCCACGCTCAAAGCGCAGGGTCTCGACAAAAACACGCTCGTGCTTTTCACGAGCGACAACGGTCCGCACAACGAGGCCGGCCCCGGCTACGACCCGCAGTTTTTCTCGCCGAGCGGCCCGTTCACCGGGCTGAAACGCTCCCTCACCGACGGCGGGATCCGGGTGCCTTGTATCGCCCGTTGGCCCGGCCAGATCGCCCCGGGACGCGTCTCGGATCACGTCGGCTATTTCGGTGACCTCATGGCCACCTTTGCCGATCTCGCCGGGGCCAAGACGCCCGCCGACGCCACCGACAGCATCAGCCTCTTGCCCACCCTGCTCGGTCGTGGCCAACAGGCCCTACACGACCACCTCTACTGGGAATTCTACGAGAACGGCGTGAGCCAGGCCGTGCTCCTCCATGGCCGATGGAAAGGCATCCGCGAAAAGAACGTGATGGCCCCGATCCGCCTTTACGACCTCACGACGGATCTCGCCGAGCAAACCGACCTCACCGCCAAGTACCCCGAGATCGTCGCCCGCCTCGCCGCCCTGATGCGCGACGCGCACACGCCAAACGAGCACTGGAAAATTCCGGGGCTGGTCGCACAATAAATGATTTGGTCAATCCTTGGAGCCGGGGCGCGCTCGCCCCGGCCTGGTCCGCTACCGCAGGTAAGCGTCCAGACATTCGTCCAGTTCCGCGAGCTTGTCGTGCGTCAGTTGTCCGAGCGCACCTTTGAGGCGCCCCTTCCGCACCTGTCGGATGCCGGGAATCACTGCAAAGCTATCCTTGCCGGCAAAGCTGCCGACCGCGAGACGCAGAGGCCAGATTTCCGGCGCGATGCTGGATGTCGGCACGACGACCACCGTGTTGAGCACCTCGTTGTGCGCCGTGCCCGACACGACGATGGCCGGCCGCACCTTGCCCATCTCGGGCGGATACGTGTCACTCAAGTCCACCCACACGACCGTGCCGCGCTTCATGGCTTTCGCGGCTCGATCTCGTCGCTGAGCGGGGCCGACTCCCATACTTCCATCGCCGCGCACTCCTCGGGATTCTTGTCCAAAAATTCCTGATAAACCACCGCCGCCTCGCGGTTTGCCCGCGCCCGGTGCTCCTTCTCGATCAAATCACGCACATAAGCCGAGATGCTCTCGTCCTTCGGCTTCAGCGCCGTGACTTTTTTGACCAAGTCGGCCTCTAGCTTTATGGTAGTCGCTGGCATACCTGATCAGTAGTTATTTGGTATTCGCTGTCAACCATCGCGAAACGGCGAGCCGCGAGGGTGCCACAATGCGGAGCTGGAAGGCCCCGCGGCAGGCTTGTCCTCACCCGGCGAGCATGCAGAATTTCGGGCATGGCAGCGCCACGCCAGCCAGGGGATCAAGCATCCGAACCGGAGGATGCCTGTCGCGCGGAAAACCAAGAGGCGCTCCCGGCGTCTTTCTCATCTTTCGCCCTCATCGTCCCATCTGTCCGCCCGTTCCCTGAAACCCCAACCTGCCAAGCCATGAATAATTCGATGATCCGTCCTGACAAATCCGGTTTTATCTCTGTAGGGAAAATGCAATTTCTGCGCGCGATTTGTCTCACCGTTCGCGCAGTTCTCGTTGGTGTCATCCTTGGCGGCGCCGCGACCCCGGCCGCTGCGCAGTCGACCCGGTTCGAACCGGCGCCTGACGATCCCCGCATCATCGCCGTGATCGCGAACCGGGATCGCTTGAACGCGGCCCTCCGGACAGGGGATGCGAGTGTCGTCGACGGTTTGCTCGCCTCGGACTTTGTAGTGAACGCGCCGATCGGACAGGTCGTCGACCGGGCGAATCTCCTGGGCCGTATTCGAACAGGCGAGGTCCGGCAGGAAGAAACGGTCCTTAACCTGAAATTCGCCGGTGTGCGCGGCAACCTGGTCGTGCTGATGGGTGAAGAGATCGTGCGCCCGGCCGCGCTGATGCCGAACGCCGGCAGCACCGTGCGCCGCCGCTTTACCGACGTATGGCGCGAAGACGGCGGCACTTGGAAGCTCGCGATCCGCCAGGCGACGATTGTCGCGGTCGATTAACTCACCCGCGCCCAGAGCAGCTTGAGGTAGCGGCTTTCGAGGCAGTTGGAGTAAACGGGATGATCCACACCGGGGCCGGTGCGGTCAAAGATCTGGAGACGGCGGTTGAGGCGGTGCACGCCCTTGATCACGCACTCCTCGAAGGTCTCCAGCGACACGAGGCCCGAGCACGAACAGGTGACGAACAGGCCGCCGGGCTTCACGAGGCTGGCGGCGATGGTGTTCAGGTCGGCGTATTTCCGCATGCCCTCGGCGGCGAACTCCGGATCGCGCGTCATCACGAACTTCGGCGGGTCGCAGAGCACGGCGTCGAACTGCTCGCCGTTGGTCTTCATCTGTTTCGCGTAGGCAAAGGCGTCGGCGTGCACCCACTTGAGCTTGTTGGGCGAGACCTGGTTGAGGTTCGCGTTGCGCCGGCCCTGGGCGATGACCTTTTCATCGAGGTCCACGGCCGTGATCTCGGTCGCGCCGCCGAGCGCGGCGTTGATCGAGAAGCCGCCGGTGTAGCTGCACAGGTCGAGCACGCGCATGCCCTTCACGAGTTCGCCGAAACGCTTCCGGTTGTCGCGCTGGTCGCAGAAGAAACCCGTCTTGTGCCCCTCGGCGAAATCCACCTCGTATTTCACCCCGTGTTCACGGATGCGCACCTTGTCGGGCGCGGAGGCCGTTAGCTCCTTCATCTGCGAAGGCTTGATGCCCTCGAGGCTGCCGAGGTCGTGGTCCACGTGGACGCGCACGTGCTTCGTGCCGCACAGCTCGTGCAGGAGCGGCAGCCACTTCGGCAGGCGCTGGAAGATGCCGAGCGAATAGACGTCGCAGTAAAGCGTGTCGCCATAGCGGTCGATCGTCAGGCCGCTGATGCCGTCGCCGTCGGAATTGATCACGCGCCAGGCGTCGGTCACGGCGTCGAGCTTGCCAAAATCCTTGCGCAGCGCGACGGCCCGGCGGATGGCCGTCTCAAAATACTCCTCGCCCAGCGGCTGCGCGGTGTGGACGACCACGCGCAGCGGCATCTTGGCGCGCGGGTTGAAGAGCCCGATACCGACGCGGTGGCCGAACTTGTCGTAAACCGACACCAGATCACCGGGCCGGGCGTCGGACGACACCTCGCCGAGCATGCGCGGGAAGATCGCCGGCTGGAACGACACGAACTTCAGCTGTGCCCACGGCCGCTGCCACTGCGATTGGGGTAGCGGCTCAGGCTGGTCGGCCCAGGACGGAGCCTTGGTCTTCACCGCCGGCTCAGGGCGGAGGGCGGGTTTGTTGGCAGCGGATTTGGCCTCGCGGGCGTCGGACATGGGCGGATTGGGAAGCATGCCGCGACGCTTGGCAATCCATTGGAGGCGGGACTAGCAGTCCCGCGAAATAGGGATCACGACACCTGGAACACGCGAGGCGGATGGTCCCGCCTTGTTGCTCCACCAAACGAAAAGGCCGGTCCCGAAGGACCGGCCTTGAAAGATTTCGAGACGGAGGGGTCCCGGCTCCCGTTTCGGCAGCGTGCCTTACGCCACGCGCTCGACGACGAGCGGGGGCGGGATCGGGCGTTTCGGGGCGAGACGGTAGGCGTCCTTGAAGTAGTTCAGCGCCTGCTCGAGCTTCGCCTCGTCGTTGTAGTGGATCATCATCAGCGGCTCGCCCTGCTTGACCTGCGTGCCGACCTTCTTGATCTCCGAGACGCCGACGGCGTAGTCGATCTTGTTGTGGTGCGCGGGGTCCTTGCCGGCGCCGAGGAGCGAGACGCCCTTGGCGATCATGGCGGCGTTGATGGTGTGAACGTAGCCGCGCTTCGGGGCGGGCAGCTTGCGGATGTGGCGCGCGGTCGGGAACTTCTCCGGGTGGTCGATGAAGGACGTGTCACCGCCCTGGGCGCGGATCATGTCCTTGAACTTCTCCAGCGCGGAGCCGTCGGTGAGGTGGCGCTGCACGGTCTGCTTGGCCGAGAGCGTGGAGCCCGCGACGCCGGCGAGGCGCACGATTTCCATGCCGAGCTTGAGCACGAGCTCTTTCATGTCCTCCGGGCCCTCGCCCTTCAGGAGCGCGATGGCCTCCTTGAGCTCGAGCGCGGTGCCGACGGTGTCGCCGAGCGGCTGGTTCATGTCGGTGACGAGCGCGACGCAGCGGCGCTTCATGGAGCGGCCGACGCGGGTCATGGAACGGGCGAGCTGCTTGGCCTGCTCGAGATCCTTGATGAAGGAGCCGTTGCCCCACTTCACGTCGATCACGAGGCCCTCGGCGCCCTCGGCCAGCTTCTTGGAGAGCACGCTGCCGGTGATGAGCGGGAGGCTCGGGATGGTGCCGGTCTCGAGGCGCAGGTCGTAGAAAATCTTGTCGGCCGGCGCGAGATCGGTGCTCTGTTCGGCGATCGCGCCGCCGACACGGGCGAGCTGATCCTGGAAGTGCTGGATCGTCATGTGGCTCTTGAAGCCGGGGACGGCCGAGAGCTTTTCCAGCGTGGTGATGACGAACTCCTGTTCGACACCGCACATCATCGGCACCACGACGCCGCTGGCCATCGCGAGCGGGGCGAGCACGAGGGCGGTCTTGTCGCCCACGCCGCCGGTCGAATACTTGTCGATCTTCGGCTTGGCGATGTGGGACAGGTCAATGACCTCGCCCGACAGCATCATTTCCTCGGTGAGAATCGCCGTCTCCTGCGCCGACATGTTCGCGAAGTAGATCGCCATCAGCAGGGCGGCCTGCTGGTGCTGCGGCATCTCCCCGTCGAGGGTCGAGTCGATGATGTAGCGGATTTCTTCCTGCGTGAATTCCTGGCCGTCGCGTTTCTTCTCAATCAGGGAAGTAAACGACGGCTTGATGAACCGACGCGTGGGAATGGGACGTTTTCTCATGGAGGAGGTCACTGTAGGTAATTGGCGAAACGGCGCCTTGCGGCGCAAAGCTCGAAGAGGCAATGGTTTTTGACGATTTTGTCGAGCCTAAAAACCCGGCATGACCGCGAGTTATTCACCGCGGCAGCCAGCCGGGCACGCAGATCAGGCCTGGCCGGCGCACCCGCGAAAATGCTTCTTGCTCAGAGCCAAGCGCAATTCCTCAATCGCCCGATGTCCCTCCCGTTCAACGTCGCCGCCCATCTCGATGCCCGCCTTCGGGCCGCTGCCGATCGTCTCGGCCTGGCCGGACGCGGCTTTGATCCCGAGGTCCGCGTGGCCGATCCGGCACATGGCGACTACCAGGCCAACGGCGCCCTCGCCTTCGCCAAACGCGAAAAACAAAACCCGCGCGCCCTCGCCCAGCAGATCGTGGATCAGGCGGCGGAATTGTCGGCCGATTTCGACCTCACGCTCGCCGGCCCGGGCTTCATCAATTTCCGCGCCAAGCCCGCCTCCCTGCTCACCTGGCTCAGCACCCACGATTCCGAGGAACAACTGCGCGCCGGCGCCTCCGCCAGCCACGCCGGCCAAACCTGGGTCGTTGACTACTCTTCGCCCAACACCGCGAAACAGATGCACGTCGGCCACCTGCGCTCCGCCGTGATCGGCGAGGCCATCTGTCGACTGCTAGCCTTCACCGGCGCGAAAGTCATCCGCGACAACCATCTCGGCGACTGGGGCACGCAGTTCGGCAAGCTCATCTACGGCTACAAGCGCTGGGTGGACGACGAGGCGCTGATGACCGACCCGATCGAGGAACTGGAGCGTCTCTACAAGCTCGGCCATGCCGCCACGCCCGACGGCTCGCCCGAGCTCGAGGAAGCCAAACGCGAACTCGTCAAGCTCCAGACCGGCGACGCGCAGAACGTCGCTCTCTGGAAAAAATTTTCCGACGTCAGCCTCGCGGCCTTCCAGCAGATCTACGACCGGCTCGGCATCGTGTTCGACCACAACCTCGGCGAGTCGTTCTACAACGACAAGGTCGAGCGCATCTACCGCGAACTGGGCGAGACCAAGCTCGCCGAGACCAGCGAGGGCGCCCTCGTGGTCTTTCACCCCGAGCACCCGCGCTTCGCCAAGCAGCCGTTTCTCATCCGCAAGGCGGACGGCGCGAGCAACTACGCCTCGACCGACCTCGCCACCGCACTTTACCGCACCGAGCACTTCACGGCCGATGGCATCGTCGTCGTCACCGACTTCCGCCAAGGCGACCATTTCGAGCAGCTCTTCCTCACGGTGAAGAAATGGTTCGCCGCGAAAAGCTACCGCCTGCCCGAGTTGCACCATGTGACCTTCGGCGCCGTGACCGGCGAGGACGGCAAGGCGCTCAAGACCCGCGACGGCGGCGTCATCAAGCTCAAGGCCCTGCTCGACGAGGCGGAAGACCGCGCCTTCGCGATCGTCACGGAGAAAAATCCCGACCTGTCCGAGGACGAGCGCCGCGAGATTGCGCGCGCCGTGGGCATCGGCGCCGTGCAATACGCCGACCTCGCGCAAAACCGCTCGAGCAACTACGTGTTTTCGTGGGACAAGATGCTGGCGCTCGAGGGCAACACCGCGCCCTACCTGCTCTACGCCGTGGCGCGCGTGCGTTCCATCTTCCGCAAAGCCGAGCTTGATCCCGCCCAGCCGCCGGTCGCCGGTGCCACCGCCCCCGAGACCGCGCAGGAACTCGCGCTGGCCCGCAAGCTCGTGCAGTTCGCCGACGCCGTGAAACTCGCCACCGACCAGCTCCGTCCGCACTTCCTCTGCCTCTACCTGTTCGAGCTGGCCGGCGCCTACAGCGCGTTCTACGCCGCCGACAAGGTCATCGTGGACGACCCGGCCGTGCGCGCCCGCCGCCTGCTGCTCTGCCACCGCACGCTCATCACGCTCGAGACCGGCCTGCACCTGCTCGGCCTGCGCACGCTGGAGAGAATGTGATGGGAGGGAATCCCCAAACACCAAACCGCCCAAGCCAAATAGATTTCGAGCCTCCCGGTTTTTAGCCCTTATTTGGCGTTTGGCTTGGGGCGTTTGAGGTTTCCAACCTGACTTCGCTCTTGCGGCGACCCGCCTGCCGGGCAACATCCGCGGCATGGCCAACCAAGAGATTTACGTCCGCGGCGTGAACGACACCGAGGCCCGCGGCCCCTTCACGGTGGAACAGCTGGTTTCGCTGGTCGAAGCCGGTCAGGTCACGCAGGAAACCTATTTCTACGACGCCACCACCGAACAGTGGCTGCTCCTCACCGCCAACCCCGAGCTGAAGGCCGCCCTCTGGCCCGAGAAGAAGAAGATGGGTTTCAAGCACCACGAGTTCAAGGTGGTGAACCAGGAGAAGACCGACAGCGCCCCGCCCATCACCGTGCAGCAGTTCCTCGACGCCGCCGAAGGCAAGACCGAGGACACGAAGGGCAAGAAGGACAAGGGCGAGATCATGATGAACGCCGCCCAGTGGGGCACCCGCGCGGCCGGCCTCATCTCCATCGCCAGCGCGGTCGCGCTGGTGCTGCCCGGCATCGAGGGCCTCACGTCCATGGATTTCGGCAAGATCATGCAGACCCCCGGCGTCATGCTCGGCGTGGTGGACCTGGTCATCGGCGTGCTGCTCTTTCTCGGTGTGATCCAGATTTATCCTTTCGTGCGTTTCCGCGCGGTGTTCGGGCTGGGTTTCCTCGGTTTCGTCTTCATGACCCAGGGCCAGCTCACGCCGATGATCGCCGTGGCCGCCGGCTCGGCGGGCCTGTATTTCTGCACGATTTTCCTGAGCTACGTGCCGCTGGCCGTGGCCGCGCTGCTCGGTCTGGGCGGCATGGCGATGTTGGCGACCATGGCCTACGTCTGACCGGCCGCCGCGGCCCCCGCTCATGCCCGCCGCCGCCCTGCTCCAGCGCCTGCGCCAGCTGTGGCAGGAGGACATCTGGTCGGCCAGTTTCAACCGCGACCGCACCATCCGCAACCGCTTCTACGCGCTGCTTCGCATCGTCTCGATCACGATCTCCGGCCTGCACGAGCTGAAGGTCGCCACCCGCGCCGCCGCGCTCAGCTACAGTTCGCTGCTCGGCCTCGGCCCGCTCATCGCCATCGCCGTGCTCATCTCGGGTTTCGCCCTGGGCAACCGCGACCCCGCGATCATGGCGCAAAAGCTGAACAGCATCATCGGCTTCATCGCACCCCAGGTCGCCCAATACGACCACCCCGAGGAGGACGGCACTCTCGAGCTCCGGCCCGTCACAGTCGGCGCCGACGGCCGCCCCGTCGTCGCGGCCACGGCCGACCCGGAGTTGGTGAAGCTCATCACTCAGTTCATCTCCAGCAGCCGCTCCGGCGCGGCCGGCGTCATCGGCGTGTTCGCGCTGCTGATCATCGTGCTGCAGCTGTTCACCAGCATTGAGAACACGTTCAACGACATCTGGGGCGTGCGCCGCGGCCGCGGATGGCTGACGCGCATCATTTACTACTGGACCACGGTCACGCTCGGCGCGGTGCTCTTCTTCGCCTCCATCACGCTGGTCTCGGCCACCGCGTTTCTAACCGTGTTTGCGCAGTTCGCGGCCAAGCTGCCCCTCGGCGCCCACCTGGTCGAATTCGTCAACTGGCTGCTGCCTTCCTCCTCCTTTCTGCTGCTGATGTCCCTGCTGATGCTGTTCTACCGCACCGTGCCCAACACCCGGGTGAAGTGGGGTGCCGCGCTGATCGGCGCGATCGTGGTCACCGGGCTGCTGTTCCTCAACAACTACGTCGCGTTTCTCTACCTTCAGGGCGTTTTCCGCACCAAGAGTCTCTACGGCTCCGTCGGCATCTTCCCCATCCTGATGGCAGGCCTCTACATCTTCTGGTTCTTCGTGCTCGTCGGCGGGCAGATCACCTACGCCGTGCAGAACGTGCGCTATCGCAGCAGCCAGACCGCCTGGCACAATCTCAACCACGCCACCCGCGAGAGCATGTCGCTGGTCGTGCTGCTCCTCGTGGCCCGGCGCTTCAAGGCCTGCGCCCCCGCCTACTCCGTCACCGAACTCGCGCACCTCATTCGCATCCCGTCGCAGATTCTCAACGAATCGTTGAACCGGCTCTGCGACCTCGGGCTGATCGACGAGTTGCCGCCCGCCGAAGGCTCCGACCCTAACGACCACCGCTACCAGCCCGCGCGCCCGCTCGACAAGATCACGCTTTCCGACTTCCGCGAAAAATTCGAAAACTACGGCGAAGCCCCCAGCGGCGGTCTGCTCGACCACGTGGACCCGGTGCTCGCCCACTACCACGCCAAGCTCGCCACCGGCATCCCCGCCGCCCTCGGCGCCAAAACCCTCGACGATCTCATCACCGAGCAGGAACCCAGCGCCACCTACGCGCCGTTCCCGACGACGGCGAAGTGAGGCGATCCTGACATTGGCCACAAAAAGGCACGAGAAGCCACGAAAAGCCAGGCCTCGTTTTGGGAACCGGGTCAGCTTGATAGGAATGATGCCATCGTGAGATCGGCGCTCATGGAGCGCCGCTACAGCCGGTTAATCCACCCACCGTGGCGAGGGCCCCCGGCTCCACCCCATCCCGTTAATTTCCTCCGCGCTCTCCGCGACCTCCGCGTTTCAAAATGCCTTTAGATTGAACCTTAAGCCTGCTCCTTCCCGCGCTCCAGCCTTGCCCCTTCCGGCGCTCTCCGCAGCTTCCTGCCGATGCCCCTCACCCCACGGTCCGTGCTCGCGCTTGGCTGCGTCCTCGCGGGCAACGCAATCTTCGCCGCCCCGGTTCCTTTCGCCCGCCTCTCGCTCGAGAAAACCACGCTCGAAATCGCGACCGTCGCCGGCGATTTGTCGGCGCCTTTCGATCTCGCGTGGGGACCGGACAACCAGCTTTGGCTCACCCAACTGGACGGTCGCGTCTGGCGCCTCAACCCGGACACCGGCGAGCGCACCCCCGTGCACGATCTCTCCGGGCGCATCTTCCACCGCCGTTCGCACGGCCTGCTGACGCTCACGTTTCACCCGTGGTTCGCCACCGCGCCCTACGTCTATCTGCACTACGTTTACCAGGAGCCGACACAGGGCGCGCAAGAGATCGTGCGTTCGCGCGTTGTACGCTGCCGCTGGGACGGCACGCGGCTCGGCGAACCCGAGACGATCTTCGACGCGATCCCCGGCGCCTCCTACCACAACGGCTCGCGTCTCGCCTTCGGCCCCGACGGCAAGCTCTACGTCTCCACCGGCGACGTCGGTGATCCGCCCGCCAGCCTCGATCCCGCCCGGCTCAGCGGAAAGATCCTGCGCCTGAATCCCGACGGCACGACCCCCGCCGACAATCCGTTTCCCGGCAGCCCGGTGTGGACCCTCGGTCACCGCAACGCGCAGGGCCTCGCATTCTCCCCCGACGGACGCACCTATCTCTCCGACCACGGCGCCAACAACGACGACGAGATCAACCTGCTCCAACCCGGCCGCAACTACGGCTGGCCCGCCATCGAGGGCTTCATTGACCGCCCGCACGAGATCGCCGCGGCCAAGCAGCAGACCATCACCGAACCGCTGCGTGCATGGACGCCGACCATCGCCGTCGCCGGCCTCGCCTACTACAACCACGCCGCCGTCCCCGAGTGGCGCGGCCGGCTCCTGCTCGCCAACCTCAAAGGTCGCGCCCTCCGCGTGCTGCCGCTCAGCGCCACCGGCGACGCCATTGCCGGCGAACGCATTTTCCTTCAGGAACGGCTGGGCCGCATCCGCCAGGTTTGCGTCACCCCCAACGGCGACATTTATCTTCTCACGAGCAACACCGACTGGCACCCGCGCTTCCAACCTTGGATGTATTCCGGACTGCCCACCGGACCCGACCGCATCGTGCGTCTCCGCGCCGTGAGCAAACCGATTCCCGCGGCGTTGCGCGAGCTGCCCGAATGGCGGGAGGACCCGGAGCCGCTGTCGCTCAAGAGCGAGGACTGGAGCCTCCCGCCCACGACCGAGGCCCTGCGCGCCGGTCAGCAGCTCTATGCTCAGCATTGCCTGCCCTGCCATGGCCCGGAGGGTCAGGGCGCTCCCGGCCTGATCCCGCCGCTGACCAAAACCGACTGGGTGAAAAACAAGAACCGCCTCCTGCAGGTCGCGCTCAACGGCCTCTCCGGCCGCATCGAGGTCAACGGCGAGTTCTACCAGCAGGAGATGCCCGCCTTCCGTCACCTATCCGACGACGACCTCTCCGCCTTGTTGACCTACGTTCGTGCCAGTTTCGAAAACGAATCCAACGCCGTGACGCCCGCCGAAGTCGCCGAAGAGCGCAAAGGGCTGAAGTGACGCAAAACCCTGATAGCCACAAAAAACCCGCATCAAGTGCTCCTGATGCGGGTTGGGGAAATGGTCGGGCTGGTGAGATTCGAACTCACGACCTCTTGCACCCCATGCAAGCGCGCTACCAGGCTACGCTACAGCCCGATGATTCATCGGAAGGGCGAAGAAGCCCCATGCCCCCGGCGTAGGCAAGTCATTATTTTCACCGAAAGTGGCGCGAGGGGGGAGACTCGAACTCCCGACGACCGGTTTAGAAAACCGGTGCTCTATCCAGCTGAGCTACCCTCGCGAAAACCGCCGCAAGATGAAGCCCACCCGCCCCTTCTCCAAGTCGAAAGATGGGGATAGTCCAGCCCCGGGAACAAAACCCGTGCTTCCGCTTTGCCGGAGGAAAACTGGAGCCGCTTGTCGGATTTGAACCGACGACCTACTCATTACGAATGAGTCGCTCTACCAACTGAGCTAAAGCGGCGCGAGGCGGGGATATCGCGGTTCAATCTGCCCCTAGGCAAGCCCGTTTTTATCACCACCGATTGTGACCCCGCGCCTGTAACTAAGGTTGCACTGATAAGACCCACAACTACCCAGCAATAGTCTGGCTTTCAGACATCGGGCTTTCCAACCTTCTCGACATGTCCCGCGCCGGTTTTACCACTCCTCTGCGCGCTCGCACTCTACGATGCCTGCTGGGACTCGCCTTGCTCGGCCCGCTCGTCGCCCAAACCACCTTGGTGGACGGAACCTATACGAACCAGTCCTTCTCCGGTCTCGTGACCGTAAGTGCGAGCAACAGCGCCATCAACTTCAGCGGCACGAACACCTTCATCGCCGCCACGGCCACATTCGGCCTCAACTCCGGTATCGTCCTTGCGGCCAGTTCGGCGTTCACGATCGATTCAGCCTCCACCGGCTCGGGTGACCTGGCCATTGCCTCCAGTAACGCCGGCGCCTCCTTCACCAACCAGGGTTCGCTGACCCACAGCGCCAACAACTCCCACGGCCAGATCTACGCCCCCACCTTCACCAACGAGGGCTCCATCACCGCCCTCAACACCGCGGGTTACACG